>CAYJME010000018.1:0-26413 GCA_964370795.1 uncultured candidatus Brocadiaceae bacterium
GTATTGGTACGAAAACGCATATTTTCATGCCCTACAAATATGTTCATTGAAAAGATTTATTTTTGTGGTTCGCTCTCTAAATCATGCAAAAGATTATACAACTCTTTCAGTTCCTTATCCTCATTCAGAGCGCTTTCAGGCGGTATCGGAACAGTTTTCTCTTCCTTTGTAATAACAGGTTCTTCTTTCCCGCCTCTTTCTGTGGATAAACTTTCTTCCTGTAACTTTTCTCCAGGCTTTGGCGTCTCTTCAAGGGAAATAGAGTTTTCATCAATTTCATTTTTTTGCTTTACAATTTCTTCTTCACCTGAAATTTCAGGAGTTTGGTTCTTCGTTACCTCATGTTCCCCGGATACCTCCTCAGGAGGAACATCTTTCTCTGCCTCTTGTAAAGAGGATATTTCTTCCGAAGCGCTTTCGGACGGTATTGAAACCAGTTTCTTTTCCTTTACGACAAGAGGTTCTTCTTCCTCTCCTGTTTTTGGAGACAAACCTTCTTCATTTGACTCTTCCGCGGGCTTTGGTTTCTCTTCAAGGGAAATAGACTTTTCATCAATTTCATTTTTTTGCTTTACGATTTCTTCCGCGCTTGGAATTTCAGGAGTTTGCTCCCTCGTTACCTCACGTTCCCCGGATACCTCCTCAAGAGGAACACCTTTCTCTGCCTCTTTTAAAGAGGATACTTCTTCCGTTGATCTTCCCGATTCTCCGGCATCTTTAGGAGAAGGTCGTTCGCCAGCCTCCTCATCCTTCGGATAAAGATCAGCTTTTTCACCACCAGCAAGCCCTTTAAGCTTGTATTGATAATCGTCTTCCGTTATAAGCCCTTCGTCACGCAACTCATTGAGTTCCTTTATCCGTTCATCTTCACGAGCGCTCTTCGACGGTTTTGAAGCCGTTTCTTCTCCAGCGGAACCAAAAATCGCCCTCTTTTTACTTTCATAGTCATCCTCGGTAATTAAACCCTCGTTCTTCAACTCCTCCAAAGCCTTAAGTTTATCCTCTGAAAAGGATTCCTTTCCTTCGGATTTGACCTGAGCGCTTGGAGCGAAGCTTTGCTTCCGGCTGTCTTTCATTTCCTTGAGCTTGTAGTTGTAGTCCTCTTCTGTTATGAGCCCATCTTTATAAAGCTCCTTGAGTTCCTTCAACCGCTCGTCCTCATCAGCAATTTCGGGTAATTTTTCTTCACCCTTATTTTCTGACAAACCGAGGATTTCTTTTTTCTTGGTCTCATAATCTTCCTGTGTAATCAGATGCTCTTCTTTCATCTCTTCCAGGGTTTTTAATTTATCTTCATGGGTAAACCCTTTTTCTTCTTCCCGTGAACTAACTTCTGGTACCGCAGCTTTACTTTCCGTGGACAAACGGAAACCTTCGGATTTGACATCAGAATTTTCACGGGAACTGCCCACATCTTCACGACTATCGCTCTCCGCATTGTGCGAATAAGATTCGTCTTCCTCTCGCGAGAGTTCTTCCTTTGGTTTGCCCTTCGGTTCAGGTAATACGCCGATATCCTTTCCCTTCATGAGGTCATCCTTCTTTGCCTCGTATTCTTCTTCAGAAAGAGCGCCTTCTTCTTTGAGCACCATCAACTTAGTGAGTTTCTCATGCAATTCACTAATGTTCATGACGGGTTCTTCTGTAGACGGTGTTCCCGTTGACTTCCTTTTACCGTCCAGAGAGGCATATTTTTTCGGAGAAACGGCAGTTTTTTCAATCTTTGTACCCTTTTCCCCTCCCTCTTCATCTAAGTCTGACACATCTGACGGACGTTCCTCAACTTTTCCTGTTTTGTCTTCAGAACTCTGGAGTTTCTCCTCAGGAGGTTTTGTTGTCGTAGATGTTTGAGCATCTTTTGTTGTCTTTTCAGGTTTTTTTGTAGCCAACCGTTTTTCCTCTTTAGTATCACGGAGTTTCTTCTTTTCCTTTATCATTTTTTCATCCCGTCCATCAAAAGGGGGTGAAAAAATGGAAACGGCCACAAATTTCTCTCCACCCGTGTTCAGTATCTTATGTACGGTCTTGCTTGGTATTTGTAACATGGAACCAGGTTTTATCATGTATCGGGTGCCATCCAGGGTGGCAATACCACTTCCTTTTTTTACATAAATAACCTCATCGTGCCGCTTGTGGTATTGTGGTTTCAACTCCCCGTTTTCACGAATCTGCAAGAGATGCATGCTGGAATTTTTGTTTTCAGCCACGTCAATAATTTTCACCATCTCGCCCTCGCCAAGGGGATTTTTCTCGGCAAGCTCTTCGACATTCTGTACGTTCGATGAAAATGATTCTGGAAATTTGGTGGGATGCTTGAGGGATTCTACAAAGTTAACGGGATAATACTTTACCGTGGTACAACCAGTAAAGGTTACCGCTATGGGAATGCATGCAACTCGAATAAAAATTTTCATATTGTTCATTTTTTCAATTAAATCAAAAGATATAAACTATTGCAAGTATGTATTTAAAATTGACTTTTTATCTATTTCATTTTACTATAAAAAACATGAAGATAAACAAAGAAAGAAGATTGTTTCTCAAACAAACGCTCGCGATTGGCGGCAGTATCTACGCATCCTCAATCATTACAAAATATATAAATAGTTGTAACCACTTTTTAACATTTGGTGAAGACTCATCCCTTTCAAATTCTCCCCTCGTGATTATTGCACGCGATGACAACCTGACCGCGTCAACGGGTAACATAAAGGAAGCTGCCATTTCACATTTAGTCAACAAGGCAGTAATACAGTTGACCGGCGCGCCATCACAAGAAAAGGCATGGCAGTCCTTATTTAAACCCAAAGATGTGGTGGGTATAAAATTGAACTGTCTCTCGGGAAAAATGATGTCGCCTCATGTTGCCGTTGTTGAATCTCTTGTACAAGGTTTAAAACAGGCCGGAGTAAAAGATAAAAACATCATTGTTTTTGAGCGTTACAACCGCGAGCTTGAGACCGCGGGATTCCGCGTACGAAGCATGGTGGATGGGGTACAATGTTTTGGAACGGACGACCTCCCCGGCGGCGGTTATGAGGCAGAACTGCAATCAGCGGGGAGCGTAGGCACGTGTTTTAGCAAGATCGTATCACAATTATGTTCAGCCATTATTAATGTACCCGTCCTCAAGGACCATGACCTTGCAGGCGTCAGTATTGCCATGAAGAATTTTTTTGGCGTTATCCACAACCCGAACAAATATCATGGCAATAATTGCAATCCTTTTGTTGCAGAGTTGAACGCCCATCCTTACATTAAGGATAAAGTAAGGTTAATCATCTGCGATGCAATCCTGGCGCAATACCACGGAGGGCCGGGATACAAACCACAGTGGACGTGGAATTATAATGGAATTATTGCCGGAAGGGACCCCGTTGCCCTTGACCGTGTCTGTCATAATATTATTGAGGAGAAACGAAAAGAAATGAAGCTCCCCTCATTAAAACAGGCAAATCGTGAACCCAAATACATTGCCACCGCAGCCTCCCTTGGTTTGGGAGTAGACGACCCTTCTCAAATCAAGGTAGTGCATCTATAGTTTTTCTGAAAATTCAGCCACACTGCAAAGGCGCATAGCAACATACCCCTACCATGGAACTCATAATGTGCACGGATATTTTCAAAAACTGCATTGTTGCCTCTGCAAGATTTATTTGTTTTTCCTGGATTTTTCCCTTTCGTGCAAATAATTAAAATCTGTTGAATCATGAAATAGGGTCTGCTATAATTTTTTAAATTATTCATTTTGATTAAGTCAGGGTCATGTCAAAGCACATGGCCTTTTTTATGGAATAAAAACCGATAGGAAAAATACGATGTCATCAACGTTTACTGAAGAACAAATCAAGCGTTATTCACGGCATATTATTCTCCCCGAGGTAGGTGGAAAGGGACAGTTAAAGCTTTTAAAGTCAAAGGTCTTTTTAGTAGGAGCCGGTGGTCTTGGATCGCCAGCGGCCTTTTATCTTGCCGCTGCCGGCATAGGAAAGATCGGTATTGCCGATAGCGATTGCGTCGACCATTCGAATCTGCAACGGCAAATATTACATACGACCAAAGATATTGGCCGTTCCAAGGCTATATCCGCGAAAGAAACCCTTGAAGCGCTCAACCCCGATATTGAAGTAGTCCCCTATACAGACCGACTTAACTCAGAAAATATTATGGACATTATCAAGGACTATGATGTCGTTCTTGACGGCGCCGATAATTTTCCAACACGGTACCTGGTAAACGACGCCTGCGTTTTCCTTAAGAAGCCATTATCCCATGGTTCTATCTTTCGGTTTGAAGGGCAGGTTACCACGATTGTACCTTTTGAAGGCCCTTGTTACCGCTGCCTGTATGAAACCCCCCCGCCTCCCGGGCTGGTGCCATCATGCCAGGAAGCTGGCGTGTTAGGGGTATTGCCAGGAGTAATAGGTTCAATTCAGGCAACGGAGGTGGTAAAACTTCTCCTTGGCAAAGGTGAGATATTAAAAGGAAAAT
Source organism: uncultured candidatus Brocadiaceae bacterium (assembly GCA_964370795.1). GTDB lineage: Bacteria > Planctomycetota > Brocadiia > Brocadiales > Brocadiaceae > JAHFOW01. The sequence goes on from CAYJME010000018.1 coordinate 4,492, forward strand.
TGCTCATTTATGACTCCTTAAACATGGACTTCAAAAAGGTCAAGATTCATAAAAATCCTCATTGTCCCGTATGCAGCGACAAGGCCACGATTAAGGAACTCATTGACTACGAAGAATTCTGCCATTCTCATGTCGGATCATAATTTATAGAATAAGGAGCATAACTATGAAGAAAAAGGAACTTTTACGACCAATTCAGGCGGCAGTAATGCTTGCAGGTATGACCGTATTTCTGAATGCATTTACTGGGGTATTAACTCCCAAAAACATCTATGCAGGCGAAGGAAACAAAAAAATACAAACAGAAGTAAAAAATATCTCTGCCAAGCAGGCAAAGGATTTAATTGATAACGACAAAGATGTATACATACTCGACGTTCGCACCAAAGACGAATACAACGAAGTACACCTCAAAGACGCCCATCTTATCCCCCTTCAGGAGCTCGAACAAAATATAAATAACATTCCCAGGGATAAAAAAGTTGTTGTTCATTGTGCAGCCGGTAAACGGAGCGCAAAGGCATGTGAACTATTAAAGGATAAGGGGTTAAAAGAGTTATACAATGTAGAAGGCGGCATCCGCAAATGGGAGGCGGAAGGTTATCCTGTAGAAAAACCCTGAAGGAATTACGAATTACGATTTTGTTAATCTCAAATCTAAAGTCTAAATTTGCGCGTCTTCCTCATCGTCATGAACCTTCGCATAAGAGGGAAACGTTGAGATGCGTGGATCGTCTACCCGTTTTCCCACTGTGAAATGGTAAACCACCTGCTGCGATGCCGGCGTCTTTAAAAAGGTATGCACCTCGTCATCAATAAATGCGCCAATACCTGTCCCATCATAACCCACAGCCGTGGCGCCCAGGTATAATGCGTGTCCCAGAAAACCTGCCTCAAAATGTATATAACGATATCCCCTGTTACCATATTTCTGTAAGGCATAATCAAAATTACTAATAAAACTCACAGCAAATGCCGAATCACCGGCAATGTCCTGATTCAAACTCAACTCCTTCATTTCAAGGGATATTCATGTGCCGGTGTTCCTGTATTCACCGGGATAACCTGCCCATCCTCTTTGCATGGTTGATTTACCCGTGAACGATACCGGTATGAAGCATCAATATCACAATTCTTACTGGTGAGTGTATGCCCAGCATTAATAAGAGGATACTCGACTATTTCATCAGAAAGTCTGTCTATGCGTATTGACGCATGAATATCGTTTTTTTGAATTTCTTTCCAGTTCATACCAACAACCGGTTGTCGTATATCTACGGCCACGAACAAGAGTGGATACTCGCCCGTCTTATCAAAACAAAGGAATTGCCGTAGTGCATCATCAGAAAAACCGCCTATAAAGGTCACGGAAAGTCCCAGTCCGCGCGCCGCTACCTTAATTGCGGCCATGGCATGTCCCAGGTCAAGGTAGCAATATCGCAGAGCGCGTGATTGATATTTCCACGCCTCCCGCCAGAATATCGTGTTTAAGCCTATAATAACGGGAGGCGCCGGGGAGGCGCCGCCGATCATTTTCCACAGAGAAGGCGCAATATCCCCAACCGCTCGTTGCTCAAGCAGATGGTCTTTCACAAAATAGTGATATGCACCGTTAGGAATGCCCACTATATTATGAGTGTAAATATACGTCTCCGTAGGGTGGAGGTCTCCGCTGCTTGGATTCACCCTTAAAGACCACGGTTCAATGCCACGATAAGACTTCCATGCGCTGATTGCCATTGAATAGTAGAGGAGTGTTGAGATCGTGGAAAGCATGATCGGCTCACTTCGTGATGTAATATTTTGGTGAAACCAGACCTTAGACAAATGGCCATCCATTTTTTCAAAGCTACTACCCAACGCTATACCGGGACAATCCAGATAGGTGAGAAATGGGTCCGGTTGGTTTGACCAGTCAAGGGTATGATTATCCTGATAGAGCTTTTCCCAGCTATGTTTCGTTATCTCATGGTATTCACGAATGGATTTCATGCAATCATTGTATAGAACGCATACCCTTGATGCAACAGGTTATCAACGAATCAAAAGTCTTTAAAATGTCGATAAAGCCTTGATACTCCTGTTTTGCCGTACAGGCAGGCCTTTATTGTAGCGCAAATCTCTTGTAGTCGGCAATAAACCGATTAATCTGTTTAAACGGTTTAAACCGTTCAAACCGTTTGATCTGTGCAAACGGTTATAGGGATAAACCACCCGCGCTACGATTTGTATTGAAATTCCTCTACATTACATTAAATCTTCGTCTACTTCATCGCAGGTTCAATCGTGGAAGATTGAACCTGTAAAAAAGTATGGACTAAAGGAGGCATAAAAGGTTATAATATTTTGTTGTTAGATTATTAATTCTAGAAACCCTTTTGAATAAAGAAGAAGGTAAATATGTTAAGAAGAGTTATAACTGTCGTGACATGTGTAGCCGGTCTTTTCTGTGTTCAACCTCTATGGGCACAGCCTACCCCGGAAGAAACCATGGATCACCTTGAAGGAATAGCTGATTTTGGAAAATCACTGAAAAATCAATTGGGGGAAAGGGCAAATTTACTTTCTTCCGGCGCACAAAATATCGTCTCGTTTGGCGACCGGTGGAATACGCTTAAACCAACGTTAAAAAGGGCGGTAGAACGGAGAAGATTCTCTACAAACAACAATGAATTGGAAGTACAGGAAAAGGCATTAGCCCCTATATCTGGGAGCAACCCTTTAGCCAAATCGGACTTTTTCACTCGCTTGGGCGGTTGTACCCAGAGTGAGACCACCGTGGCATGGTGTGGAAATAATGCTGCAATAGGTTTTAACGATTCTGGTTCTTATGCCGCAACATTACTCCCATTTCTTGATAGCAGTCTGCCGCCAAGTCCAAGTAAAAGCGGAAGTTTAAGCTTTAACGGATGGTCAATATCAACCAATGCCGGTGTATCCTTTAATGATAAGGGCGTTCTTGTAGCCGACCCATTACCCACCAGTGGTAATGTTAAGTTTCGAGATCTGCTTGGTGACCCCGTTATAAGGTGCGCCAGCGAGACAACGTTCTATTACGCAAGCATTGCCATAGACACGATTGATGTCAAAGCGTCAAAAGCAGTACAGAAGATTAAGAGCGGCATATCAGTATCCAAATCAACCGATGGCGGTAATACATGGGGAGGCGCCGTGATGGCAGTCTCTAAGGACCAGGGTACAGATGATAATCCCATGCATTTTCTCGACAAAGACTGGATGGCGGTAGTGCCGGGCTCATCATTAGCGCCTGCGCCAAAAGATACCATCTATATCACCTATACAGACTTTGATTTTACCGTTGCATCAGGTAGAACGGCAATAGAGTTTGTAAAATCAACTGATGGCGGCGTCACATGGTCATCAACGCCCGTGGTAATTGACGAGGTAACAGGCAATGATAAATCACTCCAGGGGTCGCAAGTAGCCGTAGGACCAACGGGTGAAATTTATGTTGCATGGGAAACATATGTCTATACCCAAAGTGGCATAGATTTGACTGTAAAAATTAGTAAATCAACGAATGGTGGAACAAGTTTTTCCACCCCTAAAAAAGTTGCAGATCTTATACCAGCAGGAACTGGTGATGTATTTCAGGGAGCATTCCGTAACGGTCTCTACCTCCAGGGCTTGGTAGTAGATACCACTTCAAAACCCACAAAAGGTAATGTCTACATAAGTTTCCATGGCGGCGGTAAAAAAAGTCAAAACGATGTTTTAGGCATTGACGGAAAATATCATTTTACCGATGCCTTCTTTTGTAAATCGGAAAATGGCGGCAATACGTGGTCAAAACCTGTGCTGGTAAACGCTTCCACGAAGACAAAGGTAGACCATTTCTTTCCGGCTATCGCACAGGATAAAACCGGAGATATATGTATACTTTACTATGGGAGGAATGATTCTCGTAACTTTCTCATAGATGTGTTCGTTGCTTCATCTTCAAATGCAGGGAAAACATGGAAAAACACGAAGGTATCCAAAAAAAGTTTTGCGCCTATTACCGGATGGAATGATGTCTTTGTTAATAACTCCTACATGGGAGACTACATTGGAATAGCCTCCGATACATCAAAAACAAATGATGGCTGTATTTCCGCATGGAGTGATAATATCCGTGGAGATGCAAATATTTTAACAACCAAGACGCAATAATAAATCTAAAGCGGTGTGGCAAGGACAATCCTCGCCACACCGTTTCTTCTTTTCAGCCTTACTATGATTAATTACAATAACAATAGGTAACAGTACAGCCGACCCGAAATAAATAATGAGAACAACACTGCGTATAATGATTATCCTTGTAACGCTGCCCATTGCAGCAGGATGTGCTACAACAGAACGGCAAGACAGTAAATCGGCTTCCAGCACTCAGGCTATTCCAGAAACGCCAGTAGCCATAGAACAAACACAGCCAATTACAGAAACGGAAAAGCAATCGAATGTGCTACCTGTAGGCCACTTGGAAGCCAAACAGTGCATTATGCAGGTATTACAGGAGTTCGGAGAAACTATCATTGATTCAACAGATAACACCAACGAAATTGTCACCAGGTTTAAATTTGTATCTTACGATAAGCTTCAAAAAATCGCTTCCATTCCTGAACAAAAAAATAAGATTAAGTTGGAAAGAGGCGGTTACAATCTTCGTCTGCACATTTACCCTGCATCCGAAAATTCAACAGCCCTCGAAATATCCCTACGAATAATTGGCAACTTAGAAACATCTCTACCCCTATTACGTCCGTCCACATATCAGCCTCTTCCATCCAAAGGAATTTTGGAACAGGAAATTTATAATGCCATTTTAAAATGCTGCGAGGAGAAAGACAAGTAAAAGTTAGCGCCGTATCCTCTGCTTCTTTCTTCTCTGCCTATTGCAGATTCCTGAGCCTTAAAAGCCTGGCATACTTCAGTTGGCTCAATAGTTACTAAATTCCTGATATTTTATTCATCTCAAAGGAAGATATGAAGAAAACCGTTCAGTCTAAGGTTATAAGGGATTTTGTCATGGATGTCAGGGAGGTGTTTAAAGAGGATATTGATGTACTTAATAAATCCGTCACGTGCATGTCAACATGACGAACTTCAAATAGGGTTCCGTGGAATGAATGCCATCTATGGGAAAATCGACACCTTGCGAAGAAACACCAATAATCTTGTAATCTTTTGATGTAAAGTTTTTTACCCCGGTTAAGACCTGGAAAAATTTCGAAAAATTCAATTTTGCCATATTGGTTGAAAAGATAAGGATACCGCCATCCCGAAGTATGTTGAGGCCGAGTCCAACGAGTTCCGGGATGTCCTTTTCCACGCTCAACACCCTTGTCCTGCTGGTAGAGAAGCTGGGCGGATCAATAATAACGACGTCAAATGTTCGCTCCTTTTTGTGAAATCTCCTTATCCACTCCCACACGTCGCCTATAATAAATTCATGGGCGTTTATATCAAGTTGATTCAAGAGAAAATTCTTTTTACTCCACTCAATTGCCTTCCTCGACAAATCTATATTCGTTGTTTTAAGTGCGTCACCAAAGCTTGCATAAATGGAAAAAGACGACGTATAACAAAAACAATTTAACACTTCTCTGCCAAATGAGAAAGACTGTACTGTCCTTCGGTTCTGCCGTTGGTCGAGAAACAACCCTGTTCCACCACCCTCGTCAAACGATGCGATAAACTTTATACCATTTTCCGTAACCACAACATCACTGGGTATTTCTTTTCCTATAATGAGCCGGGTTTTAACATCCTCATCTTTTAGACGTGATTTTTCTGTAATCGTCTCCGGTATAAAAATTTTCTGAAGGGTACGATAAATTTCATCCTTTATATGTTTTTCGTACGTTTGAAAGTATTGTACAAGAATATGTTTGTCGTACATGTCTATGGTGACTTCGGGCAGTGCATCGCCATAAGAGTTAACTAAACGGTATACATTGGTCGTGGCACGATCGATATAATTCTTTCTGAAAGACCATGCCCTGGAAATCAAGTCATGTATATTTTCCACCAGTATCGGCCCGAATCCGGCTTTTTTATGATGAGTTTGGTGATAAATATTTTTGTCTTTAATATATTTTTTCATGCTTAAAACCAGGAACATAATCGTCCACTATTTTGTTTAAATAAAATATTATTACTCTAATTTGATTCCATTGAGGAGGATAAAAAAAACATGATTATGAATACATTCTTTGTATGTCCACACTGCGGTAATAATAAGGAATTTAAAATATTCACCCGTAGCTTTCAAGTAATTAAACAATCACCGGAATTGGGGAAGCGCACGGATGAAAGCGGTTTTTTACCCAGTTTACGGGAAAATGATAACCATATTGAATGCCAGCTCTGTTTTAAGAAATTTGAGTATGATAATGCAGCAGCTATAGGGAAAAAATATATACAATCAATCCAAAGATGCATGAAATAAAAACACTCCCCTAACCGGTGTGTCTCATCTTTCTCAAAGGTGAGACACGCCCTCCCTTCTCTTCTTTAAACCGGATCAATATGCACGAATGCCTTATGAATGCTTTCAAGAGATTCCACTTCCTGTCTCACATTCTTTCCTATATCATGCGCCTCTATCATAGTCAGGCGCTGGTCTAAGGATATGTGTATTTCCACATGAATGTAATTACCCACATAATGGGCGCGGACATCATGGATGCCCAGAACACCGGCAACAGAGTTCGCCTTCTTTTTTATTTCATCCATGATTTCAGCCTCAGGCTGTCTCCCCATAAGATAATCAATATTCCGTATGCCAATATTATATCCTGAATAGATAATCCAAAAACTGATCAGCGTAGCTGCAATGTCGTCCATTTGCGGGTATTTATAAAGTCCAAAGACAACCCCCACTAAGGCAGTCGTGGAAATAAATACATCATTTCTGCTATCAATGGAACTGGCCAGGAGTGCAGGACTATTCGTAGATTTGCTGATTCTCTTAAAATAAACAAACATGATAAACTTCATGCCAATGGATACCAAAAGTACTGTGATTGAGTATATATTAATTTTATGGTCGTGCTTTTCTACCAGTTTGAATACGGATGTATGGAGGATCTCAAATCCCAGGATACCGGCAAAGATTGCAACAATTAAACCCGCTATAGGCTCTGCCCGGTGATGGCCAAAAGGGTGACCTTCATCCGCCTGTTTTGAAGAGGTTTTTACGGCAAAAAAAATAATTACCGACGATACAATATCCGTAAAAGAATTTACAGCATCAGAAATAATAGCAAGGCTATTCGACATTATACCGGATGTAATTTTGATCCCGAACAAAAAGATATTGCAGATGATCAAAATAATCGTCGCCCTGCGGTTTTTATTTTTCATATAACTTAATTATTTCTGCCATTGCTGTTCATCGGATACTTTTTCCTTAAGACGGAAAAGCATCATCTTTGCATGACCTACTTTGTGAGATAAAATTAACTCACGTGGAAAAGGTCCAACAACTTTAAGAAAAGGCCCAAGGTTTTTTTCACTGATGACAAGATATGATTTATCATCAGCGCCGCGAAGGACTGCGCCTGACGAAGGGTCGTTACGATCAACTTTATAAATACCTTCATATCGATGCCCTACCCAGGCCAACACCTCTTCAATACCCGTCACACAATATAAACGAGCATCAGGTTCAACAACTTCGTAAATTTTCTCTGCAAAATACATCTCTGAGTTTTTGTAAGGGTTAACAAACGGTTGAATGGCCATAAAAAAAAGGGGTACCCCAGCTATTGAAAGCGGAGTGAGTATCTTTACTGCACGCCGTATCAGCCGGTTTGTTGTCCATCGGTGGATAATTGAGACTGCAATTCCAAGCGCCAGGAATGGATAAAACGGAAGAAGGTAATGTTGCCGTTTCTTAGGAATGCAGGAAATTACCGTAAAAATAGTACCAGCGACAGAAAGAGGCGCAGAATAACCGCGCCGACGTATATCAGTAAGGGCAAGGGGAAGAAAAGCAGAGAATGGCAAGGCATAGAGCATTCCATACAATATATACCAAAAAAAAGGCTTCCCACTGTCTTCGTTTGTCACATCGAGGTCTGGTTGAAAAATAACATGCCGGAGGTACTCACCGCCGTCATAAAAATATGCGGGGATTGCCCACATAGCTAAGACAGCGACAACAGCCAGCCCAAACCATAGCCAGCCCCATCGCGGCCGTTTGAAATCCAGACGGCGAATTGGGGCAAAAATGGCAAAAAAGATGGGAAAAAGTATACCGTAGGGGCCTTTCGTCACCACGCCAAGTCCGGCAAATAACCCTGCAAGCAAAAGATAAACCATGCGCGAATATGGCATCTGCCTTTTCATGCCCATGCCGAGACAAAGAGATGAAAGCAAAACAGACAGACAGAGAATCATATCCGGTCTGGCATGGCGCGCTGTTATACTGTAGCCAGGCATGCCGATCAATATAATGGCTCCGAGCATTGCCGTGCGCCTGTCAAAAAGCAGGAGACCGATTCCGTAGGTAGCGAGGACTCCCAAAACACCGGCTACGGCCGAAGGCAAACGTGCTACAGCCATACTTGGTTTACCCATGATACGGGTAAGAATTGCGGCTGGTATGTGCATTATTGGCGGCTTATCGCAGTAGACATTACCCATGAGTCTCGGCATGAGAAAATTGCCGCTCTCCGCCATTTCACGAATAATTTCCGCATGACGTATTTCACGACTTGCCCAATCTCTGTTCTGGCCCAGGGCTGGAAATAAAACACATGCAGAAACAACAACCAGGAGGAGCAGGTCAAAAAAATATACCCGCCGATTTTCAGGGCTCGTTGACATATCCATACAATTTAACGTTTAAGAAATTCGATGTTTGTTGTAGGGCAACCCTTAGAGTCTATGCAAAAAGCCTACTGTTGTGTCATTGCGAAGGAGGAACGACTGAAGCAATCTCCTCTTTTCATGGATTTTGAGAGAAAGATTGCTTCGCTGCCACTCGCAATGACAGGCAAGACAAGACTTCTTGTACAGACTCTTTAGGGTTGCATGTGGCTAGGCAAAAGCCTCACCCTACATGAGTGATTACAAATAAAGTCGCCGAATGCCTAATTTATTTTTTCTGCAATTTCGTACCTGAGCATACGCTCTTTCATCCACCGCACTGCCAGTAGGTCACCAAAAGACTTGAATAAACGATTCCATACGCCGTAGTGGCTTTTCCCTGCAAAGCGTGGATTATTCGTTACGGGAATTTCGGTTACCGTAAATCCTTCCATCTTAATCAGGGTTGGCAAAAACCGGTGGGCACCTCTGAAGAATTTTATATTGTCAACGCATTCCCTGCGAAATGCACGATAGGTACAACCAGCATCACTTACATTTTCATCGGATAATCTGTTACGCACCCAGTTTGCTATACGTGAAGAAAGAATCCGAATAAAGTTGTCACCCTGTCCACGTGTTCTTACCCGTGTACCACACACACAATCATAGTACTTCAGCGCTTCCAGAAATTTTAGCACATCCCGTGGGTCGTTCTGTAAATCGGCATCAAGCGTAACAATATAACGCCCCCGTGCCGCCTTCATACCAGCCCAGCTTGCCGCGGATTCGCCACAATTATATCTAAATCGCTGAATATTAAATTGTGGATGAGATGCAGCTAACTCATTCAGTATCGCCCAGGAATTATCCGTACTCGCATCATCGGTAATGACCACTTCATACGAAATTCCCAGAGGATTGAGCGCTGACAGGATTACATCGGCTAAGGCGCGCAAATTCCCTTCTTCGTTGTAACAGGGAACAACGATGCTGAACTCAGGTGTTACTTGATTCTTCATGTGCTATAGAACTTTGTAATAAAGTCACAGACAACCTTTGCTCCATCAAGCGACATCTCACCATGAATAGGCAGCGAAAGAATATCATCAACAAACTTTTCTGTTTTTGGCAACTTTGGCAGGTTGTTAAATTTTTTGGCAATTGCCGGTTGCTTGTGATTCGGCACTGGATAGTGAATGCCTGTTTCAACACCATTCTGTTTTAAATATTTAGACAGCTCGTCGCGCCGGTCAACACGAATTACGTACATATGATAAACCGCAGTGGCCCACGACATTTCCGGTGGTGTTTTTACTATACCTTTGAGTCTCTCATTATAATACGCAGCAATTTTTCTCCGATTTTGATTGAATGCATCAAGATGCCGCAGTGCCACGCGACCGATGGCCGCCTGTACCTCATTAAACCGTAAATTAAATCCAATCATTTCATGGGTGTATTTTTCCTTACGACCATGATTACGCAACATGCGAATTTTGTCGGCGATTTTATCGTCATTGGTACAAATACAGCCTCCATCCCCCAGCACGGTAAGGTTTTTTGATGGAAAAAACGAAAACCCTCCGGCCACACCCATTGAACCGACCGTCTTCCCTTTATACTTTGCCCCTTGTGCCTGTGCGCAGTCTTCCACCACCCATAAGTTACGTTTCTTCGCGATCTCAAATACACGGTCGAGATTCGCCGGATGCCCATACAGATGTACTGGCATAATACCCACTGTGTGCGGTGTAATGGCATTTTCTAATTGCTCTGTGTCAATGCAATAGGTATCATCAACATCCACAAAAACGGGATTCGCACCACAGTGAATCATGGGTTCTATTCCCGCAAAGGCCGTATGTGATGGAACAATTACCTCATCACCGGAACGTAAACCCATTGCAAGATGTAACAAATACATACCGGCCGTCAGCGACGAGCTTAACACGGCATGTTTGGTGCCTGTGTGTTTCGCTAATTCTGCCTCAAATGCCTCGCACTCTTTCGCAAGGATATACCATCCTGATTCGATAGCACGAAGCGCTGCCTGTTTTAACTCATCATTTACAAAACTTTTTGAAAGTGGAATTTTTTGCATAATACCCCTTATCCCTCCCTTAATGTAACTCTACTGTCCGCCTGTCTTTTGCTGATTTCAAAGCAGCCTCAACCACACGGACAACTTCATAGCCAGACCAACCATCCGCAACCGGAGGCTTTCGTGTTTGTATCGAATCGACAAACGCCCTTAATTCCATTAAAAGCGGCTCTTCCGGTGGAAACTCAATCTGTCGCACTACACCCTCGATAGTCTTAAAGCCCCCATCTATTTTCTCGTGCTTATTCTCAAACGCCTTTACCTTATATTGAGCCACATTATAGTCACACACGATACTCAGTTCTTCGCCGATGACGGTTACTTCACGAAATTTACCCGGCAGGTAATAACCGCTTTCAACCGTTGCCCCCACCGTTCCATGAGTCCCCTCGTACTCCATCGAGACCAGAGAAACATCGTCCATACCGCGTCCCATAAAATCCTGCATCGTAGCAGTGACTCGCACTGGTGACTTGCCTATAAAATAGTTAAATAAGTCGATGAAATGGATCCCATCGGCAAAGGTAACACCCGTATCATTGCGTGGACGTTTAAAACCGCTAAAATTTCCCCGTAATATCTTTACCCTTCCAAATTTCCCCTGTTGAATTGCATCTCTCACCCACTGTGAGGCGGGATCATACCTGAAAATGTGTCCGACCTGTATGATACGTTTACGTATGTCAGCTATCTCTACAAGTTTACGGGCTTCTTCCGAATGAAGCGTAATGGGTTTTTCAACAAATACATCTTTTCCCGCTTCAAGAAAGTGCTTGCACAATTCAAAGTGTGTGTTTGCAGGCGTCACCACTACCACCGCATCAATTGGTACAGGAATATCACGGTGATTCTGAACGAGATGATCGCTTGAAATACCCATTGATCTGGCCTGGGCAAGCCGTTCAGTATTTACTTCTGCAACAAAAAGCTCAACAGGTAGTGAATGCAATAATCGGAGATGATTCACACCCCATCGCCCTACACCTAGTAATAAGACCTTAAGCATCGTATTTTATCTTTAGTCTCCTCTCAAATTATGTACTTTTTACAAAGCCCGAAGAAATTCTCCGTTACATATTAAAAACGAATAATAAATCTATATAAAGTAGCAATACGAATACCTGGAAACAAAATATTGTTACTACGTGTGATAAGTATTAATGAGAAAGTTTTATTCATCAACTTCTCTTATTTTCGTAATTCGGCGCTGAGGAATTTGTGAAGGGTTTCTAAAATGACCTGCTGGACAACATCAACTTCTTCGCTTTTGAGTGTGCGGTCTTGCGCTTGAAAACAGAGGTTAAATGCAATACTTTTTTTCCCCTGCGGCACTTGCTTGCCACGGAAAACATCAAAGAATTTTATTTCTTTTAAAAACGACGCCTTCGTGTTGCTAATACATCCTTCTATAGACACCCACGTTACTGCCTCATCAACGATAATTGCAAGGTCCCGTGAAATAGATGGATACGGTGACATGGTCTGATATTTTTTTGCAAAATTTGATTTTTCGACTAATAGTTCCATGTCTAACTCTGCAACGCACGGCGATGTTCTTAATTCTGAATTTTTACTGGATTCACCCATATATCCAACGGTTGCGTTACCCAACTGAATTCTGGCAGCCCTTTCATTCTGAAATAACAAAGGCTCTGAGAAAGCTGTCCAGTCACATCGTGAAGACATCCCCAAACTTGAAAATAACGACTCAACGATCCCCTTTAATGTAAAAAAATCTGTATCAGCTAACAAGGACAAACAGGTCTTTTCATGTGGTAGTTTATCGCCACGAAGATAGACCTTTGCAATTTCAAAGATATTTACCTGTTCCGTGCCATGATTTGTATTAAACCGCTTCACGCCAATAAGGCTGGGCAGGAGGGACGTTCGCAAACGGCTCTCCTCAGTCCTCAGTGGATTGGCAATATCAATACCGTCTTTATCAGACCATAGCTTTACCGATTGCAACGGAGAAACGTCAACAATGCTATAGGTTTTAACTTCGTAAAATCCCCGGTGAACCAAAAATTCCCGAAGGGCATCCTCAACTAACTCAAATTTACTTTTTGCGCTGCTCCTAACGCTGATGGCAGTTTTTACGGGCACATTATCATATCCGTAAATCCTGGCAATTTCTTCGATGAGGTCAATCTCACGGTCAATATCGCCACGGAAACCGGGAACTTCGACGTCAATAAAGTTATCTATAGAATTGATAATAGTAAACTGGAGTTTTTTTAATATATCAACGGCAATATCTTTTTTTATTTCAATACCTAAAATTTTGTGAAGTCTTTCCAAACGGAGGGTAACTTTCTTTGTTTCATAACTCCTCGATTTTATATCAAGAACACCAACAGCTATCTCTCCACCTGCAAGGTCTTTCACAAGCTTCACAGTCCGCCGGGAGGTAAAATCAATACCTTCAGGATCTGTACCGCGCTCGAAGCGGTACGATGAATCAGAAACGACCCCCAAAGCCTTAGCTGTTCGCCTGATCTGTCTCGGCTCAAACTCTGCACATTCAATAAGAATATTTCTGGTAGAATCCGTAACTTCCGTCTCCTTGCCTCCCATGATTCCAGCAACTGCAATCGGCTTCTTACCATCTGCAATAACCAGCATGTCATGGAAGAGCGCCCGTCTTGCTCCATTAATAAGAACAATTTCCTCCCCGCTCTTTGCCTTTCTCACAACAATTTTTTGATCTGATAATTTGTCCAAATCAAAGGCATGAACAGGTTGACCGGTTTCCATCATAACGTAGTTGGTAACATCAACTACATTATTCACCGGCCGAAGGCCTATGCACTTCAATCTTTTTTGCATCCATTCGGGAGACGGTCCTATTGTAACACGCCGTATTACTCGATCTGTATAGTGAGGACATAAGAATTGATCGTCAACAGAGGTATGAAATAATTTTGATATGTCAGCGCTTTCAGCGGTAAAATTTGTTTCCGGAAGGCGCAACGCCCCTCCTACCGCCGCGGCAACTTCTCGTGCAATACCCATTATCCCCAGACAATCGGGACGATTCGAGGTAACTTCTATCTCCAAACAAAAGTCGTCTTCTATGGGTTGTATACTGGCAACAACCAATCCAACCCTGGTTAATCTATCAGCCAGTTCATTCGGGGATAAATAAAAATAAACATATTCTTTAAGCCAGTTATAAGTAATCTTCATTTAAAATTGCGACAAAAAACGCATGTTGTTTTCATAAAAAAGACGAATGTCATCAATTCCATACTTGAGCATGGTTACTCGCTCGACACCCATTCCAAAAGCAAAGCCCGTGTATTTTTCCGCATCATAATGAACAGCCTTAAATACATTCGGGTCAACCATGCCTGCCCCTAAAATTTCTACCCAACCGCTGTATGAACATACGCTGCATCCCTTGCCGCCACAGATAGAACAGGAAATATCGACCTCTGCGCTTGGTTCGGTAAAAGGGAAGAATGATGGCCTGAGACGCATCTGAATATTTTGGCCGAAATATGTCTTGATGAATTGGCTTAAAACGCCCTTCAGGTCAGTGAAACTTACCCCTTCGTCTACCAGCAGTCCTTCTACCTGGTGAAACATAAAGGAGTGTCGCGCATCAACGGTGTCGGGTCTATACACCCTGCCCGGAGCGATGATACGAACAGGCGGTTTTTGCTTTTCCATGATACGAATCTGAACGGTAGAAGTTTGACTTCTCAGAAGTACGTCATTTTTTATGTAAAACGTATCAAAATCTGTTCGTGAAGGATGGTCGGCGGGAATATTTAAGGCGTCAAAATTATAATACTCTAATTCTACTTCAGGCCCATAGGCCATATCAAAACCTAAACGCGCAAAAACCTCTTTTATCTCTTCAATTGTTTGAGTGAGGGGATGTTTTCTTCCTGAATGAATTTGTTTGCCAGGTAATGTTATATCAAATATTTCCTTTTTAACGTGAGGCGCGGATATCAATGACAATTTTCGTATACAATCTTCAAGAACCTCAGCGACTTCATTCTTGAAATTATTTATCTGATGCCCAAACGTTGCCCGTTGTTCTCCAGGCAACGCTGGAATAAGCTTCATAAAATCAGCAACAATACCTTTTCTACCAAGGTACTTTATTTTAATCTGTTCAACATCATGCTGAGTGGTAGCAGCTTTAACTTCACCCTGGAAGCTTTTTCTTGCCGCCTCTAGTTTTGTTAACATTTTAAGCCAATGCTTTTACCTGCTCTACAAGCCTATCAAAGGCAGGCTTATCGTTTACAGCCATTTCCGCCAACATCTTCCTGTTTAGGGTTATATTGGCCTTTATTAATCCTCGGATAAAACGGCTATAAGGCATGCCCCTTTCGCGAACTGCAGCGCTAATCCTCGTAATCCACAGTTCTCTAAATTTCCTTTTACGAGCCTTTCTGTCTCTAAACGAAAACACCATGGCACGTATATACGTTTCCATGGCCTTGCGATAGAGATTGCCCCTTCCCCCCCAGTAACCTTCCGTTTTGTTTAATAATCTTTTTCTTGACCTTTTTCTCGCACAACCTTTTGTTGCTCTTGGCATAATTAAATTCTTTCTTTCAAAAAACTAACCAAAATTATAAATTGTGTAAAGCCCTTTTCATGATTTTACTAAATGCATCCGAGACCCCTGCTTTTTTCCTCAAATGCTCCCTCTTTCTTCCTGCTTTCCCTGACAACAAATGCCCTTTACCAGCCTTCTGTCTCGATATTTTACCCTTTGCGCTCACTGTTACCCTTTTTTTAAGCCCTTTATGCGTTTTTAATTTTGGCATGATACGAGATCCTCCTCAAAATCAGATTTTATTATTTTTAACCTCTGTCAAGCTTTTTCATAAATCGATTATGACTGCATTTATAACTCTTTTACTTGGGGGCTAAAATCATTCCCATCCTGCGTTCATCGGTTATCCTGTCTTTTTCTACTTTTGCAATATCCTCCAAAGCAGCAGCGATTACCTTTAATATTCCATCACCTAGTTCTGAATGAACCCGCTCACGCCCTTTAAACATCATATTGATGAGCACACGGTCTTTTTTTTCTAAAAACTTCCTTGCCTGCTTAATTTTCGTTTGAATGTCATGCTCGCTTGTCTTTGGCCGTATTCTGAGTTCTTTCAACTGTACAACGTGTTGTTTCTGGTGCGTCTTTTTCTTTTGTTTATATTTAAATTTTCCGTAATTCATTATACGGCAAACTGGCGGACTTGCATCAGGGGCGACTTCGACAAGGTCCAGCTCAACGCTTTTTGCTTTTGCAATAGCCTCGTCTTTGCTAATAACTCCGACCTGCACCCCATTTTCATCTATTAAGCGCACTGACGCAGCACGGATACGATCATTAATTCTTAAATCTTGTGAAATGTATGTTTTCCTCCTAATAAAGGTAAAATAAAATTATCTTTTTTCACAAATTTCACTTTCCATTTTTTTAAGAAAATCCTCAACGGGAATTGCCCCTTCATTTCCCTTTTTCCTGCTCCTTACGGAAACAGCGTTTCCCCCCGCTTCTTTATCACCAACAATTAAAAGATAAGGAATTTTCTGAAGGGTGCCTTCCCGGATTTTATAATTAACCTTAGCGCTGCTGGTATCACATTCTACCCTAAAATTCTTTGAAAGCAACAGGAGATGCAATTTTTTTGCGTAATCAATATGCGCATCGGTAATTGGTAATATCCTCATTTGAATTGGCGCCAGCCATAAGGGAAAATCACCTGCATAGTGTTCTATCAGACAACCAACAAAACGCTCCATCGCCCCCAAGACTGTTCGGTGAATCATCACCACACGATGATGAAATCCATCAGGGCCAACATAATTAACATCGAATCTTTCCGGAAGATTAAAATCAACCTGAATCGTGGGCCCCTGCCAGCCGCGCCCAATGGCATCCTTCACCTTAATATCAATAGCCGGACCGTAGAATTTCGCCTCACCTTCCATGCGCGTATATCGCAAACCCTTTTTATCCAGGGCAATTCTCAATGCATTTTCCGCGTGCTCCCAAACTTCGTCCCGACCGATATATTTTTCCTTTTCTCCTTTTCCACGGACGCTCAGTTCTATCTCATATTCTTTAAATCCGAAGCTGGAAAGCATAAATTGTGCAAGTTCTATTACTCCAAGAATTTCGCTCTCTAGTTGATCGGGGGTACAAAAAATATGCGCATCGTCTTGCGTAAAACCACGCACGCGCAATAATCCGTGAAGTACACCAGACCTTTCATATCGGTATACAGTTCCTAATTCTCCCCACCGCAAAGGTAAATCCCGATAACTCCTCAGATGGGTCTTATACATGAGCACGGCAAAAGGACAATTCATGGGCTTTAAAATATACTCTTGCCCTTCTACATCAATCGGCGCGTACATGCTCTCACGATAAAAATTCCAGTGACCGCTGGTCTTCCATAAACTTATCTTTGCAATATGAGGACTATAAACAATGTCATAGCCCCTTTTAAAGTGTTCTTCTCTCCAGAAATTTTCAACAATATTCCGTATTCTTGCACCCTTCGGATGCCAGAAAGTCAAACCGGGCCCGCCTTCTTCATGAAAACTAAAAAGGTCTAGATCTTTTCCGATTTTTCTGTGATCACGCTTTTCAGCCTCTTCTAAAAACTTCAGGTATGTATCAAGGTCCGCCTGAGTAAAAAACGCCGTACCATAAATACGCTGGAGCATGGGGTTGGTTTCCTTCCCACGCCAATAAGCGCCTGCCACGCTCAGGAGTTTAAAAGCCATGACCTTTCCGGTACTCTGGATGTGAGGGCCGCGACAAAGATCAACAAACTCACCCTGTTTATAAAAAGAAACCTTTTCGTCTTCAATATCTTTAATAAGTTCAACTTTATATGGCTGCCCAAGGGCATCCATATCCTTAATCGCCTCACTACGGGGTAATTCCGACCTTTCAAAGGAGATATTGTCCTGAATGATCTTCTTCATCTCCTCTTCAATCTTCTTGAGGTCGTCATCTGTCAAACTGTGGTGGAGATCAAAATCATAGTAAAACCCGTTTTCTATGGTTGGCCCGATACCGAGTTTAACATCCGGGAAAAGGCGACTCACTGCCTGCGCCATGATATGAGATGTGCTGTGGCGAAGGATATCGAGCCCTTCCTCCAAATCTTCGACAACCACCGACAATGTACTATTTTCCTTAATCATAAATAAAAAGTTTATTGTTATCTTCTAAAATAACTTTCAAAACCTCAAAATACTTTCACGAACGGCGATTTTTCAAGAATCGCTCCAAATATGGTGGGCGATACTGGACTCGAACCAGTGACCTCTTGCTTGTCGAGCAAGCGCTCTAGCCAACTGAGCTAATCGCCCTCGGTATTATTTTGTTTAAATGAAACGCAAACCTCTCCCGAAATCTTTTGAACTATCATACTTAAGTTCAAAAATGCTATCAGAAATAAATTGTAAAGTCAAGGAAAAATGACTTTGTCATGCTTTACAATACCTGATTTTACAGGCTTTTCGCTCTATCTCAAAAAAACTATTTAAAAACAACGCGCGCTTTGTTATAGTATTACTGTGTTAGAACTTCTTTTTTTGTAAGTTTTTCACAACCCCCTTCCCCCCTTTGTTAAGGGGGAAACTCTGAAATCCCCCTTAGTAAAGGGGGACTTAGGGGGTTGTTTCCCTTTGATCGGGGGATTTGGTTGCGGCATAGCTGCGCTAGGATTTACATAATAAAATATTATTTTTATACAAAAAACTCATGAATTAGGCCTTACGGCGACTGGTAGGAGCCGTCTCCTGACGGCGATGGACATACCCACCGGCGAGCAAGCTCCGGTCGCCAACAGGAGTTGGCTCCTACCAAAAACATTGAAATTCCTAACCTTATTTACAGGATGATGTTACAAGCGGTGTCATCAATAGTTGATAAAATAATAGAATTAAAAACCAAGAGAAATGCTGTAATCCTCGCTCATAATTATCAAAGAGGCGATGTCCAGGATATAGCAGATTTTACGGGTGATTCGTTAGGGCTTTCCCAGCAGGCCTCAAAAACAAAGGCCGATATTATTGTTTTCTGCGGTGTGCATTTTATGGCCGAAACAGCCTCAATCCTCTGCCCCAATAAGATGGTACTACTCCCCGATGAGCATGCGGGATGCCCCATGGCCAATATGATTACTCTCAAAGAACTTAAACTTAAGAAAAGGGAACGTCCGAATGCAAAGGTTGTCTGTTACGTAAACAGTACCGCTGCCATCAAGGCAGAAAGTGATATCTGTTGCACCTCTTCCAATGCGATGAAAATTGTGTCATCAATCCCCCGTGATCAGGAAATTCTCTTTATTCCCGACAAAAGCCTGGGTGGTTACGTAGCTTGTCAATTGAATCGTCCCATGATTCTCTGGGAAGGATACTGTCCAACTCATCACAGGATACTGGCTGAACATATTATCAGACTGAAAGCAGAACATCCTTATGCAAAGGTTGTCGTACACCCGGAATGTACACCAGATGTAATTACACTGGCAGATCATGTTGCGAGCACAACGGGCATTGCAAAGTACTGTAGGGAATCGGATGCAAACGAATTTATTATTGGAACGGAAGTCGGCATTTTGCACCGTTTAATGAAAGAAAATCCACAAAAACGCTTTTATACAATTACTCGACTTGCCGATTGTTCCAACATGAAACTCATCAGCCTGGAAAAGGTGCTGTGGTCATTGGAGGATCTTGTTTATCAGATAAAGGTACCTGATGACATCGCTGCGAAGGCACGAATTGCAATACAGAGAATGCTCGATTTGTCATAACATTTCATATCAAAAAACCAGGGCCACAAGATACAATATTTTCTTCTGTGGCCTGTCAACTTTTTCTTCCTTAACTATGAATACACAAGAAAAATTTCAAATATTAAAAGAAAATATAAAAAAACTGGAAAGTGTCGTGGTGGCATTTTCCGGCGGTGTGGATAGCTCCCTTGTCGCAAAAGTTTGTTATGATGTATTGGGAAATAAGGCATTGGCTATTACTGCACGTTCAGAAACATATCCTGCCCATGAATACGAAGATGCGCAGAGGATTGCACAGGAAATTGGCATTCCACACATGACGATTCATACAAGCGAACTCGGCATCAAGGGATTTGCCGAAAACCCACCCAACCGTTGTTATTTTTGTAAATCAGAACTCTTTGGGAAGCTTAAAGAAATTGCAAAAGAAAAAGGATTTAAAAACGTTGCAGATGGCGCAAACCTCGATGATGTAAATGAATATCGGCCTGGTCTTGATGCCGCACGGGAACTCGAAGTACGCAGCCCCTTAAAAGAAAGCGGATTGAGGAAGGCTGATATACGGGAGGTTTCAAAATATCTCAACCTCTCCACCTGGAACAAACCATCGTATGCCTGTATGTCTTCCCGATTTCCTTACGGACAATCCATTACGGAAGAAAAGCTGACCATCGTTGCCGCTGCTGAGGACTACATGAGGAGTATCGGCTTGAAACAGTTTCGCGTCAGGCATCACGATACCATTGCACGCATAGAGGTATTACCCGATGATATCAAGATTCTTTTACAAGATGACAGACGTGAAGAACTTGTTAAAAAATTCAAAGATATTGGTTACAAGTACGTTACCCTTGATATGGAAGGTTACCGAAGTGGTAGTATGAACGAGGTGCTAAATAAAAAAGGGTAATATTCGTATAACTAACGAATATTACCCTTTAAGAATTTCTAAAATAAAAATAAATTACTGTAATATTGCAGTGTCAGTTCCTCCCGGACCCGAGGCGCGAGTATTATCGGAATCCCTTGTCCATATATTATCATAACCTAAACCCCCTGATGTGCTCGTACCATACCATCCGCAAGTGCTCGTGCCTTTCCATTCGACATGCCCATCAATATAAAGCACGTTTTGTCCTCTTTGCGCATGATTGTCTGAAAGTGCCACACCAGCGCCAAGTGCATCAGCAGCAATGGCTGCAGAGGGATCATCAACCGGGGAGTGATTGTCATCGTAACCATAACTACATGTGAGTGTAGTGCACGTGCTACTTCCATTTAAACCTAAGTTAGCTGCTTCTGTAACACCGGTATCGCTTGCACACCTAAAAACCTTTCTATCAGAAATATACTGGTTAAAAAGCAAGCCAAGTGATGTTAATTCCGTCGCCGCAGTATTAGTAGTAAGCCCGCCTCCTGGGAAACTACTATTATTATCATTCTCATACATATGTATAGCCAAACCGATTTGTTTAAGATTTGACGCACACTGCGTTCTGCGAGCTGATTCACGTGCCCTGCTTAATGCAGGTAACAAGATACCGGCAAGAATACCAATAATGGCAATTACTACCAGCAATTCTATTAATGTAAAACCTGTGCTGCTCCTTTTCTTCTTCATGAAAAAATCCCCCTTAATGTTATTAAAATTATTCCTTTATATTCTCACACGTAATACTTTTTTGTCACCTCCTTCTAAAGGAAAGAATTTAAATTTTAGACTTAAATCAAAAAAACCTTACAACGGACTTATTCTTTTAAATATGCCCTTTGTAAGGTTTTCAATATTTTTAAATTTCAATCTTAATTTCATAAAACACTTTCGGTAGCAAGGCGATCTTTATAATCAGCTTGGTAAAGACCCTTTACTTTGCGTCCCCTGATCACTCAGGGTTTGCCCTTCTCGTAATGTTCGAATTATTAAAATCTATATTACTATCACAATTCTATCAATACTTACATAATCTACCACAAAATTGAAAGATCACAGAAAATTAAAAACTCGAAACTCGTGCACATTATATCACTAAAAATATCTTAGTCAACAAATATTTCAATAAACACCGGGAGTATTATTATTATGGTAAAGATAAAATACTTGCCAGAATGCGTGAAAATCTGTAATGTAATATACGTATTGGTACGAAAATGCAAATTTTCATACTCTTTTGTGAGCCTTTGGCTCATGTGGGTTTACTGTGTAAAAACT
>CAYJME010000019.1:0-26139 GCA_964370795.1 uncultured candidatus Brocadiaceae bacterium
GGCTGGAGATGAAATAGATGATTTAAAACAACAGGTGGAGCGGATGGAGGAATCGATTCTGAAACAGCAAGAGCAGATGCAAGCTTTAAGGGACCATTTGGATTCAGTAATCGCAGAAAAAACGAGTCCTGGTACGGCAACGATTCAAACCGCTTCGGTGACAAAGCAAGAAGTAAAACAGGAAATAGAGAATTATTTATCATCAAAAGAGGGGCGTGAAAAAATGGGAACTGGTTTATCCAGGGTTAACGCTGAATATTCCCCGGAAGGTGATAAATACGCACTTGGTATGAAAACAGCAGATGGCAATTATTCGCTTAATATGGGAGCGAGGGCACAATTCAGATATACCTTTAAGGACAGGGACGAAGATTTCGACCAGTCTGACTTGCAGGATGTTAACTTACGTCGGGCACGGTTTGGGTTTGGTGGCAATATGTATAACAAAGACTTACATTATTGTGTGGAGTTTGACGCAGACAAATTTAATGCCGCCTTGAGGGATTTTTATGTTTACTGGACTCCTTGCGAATGGTTGAATACCAAAGTTGGATACTTTAAGGTGCCCTTTAACAGGCAGCGTGTAACATCAGCCTTTAAAATGGATTTTCAAGACAGGTCTATTGCTAGCGAGGTTTTCGATCAGGACAGGGACACGGGATTCGATATTTATGGAAAACCCTTTGACGGATATGTGGAATATCATGCCGCTGTATTTCAGGGCGCTGGTGAAAAATTTTCAGGCCTGGACAACACTGATAACGAACTTATGTATGTACTTGGTGTGAGATATAACCCATTTGGAAGTTACGATTATTATGATGAAACGGACATCAAATATTCGGAAAAAATAAAAGCAACCCTGGGCGCTGCTGTAACATTGAATGCAAAAAAGCAAGATGTGAAACTTGTTGATACAAACAGTGTCGTGGGAACTGTAGACCTGGGCGTAAAATACAAAGGTATTTCGTGGAATAATGAGTACTATGTAAGGCAGGATGATCCGGAATTAACTGGTGATACAATTGATTCAGACGGTTTCTTTACACAAATCGGTTATTTCGTAATACGGAAAAAACTGGAACTTGCAACTCGTTATTCCATGGTTGATCCCAACAAGGATTTATCCGGTGACCTTCAGAAGGAATATTCCTTTGGCATAAACTACTATTTTCGTGAACACCGTTCTCAAATACAGGCAGACGTGGGCCATTATATTACGGATACTGTAGGACAGGATATGGAAGAAAACAGGTACAGGTTACAATATCAAATTGTATTTTAGAGGAGATAGCGTATGAAAAAAGTTAAAAAACAGATTGCGACGTTCTTTTTTATAACAGGTATTGCCTGTCTAACATTTTTAATGGCGTGTTTTTTCAATAATGTTCATGCGAATGATAAAATACTGATTGCGGCGGCCTCGGACTTGAAATTTGCCATGGAGGAGATGTGCAACACCTTTAAGCAAGCAAACCCCGCCACAGATGTGGATGTATCGTATGGCTCCTCAGGTAATTTTTACGCACAAATTAAGCAGGGCGCCCCATTTGATCTGTTTTTCTCAGCAGATACTTCTTACCCGGAACTCCTTGAGGAAGAGGGTTTTGCCGTTAAAGGCCAGCGACATGTGTATGCTGGTGGAAGGTTGGTATTGTGGGTACCCAAATATTCACCATTAAATCCCAAAAAGGAACTCATTATCGTTCTCAATCCTCAGATAAAAAAATTGGCTATTGCAAATCCTAAACATGCGCCGTATGGGCGCGCGGCAGAAGAGGCGCTTCGATATTATGAATTATGGGATAAGATTCAGAACAAGCTGGTCTTTGGTGAAAACATATCACAAACTGCACAGTTTGTTCAAACGGGCAACGCAGATGCAGGGATTATCGCCTTATCTCTGGCAATATCACCACAAATGGCAAATGAAGGAAAATATTGGATACTTCCTGATGAATCATTTAACAAGCTGGAACAGGTTTATACTGTATTGCAAAGAGGTAAAGACAAACCCGGTGTCAAGGCATTTCTGGATTTTGTGAGAGGAAAGCAAGGAAGAAAAATACTCTCTCATTATGGCTATATTTTACCAAAAAAATAAACCTGAGATAAATTAGGCTGCTTTTGGCAGCCTGCATTGGTGCACCCATAAAAGGTGCGACCACCAGTTTAGATTTCTTTAAAATAGGCCTTTTTTAAATATAAATTGATATGGATTTTATAAGACCGCTTCTCTTAAGCCTGAAACTTTCCCTTGTTACCATGGTCTTGTTATTCATTATGGGTATACCCCTTGCCTACTGGCTTACATTTTCCAAGATACGGTTTAAGTTCCTTGTGGAATCCGTTATTGCTTTACCCCTGGTACTCCCGCCAACCGTATTAGGTTTCTACCTCCTGATGGCTATTGGCAGTCACAGTTTTTTTGGACGATGGTACGCAAGTATTCTGAACAGACCGCTTGCCTTTTCCTTTCAGGGGCTTGTCCTGGGGTCATTCCTTTACAGTCTCCCCTTTGCCGTACAACCTTTTCAGACTTCTTTTGCGGGGGTTGATAAAAAGTTAATTGAGGCGTCGTGGTCTCTGGGGCGTTCACATCTCTCTACCTTTCTTCGTATTATTATGCCTTTATCCAAACAGGGTATCATTACAGGGTGCGTGCTTTCCTTTGCCCATACGCTGGGAGAATTCGGGATAGTGCTCATGATTGGGGGGAATATTCCCGGAAATACGCGGGTTGCCTCCGTTGCCATCTACGATGAGGTACAATCAATCAATTATGGAAGCGCCAATATGTATTCAGCAATACTCCTGTCCTTCTCATTTATTATCCTCGCTCTCGTTTACTTTATAAATAGAAGATTTGTACGAACCATATAAACTGAATTTTATGGCAATGAAACTTCATTTCACCTGTCAAATTAAAAAAACGTGGAGTAAATTCACGCTCGATGTATCATTTCAAATCCCGCAGGGAAAAGTAACAGCATTATTTGGGCCATCGGGGGTGGGTAAATCAAGCACGCTGCGCATGATTTCCGGACTGGAAAAGGCCGATGAAGGCGCGGTCTCTTATGGTGAAGAGGTGTGGTTTGATAAGGCGCAGGGAATTCATCTTCCTCCCCAACGACGCCCTATTGGATTTGTCTTTCAGGACTTCGCGCTCTTTCCCCATCTGACCGTGGAAAAAAATGTGGCATATGGAATAAAAGAAAAAAAGAGATTAAAAGATATAAAAGATTTCATAGCTCTTGTTGGGTTGTCGGGCTACGAGCGACATTATCCCTGCCAGCTATCAGGAGGTCAGAAACAAAGGGTTGCCTTAATTCGGGCGCTGGCAAGAAGACCGGAACTCCTCTTGCTCGACGAACCCCTGTCTGCCCTCGATTGGGAAACACGCAGACAACTCCAGGATGACTTAAAACGGATTATCAGGGAATTTTACGTAACAACAATTTTTGTTACCCATGATGTAACTGAAGTGTACAAACTCGCAGATTACGTAATCGTGTTAGACCTGGGAAGGGTTATAAAACAGGGAACTCCGGAGGAGATTTTTCTGGGGAAAAAACTCAGTACCCGTATCCAGATTGCAGGAAAAGTGGTTCATATAGAAACTGATTCCATCATGGCAGCCGTTACGGTCATGCACGAAGATCAGTACTTCAAAACCCTGATCGACAGCGAAGATGTTTGCCAAATGAACTTAAAAATTGGAGACGATGTCGTTATTGGCGCAAAATCTTCTGACGTTATCTTGTTCAAGGTCTTAACATAATTTACTTCAGAAAGTGATAGAAATAATCATGACGCAGGCAGAACAAAAATCACAAGAACCAGAAAAAGTAAAGATAAGGTTGGAAAATCTGACCTTTTATTACGGGGGATACAAGTCCATCACCGATGTCTCTATGGAATTTTTTGAGCGTAAGGTCACCGCCATCATCGGACCCTCAGGCTGTGGAAAATCGACCCTGATTAAATCAATCAATCGTATCTCTGAAATTAATAATGATATACGGGTTGATGGCAAGGTATTACTCGATAATAAAAACGTATATGACCGTGACATTGACCTTGTCGACCTGAGACGACGTGTTGGTATGGTATTTCAAAGACCTAACCCGTTTCCTATATCCATTTATGACAATGTTGTCTTTGGGCCACGACTTTACGGGGTAAATGATAAGAAGAGATTGGATGAAATTGTGCAATACAGTTTGACAAAATCTGCCTTGTGGAATGAGGTCAAGGAGCGGTTGAACCAGAGCGCAATTGGACTCTCTGGGGGGCAGCAACAACGGTTGTGCATTGCGCGCGCGCTGGCGGTTGATCCCGAGGTCTTATTAATGGACGAACCATGCTCGGCGCTGGACCCCACAGCAACGGCAAGAATTGAGGAACTCATTGAGGACCTGAAAAAATATTATACAATCGCCATTGTTACCCACAACATGCAGCAGGCCGCACGTGTCTCTGATTATACAGGATTTTTGTTGAATGGTCAGTTAATCGAGTATAATATAACAACTGAGTTATTTACTAACCCGGAAAAGAAGGTTACGGAAGATTATATTACGGGGCGATTCGGATAATTATTTTCAATAAAATAACCACAGAGACACAGAAATCACAGAGAAGAATGAGTTTAGATAGTATTCAAACCTTCGGGTCTGCGAGTAATAAAGGACACGTATTGGTGAATAGTTCTGTGTTCCGCGAGTTCTCAGGGATGATATAGTTCTTATGGAAAGACATTTTGATCAACAATTAGGGTCACTCAGAAAAAATCTTATTCAAATGGCATCCATGGTGGAAACGGCCATCGCCAATGCCATAAAATCATTGATGGAGCGGAACAGCGAGTTAGCGCGGCAGGTTGTCGATAGCGATGATAAGGTAGACGGACTGGAATTGGAAATTGATAAGCAGTGCGTTGATTTACTTGCATTGCGACAACCCATGGCCATGGACCTCCGGTTTATCACATCAGCCATTAAGATTATCAATAATCTGGAGCGCATGGGTGATTTGGCAGTGAATATTGCAGAACGTGTGATTCCCCTGAATCAGGAACCACAGCTAAAACCGCTCATCGACATACCGAGGATGGCAACAATTACCCAAACGATGGTCAAGGACAGTATTGATGCCTTTGTAAACCGGGATACAGAACTGGCACGGTCCGTGTATGAACGCGATTCGACGGTGGATGCTTTAAATGATCAGATATTCCGAGAATTGTTAACCTATATGATGCAAGACCCGGGGAATATAACACGCGCCGTTCACCTGATCCTGATCTCCCGTCATTTAGAAAGAATTGCCGACCATTCAACAAACATTGCAGAAGAAGTCGTTTATATTGTCAAGGCAAAGGTTGTCAAACACCGCAGCTATGCGATGGAAGAACCTTAGACAATGCCGATATTTATTACGGCTGTTTACACTTAAGGCATAAAAAATTATGGAAACGAATGAAAAAAATCTTGTAGAAATGTCCGTTGTGGGTGAGGTAGCCAGTCCACTCAGTGGTTCTCAACCTTACAGTATAACACCTGAAGGAAAACCAACGATACTTCCGGGTGTCGGCGGTATCACATACAATATCAAAGTAGGTGACAGCGTCATCCAGTGGGCGGCAGACCATGTAGAGCCTTGTGTTTCCATGAAGAACAAAGACAGGGAAGAAAATGGAGCATTGAATCTGCTCTCCTGCATTGGAAATGTTGCAAAGGTTATATCAGGTGATGCAAAAGGCGATACCGGTATTGTGACCGGTAAACATGGTGGTATTGAAAACGTACTGGTTGATTTTGAGGATAAGACATTAGAAAGGCTTGCCATCGGTGATAAAATCCTTATTCGGGGTATTGGTGTAGGGCTATCCTTTCCAAAATATCCACACATTAAACCTATCAATATGTCTCCCCATCTTCTTAACGCATTGCCCATTCGTGAGGATAAAACAAAAGACGTATTGCATCTTCCGGTAACCCATATGATACCCGCTGCTATTATGGGATCCGGGCTGGGTTCCCAACACTGCTATCGTGGAGATTATGACATTCAACTCTTTGACAAACACCTGGTGGAAAAGCACAATTTGCAAACGTTACGCTTTGGTGACATTGTAGCAATTATGGATGCAGATCACACATTTGGAAGAATCTATAGAACCGGGGCGATAACTATAGGAGTAATTGTCCACAGTAACTGTGTAACCGCAGGACATGGTCCCGGTGTAACCACCATCCTCACTTCTGCTGAGGGTAAAATTATGCCTTATTTAGAGAGCACGGCCAATATTGGTGTGTATTTACGCATTGGACGCTTTAGAAAGAGACCGGCAAAAAAAGGTTAATTTCAAAATATACTTGACATTTTATCCACAATTAATATAATTTGAAACTTTCGAAACAGTTATCTTTATCCATATGGGGTCTATTTTATAGAGGAGAGGAGCATATTTGTCTATAGTGAGCATTCAGGAATTGGTTGATGCAGGATTTCATTTTGGCCATCGGACAAGCAGGTGGAACCCAAAAATGAAACCTTTTATCTTTGGTAAAAGGAATTTAATTCATATTATCAATTTACGTGAAACGGTAAAAGGGTTGATCACGGCACGTAAATTTTTAACGAATCTTGTCCAGACAAACAAAGATGTACTGTTCGTAGGCACAAAATGGCAGGCGCGTGATATCGTTATACGAGAAGCCCAACGTTGCGGAATGCACTATGTGAGCGAAAGATGGTTAGGTGGCACGTTAACAAATTTTGACACCATTCGGAAACGATTAGAACGCCTTGAAGAATTAGAAGACTTGGAAAAAACGGGCAACATCAATCAGTTTAGCAAAAAGGCAATCTCTTCTCTTAACCGCGAAAGGAAAAAGATTCTTGGAAATCTGGAAGGTATTCGGAATATGACTTCTCTTCCAGGGGCACTCGTGGTCGTTGACCCAAAGCATGAACACAATGCCATCAGCGAGGCAAAAAAGCTGGGTATTGCAACGGTATGCCTTGCGGATACTGATTGCGATCCTGATAGGATAGATATTTGTGTTCCAGGAAATGACGATGCCATTCGGTCAATCAACCTTTTTTTAACAAGAACGGCAGATGCTGTTGTTGCTGGCAAAGAACTCTCGACCACCGTGGCAAAGGTTTAACAAGGGTAAAGAAGTTTGAAAAATCCTTTCTTTTTCTATAGAAGACCATAACGATATATATCACAAATCTTGTTACTCCAATTCGGGAACATTTTTCAGGATTTTCATTTCTTGGTTTGTTGCATAATGACGGCTGTCTTATTCTATAAGGGTACGGAGGAAGTTAATGGCGGATTTATCGGGTATAACAAAATTACGAGATCAGACAGGTGCAGGCTTTTTAGAGTGCAAAAACGCCCTGGATGAAGTTAAAGGCGACTTTGAAAAGGCCCTGGAGATCATCAAAAAAAAGGGGATTGCGAAGGCTGCTAAAAAAGAACAGAGGACAACTGCTGAAGGCAGGATTGGAACTTACATCCACACTAACGGGAAATTGGGTGTAATGGTCGAGATGAATTGCGAAACAGATTTCGTAGCGCGCAATGAGGTCTTCCAGCAGTTTTTGAAGGACATTTGTATGCAGATTGCTGCCACAAAACCCATAGCCATAAAAAGAGAAGACATCCCTGCGCATGTTATTGAAGAGCAGAAAAAGATATTTATGGAAGAGGCAAAGGGTAAACCATCAAACATTGCCGAAAAGATTATCGCCGGAAAGCTGGAAAGTTTTTATAAAGAAAGATGCCTTTTAGAACAGCCGTTCATAAAAGATGCTAATGTTATGATCAGTGATTTATTAATTGCAAACATTGCAAAAATAGGGGAAAATATAAAAATAGGCCGTTTTGCTCGGTTTGAAGTTGGCGAATGCTAACGAATCGAAGAAACATTACGCCCCTCTCTGCTCATGGAAAGGCAAATTAAATACAAGCGTGTATTGCTCAAAATAAGTGGAGAAAGCTTTGGCGATAAACAGGGGCGAGGTATCGATACAGAGCAGTTTATAGTATTAGCCAGTGAAATTCAAAAAATTTCTGCTTTGGGAGTTGAACTGGCGATTGTCGTAGGCGGCGGTAACATCCTCCGTGGCGCCAGGCTTGGTAAGGCAGGAAAGTCGAGGATAAAGGCAGATCAGGCCGGAATGATTGCCACAGCAATTAATGGGCTACTCTTCCAGGACATCCTGGAAGAGTTAAATGTTAAATCCCATGTGGTGAGCGCCGTAGAGATAAAAAACTTTACAGAGCCTTTTGTAATACAGAATTGTTTGAGTTATCTAAAAGAAAAAGAGGTTATTATCTTTACCGGCGGAACGGGAAATCCTTATTTTACTACAGATACAGCTGGCGCTTTACGCGCAATTGAAATCAGTGCGGATATTCTGTTAAAGGCAACCGGGGTTGACGGCGTTTATACGGACGACCCGAAGAAAAACGCATCTGCCAAACTCCACAAGAGACTGAGCTATATAGAGGTTTTAACTCATCGTTTGGGCGTAATGGACATGACGGCGGTTTCTTTAAGTATGGAAAATAAATTACCAATCATAGTATTCAATATGAATATTCGTGAAAATATCCAGAAGGCAATCATGGGCGAGCAGGTTGGGACATATATCGGAGAATAGCGAATATGGCAAAAGACGCAATATGTAAAGATACCAGAAACAAGATGGAAAAAGTTGTTATACACCTGCAGGATGAATTGAAAGGGTTGAGAACCGGCAGGGCAAGCACAGGTCTGGTAGAAAATATCAAAGTTGATTGTTATGGAACGATGACACCCTTAAAACAGTTGGCTATTATATCAACGCCTGATGCGTTATCGATATTGATAAAACCTTATGATGTATCTACCGTTTCAAACATAGAGAAAGCCATATTACAATCTGATATAGGGCTTACCCCTTCGGTTGACGGCAAATCTCTGCGTATTGTAATACCTCAGATGACAGAAGAGAGACGGAAAAAACTTTCGACACACATTAAAGAATTTGGAGAATCTGCAAAGGTTTCGTTACGAAATATACGGCATGAAGCAAACAAACTGGCCGATAAAGAAGAAAAAGATGATATCATGACAGAAGACGACGCCAAACGTACCAAGGACGACATAAACAAGATTATTCATGAATACGAAGGCAAGGTTGGCGAGTTAATCAAGAAAAAGACGGAAGAGATTATGAAGGTATAAGGGTCTTTGGATTCTTTACTGCAAAGCTGTAAAGATTTATAATAAATGTTTATATATCGTTAAATTTTCATAAAAAGGCATATTGGGGGTATAGCTCAGTTGGTAGAGCACCGCCCTTTTAAGGCGGCTGTCGATGGTTCGAGTCCATCTGCCCTCACCATTTTCTCTTAGAAAATGGCCCCATCGTCTAGCCTGGTCTAGGACAACAGATTTTCGATCTGTGAACTGGGGTTCAAATCCCCATGGGGTCAGTTTTTACAAACAAAAAAGCCATGAGATGTGAAATCTCATGGCTTTTTTGTTTTACGTGTAAGCTCAGGAATTACTGAATTTAAACTATACGATAATCCGCTTCCCCTCCCCAAGCATTGCCTTCGTTAATTCTTCCATGAGTTCGTTTAAGCGGGGCACCATGGACAATGGGTCATAGATTACCCCATCCTGCATGGATGCATTTTCAAATAACTGCAACACAATTTTTTCAATCAGTTGTTGTAAACCGGGGTTCTCGTTCATGCGTGCAAGATTCTGAACCATGCGGTGTTTTCTGTTAATCTCCATGATTTTTTTGGATATCCGGTAATCCTTATCCATCATCTGTATCAATTTTTGCACGTGAACACTGGGCACACCGTCGGGGTTTACCAGACAGCATGGACTATCGCTCAACCTGTGTGATTCCCGGGCATCAATAATCTTGTCTGCAAGAACAACCCTGACCGTCTTCAGGAGGTGTTTAAACATATCATCGTAATTTTGGGGTTCAGACGATGTATCCACAATCTCTTTATCGATATCCTTAAGCAAATCAAGATTTGCCTGATCGGCAGAGCGGATGGGTTTCTTTTCAAATTCAACAAGACTCGTAAGGAGGAACTCATCGTGGGGGTCGATAAGATAGAGCACTTCAATACCTTTTTTACGGAATATCTCCAAATAAGGGCTTTTTTCCATCGTCTCACGATTTGCGGCGGTAATGTAGTAAATTTCCTTTTGCTCCGGCTTCATCCTGTCAACATATTCCTTGAGAGAAATTAACCCAGCGGCGTCAGCGCAGGTAGACGAATTAAAACGCATCAATTGGGCAAGGGTATCCCGATTCTCAAAATCGAAATGCAGCCCTTCCTTAATGATTCGCCCAAATTGCCTCCAGAACGTTTCGTACTTCTCTTTCTCATTCTTTGCAATATCCTGTAAAAGGGTAAGGATTTGTTTCGCCAGGATACTCTTGATTTTATGGACGATCCTATTATCCTGAAAAGTCTCTCGCGATATATTGAGCGGAATGTCCGCTGAATCAACCACCCCCCTTACAAACCGCATATATTCAGGCAGGAGCAGCTTGCAGTCTGCCTGAATTAAGATTTTATTGGAGTACAACTGGACTCCATGGTCTAATTTTTTAAAGCCGTAGACTTCGTGATTTGTCGCAGGACAGTACAGGATACTATAAAACTGAATCGGCGCCTCTGCCGAGGTATGTAAGCGGAAAAGAGGTGTCTCTTCGGTGTTTGAGATAAATTTATAAAATTCAGTATACTGCTCATCTGTAACATTCTTTTTCGGCTCCTTCCAGACGGCGGTAATCTGGTTTGCCCTTTCACCACCGACCATAATGGGAAAGCTTACAAAGTTTGAGTATTTTTTAATAATCTCCTGGATACGTGATTTACTGGTATACTCCTTCTCGTCATCCTTGAGATGTATAACAATATCCGTCCCGCGACTTTCTTTTTCTACGGGATGTAAAAAATATTTTCCAGAACCATCAGAACGCCATTCGTAGGCTGGTTCATCCTTTTTATATGACCTTGTTCTGATTCTGACCTCATCGGCCACCATGAATACAGCGTAAAATCCCACCCCGAATTGTCCAATGATGTTGGAGTCCTTTTTTGCCTGCTCGGAGAGGTTTTTAATAAATTCAAGAGAACCAGACTTTGCAATGGTGCCGATATTCTGGACAACTTCGTCCTTTGTCATTCCAATACCGGAGTCGCTGACCGTCAGGATTTTGTTCTTTTCATCAACATCAATTTTAATTTCCAGTGGCAGGTCTTTCCCCTCATAATCATGGTTTGCAAGGGAATGAAATCTCATCTTGGTCAATGCATCAGATGCGTTTGAAATAAGCTCCCGTAAAAAGACCTCTTTGTGTGTATACAGCGAATGAGAAAGAATATCCAGGAGCTTTTTTATTTCCGCTTGAAATTCAAAACTTTCTTCATGCTTCACTGTTTCGGCCATACGTACCTCCTTAAAAAACGTTCAAAGTTTCCACGGTAGGGTACAACCCCTATTGTCAACCCGAAATTCAAATGTGCCTTGGATTACCAATTGCCGCCGGGAGGTGGCTCCTACCATACCTGTTTTTAACCATAAATTTTCAAAAATAAAAAATAAAAAATGAAATATTAATATTACCAGAAATTCAGCCTATAATCAGTGAAAATCGAAGAATTTTGGTGGAGTTCCCGCTTGACACATCACACACATCGTGATAAACTCCACCAAAATTAAAAGGTATCCATGATAAGGAGAGCAGGGGAAAAAGAAATAAATATCCGCAACATTTTATTATTCCCTCCATTCCCTTTTTTTCCCTTTCTCCGTACATTTTTTTCTAACCTTTCTGATGAGGATAGGAGTCTATGACGTTTCAGGAAATTATACTAAAATTACAAAGTTATTGGGCTGATTATGGCTGTGTACTCTGGCAACCCTACGACATGGAAAAAGGGGCAGGAACTTTTAATCCGGCAACATTCCTCAAGGCATTAGGACCGGAACCCTGGAAGTGCGCCTATGTTGAGCCGTCCCGACGGCCCACTGACGGCAGATACGGAGAAAACCCCAACCGGTTGCAACATTACTATCAATTCCAGGTTATTGTAAAACCTGCCCCCGATGATTCGCAGGATATTTATTTAAATAGCCTAAGAAATCTGGGAATAGACCTTGTGAAACACGATGTGAGATTTGTCGAGGACGACTGGGAATCCCCGACCCTGGGCGCAACGGGACTCGGCTGGGAGGTTTGGCTGGATGGCATGGAAGTGACGCAATTTACCTATTTTCAGCAAGTCGGTGGTTTTGAGCTCGAACCCATTACGTTAGAACTTACCTATGGACTCGAACGCATCGCCATGTTCATCCAGAAAAAAGAATCGGTATATGACCTCGAATGGGTTAAAGGTTATACCTATGGTGATATCCACAAACAGGACGAGGTTCAGTTTTCCACCTATAACTTTAAAGTGGCAGACACCGCCATGTTCTTCCAACTCTTCGATATGTACGAGAGGGAATGCCAGAAACTTTTAAAAGAAGAGCTGGTATTGCCCGCGTACGATTACGTTTTAAAATGTTCGCATGCCTTCAACATGCTCGATGCACGGGGCGCTATCGGAGTCACCCAGCGTACCGGTTATATAGCAAGGGTAAGAAATCTCGCCCGACGTTGCGCTGAGAACTATGTCAAACTGCGCGAAGCATTGCACTGGCCATTACTCAAGGATAAAAACGTTTTGGAAATTCACTACTGAAAAACAGCTTAAGGATGTGCACCATGCAAACATGCTCTCAAAATATCTTCTACTTCTCCCATTATGTGTAGTGTTTTCTCTGCAATGAAATGTTCCGGTATTTGCTTGAGCAAACTACCGGCCTTTGACAGTAAAACGACCTGTCTTTTATTAAATATTACGGGTTTCATGGGTTTGTAGGCAGTGTCAAATTCCTGAACGAGCCTCCTGTTTAATTCCACAAACCCTTCTTTGTTCTGCGCGGAAATAAGGCAGAGAGACTGCCCAAATTCTGCTTCAATCCTTGCTCTTTCTAAGCGTACAGTCAGGTCGCATTTATTAATCACGGGTATAACCTTGCTCATGTTTGTTTTTTGTTGTGCATTTTCAGGTTTATTCATGGCCAACCATGAATGTATGGCGTCTGCAATCCTTTCATCCTCTGCATCAAATGGTCTGGCGTTATCAAATACAACCATCACCTTACTGGCGCGTTGCAGTTGCTCCCGCGTCATCTCAATACTCATGGCCTCCAGCACATCGCTCGTATGTCGTATACCTGCTGTGTCCACAATCTCAAAAGGAATGCCCTCAACGGAAATATATTCGCTCACATAATCCCTGGTAGTTCCAGGCTCGGGGTGTACCAGCATTCGTTCTTCACCAAGAATGGCATTGATAATCGTCGATTTGCCCACATTGGGCTTACCCAGGATCACCAGTGGTTGTGGTATGGTCAATGCCATGCCAAAAGGGTCAGATTCCAGCAAACTACCAATAATGCTTGCCAGGGTAGAAACTGATGCGCCATTGCTATGGCGCGGGTCATTTTCCCCACCCCCTAACCCCCTCTCACCTGGGGAATGGAATGCATGTCGTGATGAATTATCAGGTTCCTTCCCACCCAAAGGATGGGGAGGTGGCAACTCATCAGACGCCCTCTCACTCGTTATTGGAGAAGGCAAAGCTTCCCTCCCCCTCGATGGGGGAGGGTTAGGGTGGGGGTGATAGGAACGTCTTATTTTATCAATTACTCCCAATCCCAGTTTGATTGCCCCCGACAATGCCCCTCCATATTGATCGAGTAATACCTTTGCCGCCAATTTTGTCCGTGCATTGACAACTTCCTGAAGAGCCTCTTTCTGAATACAATCCAATCTTTCATTTTCAACGGACTGCAATAGTAACGAATCCCATGTAACACCTTCTGCCCCTGATGATTGTAAACATTCATAAATCCTCATCACCACGTGGATACCGCCGTGGCAATTGATTTCTACACGATCTTCGCCAGTAAAACTATCCTCTTTCTTTATTACATTCAAAATAACCTCATCAATCCGTTGTCCCTTATCAAAGATATGTCCATAATAAAGTTTGTGGCTTGCAGCATTAAGAAGATCCGCTATACCTTTCCCTTTGAATATCTTATTAACGATACTCAAGGCGTCCGGCCCCGACACCACAATCTTACCGATACCTCCCTCGCCTAAAGGTGTGACAATGGAGACTATGGTTTGGTGTTTTATGGGGTTATATATTTTTTGTTCCTGTATCATTTCTATTTGGGAATGTAAAAAATTTATCAAAAAGTAGCGCCGATCCCTTGTGGTCGGCATTTTGGCAGAGGACTAAGGTGTACGTTCGACCGTGATCATGTCGGGGTCTCAGTCAAACGATAAATCTCCCACACTACAGATTTCGACTCATTGGGGTAAAATAATGTGGGCCTGCTAAGACAAGAGAAATAATTACCCATGTCGCTTTATTTATATAAGAGCCTCCATCAAGTTTAAGGGGAAAGCGTCCACTCATTGATTCCGTTTTCAATATATAACAACCATCCAACTTGGCTATCTCCATGAGTGCCTCATCATCTCTTAAAACCTGAATCTCAGGCCCTTGTACCGTAAGGATTATCCAGTCAGACATTTTCGACTGACGACTGCACCCCCTGAGTCTCTCCAATGCCTTCTCTCCATTCGCCCGTGGGTGCTCGCCAAGATAACGATTCGCCTTTTCCACTTTCTTGCACAACGCCTCATATTTCCCCTCACGATTCTCACGCATTTCCCGCGCACGAACAGGATTACACCTCAGAATATATCGAATACCTTCGTCTCCATACAC
Source organism: uncultured candidatus Brocadiaceae bacterium (assembly GCA_964370795.1). Taxonomy (GTDB): domain Bacteria; phylum Planctomycetota; class Brocadiia; order Brocadiales; family Brocadiaceae; genus JAHFOW01. Next base: position 14,906 of record CAYJME010000019.1, read on the forward strand.
CTCTGCAAGCTCGCCATCAAATAATCCCCTCTGTATGACCCCTTTTTCAGGATGCCCACTATCTGCCGATTCTTGATCATCCCACGATCCCTTACAAAGGTCACCTCGCCTCCTCCAAATCGCTCTGCCACCTTCCTTACCTGGGATGCAAACGTCTTTATGTCACTCGTATTGCCCGTAAATACCTCTACCGACAGGGGTATTCCATCCCCATCACACAGTAATCCGACAACAAGAATCTTCTTCCCCTTTTTGCCGTCCCGATTTAATCCAAACGACGCAAGCGCGTTCTGCTCACCCTCCAGATAACAACTCGTCACATCGTATAAATACAAACCAGGCTTCTTCTTCCCGTGTCGCTCTTGAAAAAGACGTCCCTCTATCTTCCCCTGATTTTCGCATAGCCAATCCAGGTTCTCGTACAAATCATCTTCGTTGAACTTGTCAAGATGCAATACATCGCATGCTGCATGACTCCCCGCCAACCGCACCGCCGACAGACTCGATCCCTGATCGATTACCCTGGCTATCACTTGCCACAACGCCAGGCGAATTGCCTCTATCTCCGCCGGAGTGCATCTACTCAGGTTTGCAATGGTACGGTGCTTTACCTTTCCCTCTTCCCGGTATGACTCGCGAAGGAGGTGTCGGGTGTACGATTTCCCCTTTTGGTTGATAGTTGAGGTGTCTACATACATAGTGGCTACTGTAATATCATACAATACATAAGCCAAAGGCTCACAAAAGAGTATGAAAATGTGCATTTTCGTACCAATACTATACCGTTTTCATTGCATAAGAATTTCAAACCAGCCACAAAGGCACACAGGCAATAAGTTTTTTTTGTGTGTTGGATAGAGGGACCAATGTCATTAAGTTAAGGATTATTTTATCTAAACAACCCCCTGAATCCCTCTAGTTTATTCTAGTCAAGGGGGACTTTTACGGCAGGTAGCTTAACTTAATGACATTGATACCTGGACTCCACATTTAAGGGTTCTATTAAAAAAAATATAGGAAGGAAAATTTGGAGATACTATTGCAGTCCCCAGGCTGAACCTTCAGCCTTAAGCATATAGCCTGTAGTACCTGATGAATAACGCGATGGGCGTCCGTTTCACGGGTCATTTTACAAGCGCCCCGACCGCAGAATCCCTATTGCAAGCCCCAATCCAAATATCCCGGCAAAAACAAATCCCAGAATGCCCAGCACGGGAAAACCGTAAATGTGAGGGCCTTTGTCGGCCATGATAATCAAGGAAGAGCCAATTATCAGGGCAGAAATGACCAGGCTAAACGAAACACGATTGCTTGATTTGTCCATCTCCGATATGAATTTTGAAAGTCCCTGGTGTTCGAATTCTATCTTGAGTGTGCCCGTCTTGATTTTTTTTACAATTTCATACGCATCTTTGGGTACTATTTTGAGGATTTCAAGTAATTCAGCCGTATAAAGGGCAACATCCTTTATGATACGTTTTGGGTCGTGTCGTTCCTGCACGAGTTTCTCTACAAACGGCCTGGTATGGGCGATGGTGTTGAATTCCGGGTCTAACTGCCGGGCAACGCCATCAATAGTGGCAAGGGCCTTAATAAGTATCTGGAATTGCGGTGGAATTTTAAGCTTGTGCCGTGTCATTAATTCGACGGCCTGTTGCAGCATGGTGGAAATATCCACCTGCTTTAAAGGAATGTCGTAATACCGTTCCACAAAATCGCTGAGATTGTGTTTGAAATCCCGTAAAGATTCTTCCTGAACAGATGAACCTAATTTCTCCATGGTCTTTACGATACCATTTATATTCTTCATAGACACGGCAATCAGGAGATTAATAATGATATCGCGTGTTTCTTCATCAAGCCTGCCGACAATGCCGAAATCCACAAAAGCGGCTGCGTTGTTGGGGAGGATAAAGATATTCCCCGGATGGGGATCTGCGTGAAAGAATCCGTCAATAAATATCTGCTGGAGGATGGCGTTGGCGCCATTTGCTGCGACTGCCTGCCTTTCCTCATAGGGATGATCCTGGCTTAAGTAGTCATTCAAACGAATGCCTTTGATTTCTTCCGTCGTGACAATCTTCGACCTCGTATATTCCCAGAAGACCTTTGGAATATAAACGGTTGTGCTATCCTTGAAATTCCTGCGGAATTTATCGATATTATGCGCCTCATAGGTAAAATCAATTTCTTTCGTAATTACCTTAGAGAATTCATCAACGATAGCAACTGGGTCGAATACCCTGATGTCCTGCATATACCGATTGGCCAGATTTGCCAGGGTATAAAGGATATCGATGTCCGTTTCGATCATCTTGCGTATATCGGGCCGTTGCACCTTTACCACGACGTGCTCACCCGTTTTGAGTTGCGCCCGGTGCACCTGACCTAATGAGGCTGCGGCAAGCGGCGTCGGGTCAAGAGCAGAAAACAGCTCCTCCGGGTTACACCTGAACGATTCTTTTATCTGTTTTTTAACATCTTCATAGTTAAAGGGGGGAACGCTGTCCTGGAGTTTCCCGAGCTCATCGCAAAGGTCCATGGGAATCAGGTCGGGGCGTACACTCAGGATTTGTCCAAATTTTATAAATGTGGGACCGAGTTCTTCCAGTACCTTTCGGAGCCGTACGGCGCGGGATTCCTGTGGTTCTGTAAATCTCCGTAGTATACGGATCTTGATGATACCCCTTCCAATGATATGTTCCTCCAGACGAAGCTGCTGGACAACAAAACCGAAACCATGCTTGGTCAGTATCTTGAGTATCTTGTTGAGACGTCGTATATCCCGTATTTTTTGGCCTATTTTCCTGAATTGCATGTATTACTCTGTATTATATTTACCAAGGATTGTTACGGAATTATATTAAATGAGGCCTTACGGCGACTGGTAGGAGCCGTCTCCTGACGGCGATGGACATGCCCACTGGCGAGCAAACTCCGGTCGCCAACAGGAGTTGGTTCCTACCAAAAATTTTGAAATTATCTAGTTCTCAGGCTCTGGCCTGGGAACTCACTTATTCGTAAAGCTCCGCTCCACGCAAAGCTGGGGCTTTGTCAACAATTGCGTTCCCAAACAGAGTCTGGGAACGATCCGATAAGTTTGAAATTCCTGTACATCAAGTTGGTAGGTCAACCGTCCTGTTGACCAAATCAAAACCAACAAACAGATACAGGACAAGCGAGACGCTTGTCCTACCAACACCGCCTCATAACCCGCTTAATTAAAATGAGAATTCCTATGCAACGAACTTACCGCTAACCTTTGATCACACACATCGGCCTTAGTTGAACTATCTTTCTGCTAATTCCAGCATGTTCTACGATATCAACAACCTCGGTAACGTCCTTATATGCCTCGGAGAGTTCTTCGTCAAGGGTGGCACGGCTATCGGCACGGACGAGGATGCCTTTATCCTTCATCTCCTGAGCAATACTTCGGCCTTTGGCCGTCTTTAATGCCTGATTTCTGCTCATGACCCTTCCCGCGCCATGACACGTGCTCCCAAAGGTGTCTTCGTATGCCTTCTCAGTACCTACCAACACATACGAACAACGTCCCATATCACCCGGTATCAGCACGGGTTGTCCAACGGCCTTGTATGCATCCGGGGTATTTGGATGGTTGGGAGGAAATGCGCGTGTTGCGCCCTTACGATGTACGCATAAGCGTTTTTTCTCGCCATCGACAATATGTTCTTCGATCTTTGCAATATTATGGCACACATCATAAACCAGCGATATGCGAGATTCCGCCGGGCTTATGTTGAGCGTTCTCTCAAAGGATTCTCTTACCCAGTGGGTAATCATCTGCCGGTTGGCAAAGGCGTAGTTGGCAGCACAGGCCATTACTGCCAGGTATTCTTTTCCCTCCGGTGAATTAATGGGCGCACAACAGAGCTGGCGGTCGGGGAGTTCAATGTCATATTTACGGGCAGCGTCAATCATGACACGGATGTAATCGTCACAAATCTGGTAACCAAGTCCCCGTGAACCTGTGTGGACCACGATAGTAATAGCATCCTTCTCAAGTCCCAGCACGCGGGCAACCGCTTCGTCATAGACTTCTGATACGTAGCCAACCTCGACAAAGTGATTCCCGGAACCCAGGGTGCCTAACTGTGCCTTGCCACGTTCCAGGGCACGGTCTGAAACCAGTTCAGGGTTGGCGCCCGGAATACATCCCTTTTCTTCGATATGATCCAGGTCTTCCCTGTTACCAAATCCCTGTGCAATTGCCCATACAGCGCCGTTTTTAAGCACATTTTTTCTGTCTTGTTGCGATAATTTCATATCCTTGCGATGTGATCCAACGCCCGATGGGATATTAATAAAGAGATTGTTTACCAGTGATTCCAATTTGTTGGCAATATCCGGATGATTCAACCCTGTCCTGAGTAACCGCACGCCACAGTTGATATCATATCCGACGCCGCCGGGAGACACGACGCCCTCGTCTAAATCAAATGCAGCAACTCCTCCAATGGGAAATCCATATCCCCAGTGGATATCAGGCATTGCCAGTGAATGTCCAATAATTCCCGGAAGGTGCGCAACATTAATCACCTGCTGCAAGCTCTCATCCTTCTGGATCTCTGTCAGCATGTGTTCATCAGCGTATATAATCCCATCCACGCGCATCTTGCCTTCCCGCGGAATACGCCAACGGTAGGCGTCTATTTTTTGAATTTTATATTTATCGTCTCCCATAGAGACTCCTTTCTCTGTTTAAAGATCAAATATGATACGCCCTTGCCACTGGCTATCCTTCTGGATAATTGATAAGTTATGGTAAGTAACCGCCTTCATCTCCGTCTTTATTACATGGATGCCATCTTTGTATCTCTCACCTCGAACAATCGCATCTAATTGAGTATCGGTAATGTTTGTAATAGTAAAATCTTTAAACAGGAGACCTTTTACGTCATGTAAGTAGAGTAACTCGCTTAACCAATTGACCAGGAGTTGCTCTCTATCCATCCCCGAAACGCTTATTCTATATTCATCCTTGTTCTTTACGTTCGACAGGTCTGCAATAATATCGAACATGGCAAATGCCGCATTGGAGAAGAGTTCTTTCAATGAGTCGCCAAATACGTCAATTCCGATATCTGCCGTGTGGTCAATGAGAATATATTTAGGCATAGGTGTTTCTTTAAATAAAAACTTGTTTCGTTGCTGAACAACGATTCAGGCGACCCATCAGGGCATGACAAAATCGTGTTCGGGATGTCTGACTGTAAGCACCGGACACGGCGACTTGCGTACAACTTTTTCTGCCACACTGCCCATAATTGCATGAGACAACCCCGTTCTCCCATGAGTGCCAATCACAATCATATCAATCTTGTAATCCCTGGCCGCCGTAATGATCTCGGTGAACGGGACACCCTGAATAACAATGGCTTCAACTGATATCTTGCCTTTTGTCTCTTCGCTAACACACTTGAGGAGTCGTGCCCGTAACTTTTCAATGGTTTCTTTATCTACAATATTGATATTATACAGGTCGGGATCGTTAATATCATAGAAACGGATATCAAGCACATGCATCAGATAAAGTTTTGCCTGATATTTTTCTGCAAACTCTATGGCGTAGTGGAGCGCCTTTTCAGAATACACAGAGTAATCAACCGGGCAGAGTACGTTTTTTATGTTAATCATACACCTTCCTCCTTAAAATATTTGTGAATTAAGCATTTCGTTGTTTTTTCTCGTATCAAAAAGCCAGATATTACTATTTACTCATTAATACAACATCCAGCGCCTCATCGATTTTTTGAATATACACACACTGTATTTTTTCACGGATTTCTTTTTCGGTTTCCTCATAATCCTCCTTGTTCTTTAAGGGGAGTACGATTGTTTTTACCCCTGCCCTGATAGCTGCAAGCACCTTCTCTTTTACCCCGCCAATGGGTAACATATTTCCCGTCAGGGTAATTTCCCCGGTAAGCGCCACTTCCCTTCGTGCAGGCCTCCCGGTAAGTAGAGAGACGAGCGCCATGCACATGGCGATGCCGGCAGAGGGGCCGTCCTTCGGTATAGCCCCGGAAGGGACGTGAATATGGATTTCCGAGTTATCATAGAAATTTTCGTCAATACCCAGTCTTTTCGCATTGCTTCGGATATAGCTCAGGGCGGCAATGGCAGATTCCTGCATAACATCGCCCAGTTGTCCTGTAAGGGTCAACTCTTTTTCGCCTTTCATCTGGGACGCTTCAATAAAGATAATATCTCCACCCGTTTCTGTCCAGGCAAGGCCGGTTACCACTCCAACACGGTCTTCTTCATCAGTTACCTGGTAGAAAAACTTTCTTGGTCCGAGGAATTTCTCAATATATTCTGTCGTTATTTCTTTTGTGACCTGTTCGTTAGCAACAATCTCTTTTGCAATCTTCCTGCAAATCGAAGCAATTTCCCGTTCAAGATTTCTCAGCCCCGCCTCCCGTGTATAATCCAGAATAATTTTGTAAATGGCCTGATCGTGAAACATAACGGGATTATTCTCCAGTCCATTTTCTTTAATCTGCTTGGGAATCAGAAATTGCCTCGCTATTTTTAATTTTTCATCCTCACTATATCCCGGAAGGTATATAACCTCCATCCTGTCCCTCAAAGCGGTATGAACGGTATCAAGGATATTAGCCGTTGTAATAAACAATACGTTCGAAAGGTCAAATGGCACATCAAGATAATGGTCAACAAAACTGAAGTTTTGTTCCGGATCCAAGACCTCCAGCAGGGCAGAGGCGGGATCTCCCCTGAAATCTATCCCGATTTTATCGATTTCATCAAGCATGAATATGGGATTGCTATAACCTACACGGCAAATCTCCTGCATAATACGCCCGGGTAACGCCCCGACATAGGTACGCCGGTGTCCCCGAATTTCCGCCTCATCGCGGATACCTCCCAGGGAGATGCGGATAAACTTTCGTCCCATGGCACGCGCGATTGATTTTCCCAATGACGTTTTTCCTGTCCCCGGCGGACCGCAAAAACAAAGGATAGGACCCTTGAGTTTCTCTTTTAATTTATGTACGGCAAGAAATTCGAGGATACGTTCCTTTACCTTCCTGAGGCCATAATGATCCTCATCCAGAATTTTTGCAGCCTGATGGATGTCCAGGGTATCAGCAGTCTTTTTATTCCATGGAATGCTCGTAAGATAATCGAGATAGGTACGGGCAACAGGATATTCAGCCGACACCGGATTAATATTTCTCAACCGTTCCAATTCCTTCATTGCCACTTCTTCAACCTCCTTTGGCATTTTTACTTCTTTAATCTTTTCTTCCAGTTTATTGAGTTCTTCCAGGTACGGGTCTTCCTCCCCCAGTTCCTTCTGGATGGCCTTTAACTGCTCCCGCAGGAAGTATTCCCGCTGGGTTTTGGTCATCTCTTTGGCGACTTCTTCATCGATCTTTCCCCGCACCTCTCTCAGTTGCACTTCATTGTTCAGATAATGGAAGACAATCCGTAGCCGTTTCTGCGGTTCTATCATTTCTAATAGCTTTTGTTTCTCGTCCACCGACAAATCCAGATAAACAGCAACCAAATCTGACAGCGTTGAGGGATTATTGATCGTATCGATCATTGAAATAATATCCTTCGGAAGCGCCTTTCCCAGCATGGCGCTCAGTTTAAAGAGCGTTTTAACGCTTTGAATGAGCACATCAATAGTTTCTGTTTTTTCTGCAAATTCCCGAATTTCCTCTACCTGCGCTTTATAATACGGTTTCGGCTGGAGATACTCTACAATCCTTATGCGCGCCACGCCTTCAATGAGGACCTTTATTGTGTTGGATGTAGATTCATATACCTCGATAATCTTTGCCGCTGTTCCCACATTATAAAGGTCTGTTGATACCGGTATTGCTACGTCATATCGGAGTGTTACAATGCCAATAAGTTCTTTTTTACTCATGGCCTCATTTATCGCACGCACCAGCATTTCGTCATCCAGCGATAATGGGCCAATCAGGTGCGGGAAAAATACTTCACCCCTGAGTGGAATAATGTTAATAATTTCTGGAAGGGTGCCATCTTCACGTTTATGAACAGAAAACTTTGCTTTATCCATAGTTCCCAGTATATTTCAAGTTATTCTTTGTAAACGTTTTTGGCTGCTTTTGCTGCAAAAAGCGACCTGGTTGTTTGTTCGATCAAGTCGGAAATGGTCTTTATCGCCGGGGCAACAGAACATTTTCCTATTGTTACCTTAAAATCAATATTTACATTTTTTTCCTCATCTTTTATACAACACCTTCCGATCTCTGACTCCAGCATGTTCGAGATACTGTCGAGTTCTTCCTTCTCCACTTCTGACAATATTACCAAAAACTCATCGTCGCCGAAACGGGATACCACATCAATTGGCCTGATATGACGCTGAATGCATTTAGCTACCTCGGTCAGGATGCGATTTCCAAAAAAATATCCATACCGGCTATTAATAGATTCCAGATGATCAATATCCAGAAGCATACACGATAAGGGTTTATTTTGAGTCCGCGCCCGATTAAACTCATTTTGTAAGATAACCAGAGAATATCGCTTGTTGTAGACATTCGTCAGGCTGTCGCGTACGGCATGCTGATTTACAGCGTTGTTCAGTTGATGGATTCTTGCATTCAGATTTTGCAAGTCCTTATCGTATTTCCTTTTTTCATCGATGTTCGCCAGGACGCCATTGTAATGGGTAATGTTACCCCAATCGTTTTTAATCGTGTTAAGACAATCAGAGACACAGATGTACGTTCCGTCTTTTTTCTGCAATCGATATTCAATGGTTGCCGCATTTCCACTCTGTAATTTTTTGATTTGTTTTGATACCATTTCTCTGTCTTCCGGGTGTATCTGTTGAAAGAGAAAATTTCTCGTCTTACAGATTTCTTCCGGTTTATAACCCAACAACTTTTCTATTCCATCGCTGATAAATATCACAGAACCGTCAAACATGGAAACGTATACGACGCCTGGAACAATATTCATAACCTTGTGGAACAGGTTTTTATCAACAATGTTATTGGTTTTATCTTCGGCAGGTTGTTTCTGTCCTTTGTCAATTATGAGAAACTGAAACGTACAACAAAGGGCTAAAATGATCAGACCGAAAATAATTCCATGTAACCCGAAAATTTCAACCATGGTACAACTCAAGAACACGGTCATTCCAATCGTGCAGTACTTGTATCTATTGATCCATGTTTTCAATGTCACTTCTTTTCCTCAGTGGCCTTGTGTAATTCTTCTAAAAGTTTTTTCAACCCTTCGCCTTCGATCACCTCTTGTTCCATAAGCTGTTTTGCCATTCCCAGCAGGATTTCCTTTTTTTCCGTTAATAACTTTTTTACACGGCCAAACGATTCATCAATAATTCTCTTAACTTCCAGATCAATTTCCCGCGCCGTTTCCTCACTATATTCCTTGCTTGCAGCAAAGCCGCCCCCTAAAAATAACGGCGTGTCTCCCTGCTCAAAGGTTACGACGCCCATCTTTTCGCTCATGCCATACTCCTTAACCATTAATTTGGCAATTTCTGTGGCCTTTTCCAAATCATTCTGAGCGCCGGTAGATATTTCATTAAATATAATCTCTTCAGCCACTCTTCCGCCCAGTAATATGGCAAGGCGGTCAAGAAGCTCAGACCTCGTCATCAGATACCGGTCTTCTGTAGGTTTTTGCAGGGTGTAGCCCAGCGCCCCGATACCTCTGGGGATCATGGAAATCTTTCTCACCGGATCTGCATGAGGCACTGAACATGCCACCAGCGCATGACCCGATTCGTGATGGGCAACGATCTCCTTTTCCTTCTTGTTCATCAGGCGCTTCTTCTTCTCAAGGCCGGTCAAAATACGGTCAATTGCCTCTTCAAATTCCGACATGCCGACTGCTTTTTTGTTTCTCCGCGCCGCAAGCAAGGCAGCCTCATTCACAAGATTGGCAAGGTCTGCCCCGACAAACCCCGGCGTCATGGCGGCGACTGCATGTAAATTAACTTCCTTCTCTACCTTTACTTCCTTTATATGCACCTTAAGAATTGCCTCGCGCCCATGCAAGTCAGGACGGTCAACGACTACCTGGCGGTCAAATCTTCCCGGCCTCAAAAGCGCCGGGTCTAACATCTCCGGCCGGTTGGTTGCTGCCATAATGATGACACCCTTATTGGAATCAAAACCATCCATTTCTACCAGTAACTGGTTTAGTGTCTGCTCCCGTTCATCGTGTCCACCCATGGGGCTTACGCCTCTGGCCTTACCAAGGGCGTCAAGTTCATCAATAAAGATAATACAGGGCGCCTTCTGGTCTGCCTGACTAAAGAGGTCTCTCACCCGCGCAGCGCCCACACCAACAAACATCTCGACAAACTCCGAGCCGGAGCTGCTAAAGAAGGGCACGCCCGCTTCACCTGCCACAGCCTTCGCCAAGAGCGTCTTGCCCGTCCCCGGCGAGCCAACCATCAGCACACCCTTGGGAATACGCGCACCGAGCGCGGCGAACTTCTGCGGCTCCTTGAGGAATTCGACAACCTCTTGAAGCTCCTGCTTGGCCTCATCTGACCCGGCAACATCGGCAAAGGTGACCGTCGGGCGGTCGGCGTTGTCGAGCTTGCGGGCGCGGCTGCGACCAAACTGCATAGCACGGTTCTGCCCGCCGGAGCCAGCCTGGCGCATGATAAAGATGAAGAAGCCAAAGATCAAAATCATCGGCAGCAGCATGATCAGCCAGTTAAAGATGGCGCTGTTGTTGGGGGTGCTTTCCACCACAATCGGCAGCGTGGCCAACCGCTCATCGCTCACACCCAACGCCTTGAGCGTCGCCAGCAGACTTTCGTCGTTTTCCTTGCGGCTGCGCTTTTCCTCGGCGTTGGTCAATTCCAGTGTGACAATGTCCCCTTGCACCGTAATGCTTTGCACTTGGTCATTCTGCACATAGCGCGCGACTTCGTTAAGCCCAACCATATTGGTGGTATCTGTTGGACGGCTAAAGAGGAAGCGCGAACCAAAGAGGACCAACACGGCCAAAACCAGCCAAAACCAACTGCGTCCCAGGAAATTACCGCCGGAGTTGCGGGGTTCCTGGGGGTTGTTATTCCCATTTTGATTGCCCGCCGGTCGCTTGTCACGGGGCGAGTTATTGCGATTATCGGATGCCATCGCGTCTTTCTTTACCCTTGAACGAATTTCAGATTTTTTACCCTAACGTCTACATCACCCGGCAATGATTAACAT
>CAYJME010000020.1:0-25654 GCA_964370795.1 uncultured candidatus Brocadiaceae bacterium
AGCCACAGAGGCACGAAGACACTTGGATTTCGTGCTTCGGATTTAGCGGTTTTTTAATAAACAAATACTTAAAAAATTATTTATCGTGATGTCTTAGAATTTGATAAACTCTTTAGATGTATTCAATATGATGGTTTCATTAAAAAGAAATACTATGATGCCATCTTTTTAAGTCGGGAATACGGAAACTTATAAATAATATTTCTAAAATGGAGTTTGTTGATATCATTATACCTGCCTGACAAGCAGGCGTTTTAAAGCAGTGATAAAAAACTATTCCTTTTTATGTCGTTTTGAATAAGTTCTTCAAGACCAGGATCAAAAAGATCAATGCCCTGTCACGGAAGAAGATGGAGGAAATATCCGGAAACGTGCACGAAAAACTGAGCGGCATTTCGATTATCCAGTCATACATGCGGGAAAAGACGGAAGAAAAACTCTTTTTTCAGGATAACCGTGAGTATTTATCCTAGTCGGAAGGACTTTATCAAAAATTATACGAAGAGCAATTTTACAAAAACAGGAGGTTACAATATGGATATTTATGAATATGCAATGCAGATGGAAAAAGATGGCGAGAATTATTACCGTGATCTGGCAAAAAAGATTTCAAACAAAGGGCTTCAAAATATCCTTGGCATGCTTGCAGATGCTGAGGTTGTCCATTTTGATATTTTGCAAAAAATAAAAAATAATAAAAAGGCACAGATGGCGGATACCCCGATATTATCCAACGTAAAAAACATCTTTGTAAAGATGAAAGAAGAAAGGGATACCTCTGGCATTCAGACAACGCACATTGGATTATACAAAAAAGCACAGGAAATCGAGAAAAAGAGCCAGAAATTTTACTTAGATAAAGCCGGGGAAGTAAACGAACCATCACACAAAGAGATATTTCTAAAAATAGCAGAGGAGGAAAAAAAGCATTATTTTATCCTGGAAAACATCATCGACTTCGTATCACGCCCATACACCTGGCTCGAAGATGCCGAATGGTATCATTTAGATGAATACTAATATACACCGCTACAATGCCGCGTTCAATTCGGGGAATAAATATGACATGAGTTTTTTTACAATAGGACCTGCCACTTCTGCGCCGTGTCCTGATGTGTGTTCGACGAGGACTGCAAAGCAATATTTCGGGGCGTCATTGGGCGCATAGCCGACAAACCAGGCGTGATTGTCTTTCTGCCGGCTTGTTTCAGCGGTTCCTGTTTTTCCGGCAACTTTATACATCGCCAATCCGCTGTCTTTGGCGGTTCCACGGATGATTACATCCTGAAGCGCTGTCCGAAGGGTTTCCAGGGTAGACGGTTCTATAGATATTTTCTGCTTATGTAATGTTTGGGATGTACGAAGGGTGTTTCCCTGATTATTGGTAACCTTTAAGACTACATGAGGCTGGACTAAGTCGCCTCCATTTGCTATGGCGGCATATACCCTGGCCAACTGAAGGGGTGTGGTAAGCAATGCGCCCTGGCCGATGGCGATATTCATGGCAGATGCAAGGGAGTTCATCTTTGGCAGGTTTCCACTCCGTTCGTAAGGGAGATCAATGCCCGTTTTTTCTCCAATACCAAACCTCTTTGCCCATGTGTACAAAGAGTCTCCCCCGGTAACCTTTGCAGTTTCAAAAAAGAACACGTTACATGAATAGGGGATCGCATCCTCTATAGTAACTGAGCCATGTCCGCTTTCTGACCAGCATTTTAAAATGGTATTTTTATAATTGATAAACCCGCGGCAATCAAAACTCGTCTGGGTACTGATGCTGTTGGTGTCCAGAGCTGCGGTTGCCGTGATAACTTTAAAAATAGACCCCGGCGGCAATGCGCCCTGTACCGCCCTGTTGAGAAAGGGTTTGAATGGATGTTTGGCAAGCTTGTTGAAATCTTCATTGACGGTATTGGGATTAAAACGCGGGTAGCTGGCCATGGCGAGTATTTCGCCCGTCCAGGGATCCATGACCACAACAGCTCCACGGCTGGCACCCAGCGATTTTTCCGCAGAGGACTGGATTTGGGCGTCTATGGTTAAATAGATGTCATTTCCTGAAACCGGAGGTCTTTCTACAATGACTTTTTCGACGTGTGGTTTTTTACTCGTGGTTTCTTCAAACCGCTTACCACGCAAACCACGCAATTCTTCTTCATAGCTTGCTTCAATGCCAGCCCGACCGACGGAGTCGTTTTTGTCATAGCCGTCGTAGAGTAACGATACAGTCTCAGTCTCTGCACCGCCAGAATCAAGGATATAATTGCTCCAATTATTGCTGGATTCCTTCCATTCGTTCTCGGTCAGATTACTCATATATCCAACGATATGCGCGGCCAATTCCCGTTCCGGATAAATTCTTTTTGGTCCGGGGATAATACGGACACCAGGAAAAATGTCGTGTTTTATTTCTATTTGAATGACCTTTTCCCATGCAACATCAGAGGCAACAGGATGATAGTCTGTTTCTTCCTTGATGCGGGTTACCCTGCCCGATTTTTGTTCAATGCTTTGTTTGAGTTTTTCCACGTTGTCGATAATCTGTTCAGCCCGTTCCAGAATCTGATTTTCAGGAATTTCTAATAACGGGGATATTCTTTCGAGCCACAGGTCTTGATTTTCATGACATTCTCTACATGATTTATTTGTCTTTTTGTGTATACTCATCTCCGAAATACGCGAGAGGGTTTTGTTATTGCGAACAATATAACTGTAAAGGAGGTATTTATACTGGACGGAAATATGAAACGTATGCTGGTCAATAGCAAGCACCTTGCCATTTCTGTCAAAAATAGTTCCCCGCGTGGCTTCGAGGGGAAAGGTATTGATGCGGCGGCTCTTTGAGATACCTTTGTATTTATCGCTTTCGAGGAGTTGGAGTTGAAAAAGCCGGACTGCAATACCGATGAACAGTAAAACGATGATAATGAAAATAATCTTGAAGCGGTGAGGGTACATAGATTAACTACCCATAGTGGGGATAAAGCCTCTGTGTAGGCTGAAATTTGCTGAATATCCAGAAAAGCACAGGTACTACCAATGCCGTATATAAGGAACAGACAAAGATCATCCAGAGTGTTGAAAAAAAACGCAGTGAGTGAAAAGACGCTGTAGTATGCAGCGCATAAAGGATATTGTACATGAATGAAAAAATGAAGGTGGTGATGACCTGCGTTATTACATGTCCCCGATACAATATCTCCCTGATAGACCAGAGAAGGAGTCCGATAGCGACAAAAAAGACTGCATTTATCCCAAAATGTCCGTCAGAAAATAAATCCTTCGATAAACCGGCAAACCAGTTGGCGATGGTATTTCTTTTAATGTCCGTCAGGAAGGAATAAAAGACGATCAGGGGAAAATAGAGATCCGGTACGGCCTGGCCTATGTTTATCCAGTGTATTAAGGTTGTCTGGGTAAGGGAGATGCATACGATAATACAGAAAAAAGTAAACCACCGCATAATTTCAGGTTCTCATATAAAATCCTAATGGGTGACAACCAGCACGCTTTCAATGTTTGCAATATTGACCTTCGGCAATACCTTTACTGATTGAAAGAGGGCGCCACCGTTCATTTCCGTTTCAAAGACTGTGGCAATGGGCAGTGAAGGCGGATATACCCCGCCAATCTCAGAAGATACAACATCATCGCCCTTTTTTAACTTTGCCCATCGTGGTACGTACTTTAGCTGGCAAAAAGCCGTTGCGTTGCCCTCGAGTAATACCTGCTCCCGCGTTTGAACTACCCTTCCGGGTATGCGTGAGGCAGGGTCTGTGATGAGCTGAACAACGCTGCTTCCCTTGCTTACCATAGTGACCCTTCCAACGAGCGCATTGTTCGAAATGACAATATCGTCTTGCTTTACCCCATGTTTTGAACCTGCATTAATCGTAATGCTTTTCCTGAAATTTGATGTATCGTAACCAATAATATCTGCCGTTATCAGTGTTGTTTTACTGTTTTTATTTTCAGCCTGAAACTTTGCAAGCACATGCAGCTTGCTTTCCAGTTTATATATGGTATCCTGCTGTTCCAGAAGTTTATTTTTATACAGAGAGACCTGATCTTCCAACCTCTGTTTCATACGGGTATCCTGCCAGGTAGCAATGATACGGTCAAAAAAATTACTCGCCGAATTGCTGCAGAAACAGGTTGCCCATTGTAAGGGTCTCATGGGAACAGCGCAGGCCATCCTTATACGGTTTGATAGTTTCGTTGGCGAAAACAATAAAACCAGAGATAACGCTAAAAGGGTAATTATAGTTGTGAGGGGATTATTTATGAGACTGCTAAAGTTAGGAGTGGAGGTCCTCATCCTGTAACACGGATTTATATAAATCAAGATTTTCGAGAAGATACCCCGTCCCTCGCGCAACGGCCGTTAAAGGATCGTCTCCCACCCGCACAGGAAGGCCTGTTTCTTCTTCCAGGAGTTTATCGAAACGTCTAATCAATGCTCCGCCACCAACCAGTACCAGGCCATTGGTTATTAAATCAGAAGCCAGTTCTGGCGCTGTCTTTTCAAGGGTGGATTTCACGGCAAGTACAATCTTGTCAAAAGGTTCTTTCAATGCCTCGCGAACTTCCTGCGAGGTAATGGTTGTCGCCCTGGGTAGTCCTGCGATTGCATCACGTCCCCTGATTTCCAGGGTCAGCTCCTCTTCCAGGGGATATGCAGAACCAATCGTTATCTTTATTTGTTCTGCGGTGCGATGTCCGATATCCAGATTGTATGCCTTCCGTATGTATTGAACTATCGTTTCATCAAATTCGTCCCCTGCGATGCGAAGACTTTCATGGGTGAATATATCGCCAAGTGAAATAACGGCTACTTCTGTCGTTCCGCCGCCGATATCGACCACCATACTTGCCACAGGTTCTCCGACGGGAAGTCCAACGCCAATTGCAGCGGCCTTCGGTTCTGAAATCAGGTACACCTCTCTGGCCCCCGCGCGCTCTGCGGAATTTACCACGGCGCGTCTTTCAACGGCAGTTATACCCGAGGGAATTGCAATGAGTATCCTTGGGCGGACGCCCCACTTTCGTTTGTGAACCTTGGTAATAAAATACTTCAGCATGGCCTCGGTAATATCAAAATCCGCTATAACGCCATTTTTCAACGGGCGGATAACGGAGATACTGCTGGGAGCCTTTTCCAGCATCGCCTTTGCGACATTTCCAACGGCATTTCCGTTTAACAGGACTTTATTGGTGCCGGGTTTTACTGCCACAACAGAGGGTTCCGATAATACAATTCCATGTCCGGGTATGCATACAAGGGTATTTGCTGTGCCAAGGTCAATGCCCATATCTGTTGAGACAAAACCTAATATGAAGTCTAATGGATGCATTATAAGGACTGCTCCGAAAAAAGAAGTAAACTTTTGAGACTCAGCAATTTAATTTTTCACAAGTCGTGTAGTATTTAATGGTTATAATAAGTTAGAAATTATACGGTTAGTCTTTGGGGAATGTCAAGGAGAAAGTGCTTCCAAAAAGGGCCAGAAAAATCATAATTCCCGATGTTGTTAAGCACAAGATAGAAAACCAGTCACCCCACAGGGTGTATATCGTGTTGGAATTTTTAATCAACTTTATACGGTTGATAAGCGTGCCGCTTATTTCCCGGTATTTCCCCTGTAAATCTGTTAATCTGTCGTAAATAGTGCCGTCTGGCGCAACAAAAGATGATATTCCCGTATTGGCTGCGCGCGCCATGGTCATACGGTTTTCAACGGCACGGAAGACCATAATGGCAAGGTGTTGGTCAAGTTCGGCGCTGTTGCGGAACCAGCCGTCATTGGTAATATTTACCATGAAATCAGCCCCTTCTTTTTTAAATGCCCGAATCAGGGATGGCACCGTATCTTCGTAGCAAATAGATGAACCAAAGGCGAAGTGTTTATTATCCCGGGTGTCTAAATGAAACACGGTTCGTTTTTGTCCATGAGTTAAACCGACTTCGTACGGCACGAGTTTGGTAAGGAAGGGAAAATAGTCTTTTAAAGGGGTGAACTCGCCAAATGGCACGAGGTGAATCTTGTCGTACCGGTCTACGAATGTTCCTTCATTATTATAGTAATAGGCGCTGTTGAAATAAATCTGATTTTCTCCATTCAGTGTTAATGCGAGACCACCGAGAAGCAGGTGGGTGCGAAGTTCTTGCGATAGTTGAAGGACGGTGAGTTGAGACAGGATGTCTATTTTTCTCCCGGTGAGGTCCGGGTTGATATTGAGTAATCCCGGAATCATAGTCTCTGGCCATATAAGGAGGTCAATGGTATTACCCTTAGTGCCCATGGATAGATCGGAATATATTTTTAAAATCCGGATATCATCTTCCTCGGTAGATTGAAATTTTAGATCCTGGGGAATATTTCCCTGTGCCATGCAGAGTGTGGGGCCTTCCTGCGGTTTGTAATTCCTGAGCCACCAAAAACCGTAGAGCATGGCGGCAGTTAAGAGCGTCAGAGGGAAAATACAAGTCAGGCCAAAGAAGAGCATTTTTTTCCCCGGTAACAAAAAGGAAGAAAGGGCATGCGCAGTTTTATTACGACAATTCAAAAAATGGAAGATCCAATCTGCAATACAGCCGTCAATCATCACGATGATAAAAGAAACACCATAGACGCCGGTGATATCAGCAACTTGAATGAGCGGCAGGTATTGGTACTGCGTATGTCCGATAAAAAACCAGGGAAATCCCGAAAGAAGAAATGACCGAATGAATTCCAATGACGCCCATATACACGGCGCAACAATACCGAGCGGCCATTTCAACCGAAAAACAACAAGTCGGGTAAGGAATGCAAAGAAGAGAAAATATGCAGAGCAATACAAACTCAACATAATCCAGGCAGCGGCGGCAATATAGCGCAACCATGAAAGTTGGATGAAAAAAAATACCATGCCAATAAACAGGGCGCTGAGGTACACATATTTTTCTTCCGTTATTATAAGGATAAACCACGGGATGAATGCAATCCATGCCAGATACCCCACGTTTGCCGGAGGGAAGGACAGGCACATAAAGAGGATTGTTAAAAAGGAAAGGATAGGGATTTTTATAAAATTTTTGGTGCGCAAGGATTTTGTGAAAAGCGTATAATTTTATTCAAAAAAGTTCTTTTACAGGATAACATTTAAAAATTGAGGAAATTCAAAGTTTTTGGTAGGAGCCAACTCCTGTTGGCAACCGAGTATATGCACGCTGTCTTAAATTGCCAATCGCCGTCAGGAGACGGCTCCTACCATAGGCATTTGGAACTTTAAGTCGCCAAATGCCTAACTTGAAAAACCTATTTTAACGATGGTGGAGAAAAAATACAATATCGAACTATGCTTTTAGGGGTACATTGTTCCATTCGTGGTGGTTTACAAAATGCTTTTAATGAGGCTTCATTATTAGGAATAGATACCTTTCAGATTTTTACAAAAAACCAGAGGCAGTGGAAGGAAAAGACCATTGTTAACGATGAAAAGTCTCTCTTTATTGATGGGTTTAAAGGCTCGGATGTTAAAGTGGCCTTTTCGCATACGGCTTATCTGATAAATCTTGCAAGCAACGATGATGAATTATGGAAACGCTCAGTAACCGCTTTGATTCACGAAATAGAGCGATGCAGCGAACTGGGTCTCATGTTTACCGTTCTCCACCCTGGGTCAGCAAAGGCGCTTGGCGAGCGGGATGGTATAAAAAAAATCGTTAAAGCGCTGAAGGATGTAGTGCATGGAACAAAAAATTTACCTGTACAAATCGCGCTGGAAAATACTGCCGGCCAGGGTTCGGGTGTTGGTAGCCGGTTTGAGCATTTAAGACAGATTATTGATGGCGTAGGCGCTACAAGGCTGGGAATGTGCTTTGATACCTGCCATGCCTTTGCCGCCGGATATGATATAAGGACGTTGTGTGGTATTGAATCAACCATGGAAGAATTGGACCGTATTGTGGGACTTAATGCCCTCTGTGCTCTTCATTTGAATGATTCAAAGAGAGACCTGGGAAGTCATCTCGACCGTCACGAACATATCGGAAAAGGCAAATTGGGCTTAGAACCGTTTCGATATCTAATGAACAGATTTTTTCATATACCAAAAGTCATCGAAACCCCCAAAGATAATAATATGGATGCGGTGAATTTAAATGTTTTGCGGGGATTAATCAAAATTTGAACGCGTGTCTACCGCTCTAATTTCGAAATTTTCTTGGCTATTGTGTGAACATTTGCTAACATTTTAGATATATTGATTGGTAAAAAGTAATAATTACAAACATGTAAAGATTAAACAAGGGAGATAGAAAAAACAACATTTATGAAGATAGCTGTATCGGGTAAAGGTGGTGTTGGGAAGACGACCTTTGTAGCCACGCTGGCAAAGGTTTTCGCAGAGAATGGAAAGAAGGTGATAGCTATTGATGCAGACCCTGTATCTAATTTAGCGGTGACTATGGGTATAAAAAACATATCAGGCATTGTGCCCATCAGTCAGATGAAGGATTTAATAAAAGAACGTACGGGATCAACTTCCGAGGAGTATGGAAAGTTCTTTCAATTAAATCCTACCGTTTCTGACCTGCCTGAAAAGCTCTCGCTGGAACATGATGGTATAAAACTTATGGTATTGGGAGCTATAAAGCGGGGTGGCGGCGGATGTGCATGTCCAGAGAGCGCATTTTTGAGGACGCTGCTCAGTCATTTAATCGTGCACAGGAATGAAGTAGTTATTGTAGATATGGAGGCGGGGGTTGAACACCTTGGGCGCGCTACGGTGAAGTCGGTCAATGCACTGATTGTAATTGTAGAGCCTGGTTCAAAGAGTATTCAAACGGCGTTTCAGGTAAAAAAGCTGGCGGATGATATTGGACTTAAAGCGCTTTATGCTGTAGGTAATAAAGTGTCTTCTCAGGAACACAAGGAGTTAATAGAGAAGGGGTTGAATGGTATACCCGTACTCGGTTTTATTTCCTTAAATAATAAAATATTTGAGTCTGATATCGTGGGAAATGCGGCATTTTCAGAAAACACCCAATTGCTTTCCGAGGTCAGAGAGATAAAGAAGCGGCTTGAAGAGTGTGTACCGGAGAAGTAAAAGTTTGTGTTTTTGCTTGATTTCAATTCATTAATAATTATAATTTATCGTTCCAAAAACTCTTTAAAAAAATGGTAATAAATGCAGGGCTTGAAGATTATGGATAAAGTTTGTTGATCAAGCGGGTATTTATCAACCGTGAAATGGAGGAATTAATTATGGAAGAAAAACAAAAATCAGTAGACCATATCATGCTTGACAGAATGAAAGAGCTGAAGATGGAGACAATGTACGACAGATACCAGGCGCAGCTCCCACAGTGCGGCTATGGTAGTCTTGCATTGTGCTGCCGTCATTGTAATTATGGTCCTTGTAATATAGATCCATTTGGTAAAGGTCCGAAGAAGGGTGTTTGCGGTGCAGATGCGAATACTTTTGCGGCGCGTCATTATCTCCGCATGTGCGGCGCAGGGACTGCTTGTCATTCTGACCATGCGCGTGCTGCGGCGCATCTTTTAGTTGCTACGGCAAGGGGTGAAGCTCCTGGCTATAGAATTAAAGATGTAGAGAAGCTCATGATGGTTGCTGAATGTTTTGGGATAAAGACAAAGGACCGCAAAATCAACGAGATTGCGGAAGAAGTTGGCGAGATGGCGCTGATGGAGTTTGGGAAACCGTATGGGACGTTGCTCTTTTTGAAGAGGGCGCCAGAGGCTCGTCAGAAGATATGGGAAAAACTAGGCATAGCGCCGCGGGCAATTGATCGTGAGGTTACGGAGAGCATGCACAGGACAGGCATGGGTGGCGATCAGGATTATCGGAATCTTACAAAACAGGCCATGCGCGTGTCTTTGGCCGATGGTTGGGGTGGCTGTATGATAGCCACTGAATTACAGGATATCATGTTTGGCACTCCAAAGCCAACGCAGGGAAGGTCAAATTTAGGGGTTATCAAAAAAGATCATGTGAACATTATTGTTCATGGTCACGAACCGCAGCTTGCCGAGGCTATTGTGCTCGCCGTCAACGATCCTGAAGTTGAAAAGGCTGCAAAAGCTGTGGGAGCGAAAGGTGTTATTATTGCCGGTCTTTGCTGTACTGCAAACGAACTCCTTGTACGGCACGGTATTCCCATGGCAGGACACATGACGATACAAGAGTCTGCAATTGCAACGGGCGCTGTTGAAGCAATGGTTGTTGATATACAGTGTGTAATGCAGTCGTTAGCCGATGCGGCGAAACAATTCCATACGAAACTGATTACGACGCTATCAAAGGCAAAGATTTTTGGCGCAGAGCATGTGGAGTTTGAAGATGAACATGCCCTTGATTCAGCCAGGAAAATTATCATGATGGCCATAGAAAATTATAAAAACCGTGATAATGCCAAGGTGTTTATACCAAGCGCTGCGGAGCCTAACCTTGTTGCCGGTTTTAGCCATGAAACTATCAAGTATATGTTAGGGGGTAAATATCGCGCAAGTTATAGGCCTCTCAATGACAATATCATTAATGGAAGGATCCGCGGCGTTGTAGGTATTGCCGGTTGTACGAGCCCTAAGGCGGGCGTATGTGAACCATCGTATGTAGATATGGCAAAAGAGTTGATAGCCAATAACTTTTTAGTTGTAGCGACAGGTTGTGCCGCGGGACAATGTGCATCAGGTGGGTTGTTAATTCCTGAAATGAAAGATGCATGTGGCGCTGGGCTTAAAGAGGTGTGTGAGGCAGTGGGTATACCGCCAGTCTTACATTCCGGCGCCTGCGTGGACAATAGTCGTATTCTTATCGCGGTTAGCGAAATGGTAAAAGAAGGCGGCCTGGGGAATGACATCAGCGATTTGCCAGTTGCCGGCGCATGTCTGGAATGGATGAGTGAAAAGGCAATCGCCATTGGCCAATTCCTTGTAGCTTCCGGCATTTATACAGTCTTCGGTATGAATTCACCTGTGGCCGGTGCACCTGACATGCAAAGGTTATTGACTAAAGATATGGAAGAGGAGCTTGGCGCCAGGTGGGATTTTGAAAAGGATTTAAAGAAGATAGGCAAGATGCTGATGGACCACATTGAGAAGAAGAGAGATGCACTTGGCATAAATGTGAAGAAGGAGAGAAAGCTTTACGACATGGCTGAAAGAAGGGCGCTGGAAAGGGAGTGCAAACCAGCACATCATTAAATAGAAGGGATTTAAAGGGGTATTTCTTATGTCAAAGATTATCTGTTCCGCTGCGATACGTGGCACCTATCAAATCATAGATAAAGCCGATAAAAAATTGCAAGACGCAATTGCGCAAAAAGGGCGCAGTTGTAAAGTGGAATTTCCCAATACAGCGTATTATTTGCCTATTATCTATTCCATGACGGGCATTCCAGTAAAGACGCTTGAAGACTGCGAATATGTCATGGGTATTGCAAGGAGTATGTTACCTCCATTGCCTGCAGAAAAACACTGGGTGCCTTACCTTGGGCACACCTTGGATGCGGGTATGGCAACGCTCTTTGCAGAGGAAATTTACGAGGCCTGTAAGTATTTAATTGGACCCCATCCCGTTGACGGAATATGGTTGGGCGCTGCCGATGATATTATCATGCGTGAGCGTGGTATTGAATTCGTTGATGGCACGGCGCCTGGATTTGCTGCCATTGTAGGATGCGCCCCTGACGCAGATACTGCCGTAAAAATTGCCAGGGAACTCCAGCAGAAAAATCTCTATGTATTTATGCAATCGGATAATTTCGGCGTATCGTTCGCTGAACAGTTGGCTGAGAAGGGGGTGCAAATGGGTTGGGATACCCGCCTTGTGCCCTTTGGCAAAGAAACTTCTGCTGCTGTATATTCACTGGGATTTGCAAACAGGGCTGCGCTTTCCTTTGGAAATGTGCCGCCCGGTGACTTCCGCAGGAATCTCCTGTATAACAAGAATCGTATCTTTGCCTTTGTGCTGGCATTAGGTACGGCGGTCACCGATGAGCAGTATGCGAATGCCGCCGGCGCAATCAATTACGGCTTTCCGACGATTACGAATATTGACATTCCAGAAATATTACCTACCGGTGTTTGTACTTATGAACACGTCGTTTCCCGAGTACCGGTTGATAAAATAGTTGATAAGTGTATCGAGGTGCGTGGTTTGAAGATTTCGATTCACAAGCTCGATATCCCGGTGGCTTACGGACCTGCCTTTGAGGGTGAGCGAATCCGAAGGGAGGACATGCAGATAGAAATCGGCGGTCCCGGTGTGTCGGCCTTCGAGTATGTGCGTACCAGAGAAGTAGATGAAGTCGAGGATGGGAAAATTCAGGTTATTGGTCCTGAATTAGACGAAATACCACCTGGTCCCGGTGTTTCATTGGGGATTATGGTGGATGTTGCCGGGCGAAAGATGCAGCCTGACTTTGAGCCGATTTTTGAACGGCAGATGCATCGTTTCCTCGGCGAGGCTCAGGGCTTATTCCACATGGGGCAGAGGGATATTATCCGTCATCGCATCAGCAAGGAGGCGTTTAAGGCAGGTTTCAGGCTTAAGCACATCGGAAATATTATTCACTCAAAGTTTCACGGTGAATTTGGCGCAATCGTGGATAAGGTGCAGGTAACCCTGTATACGAAACGTGATGAGGTGGAGAGATTATTGAAGGATGTGCGCGCCGCCTATGCAGAGCGTGATGCGCGATTAATGGGTATGAAGGATGAATCGGTCAACCTCTTTTACAGTTGCACGCTTTGCCAGAGTTTTGCTCCGAGCCATGTTTGTATTGTAACGCCGGAACGTTCCGGATTATGTGGCTCTGTGAGCTGGCTTGATGGAAAGGCTGGTTATGAAATTAATCCAACCGGGCCAAATCAGCCAATTGAAAAGGGTAAGACTGTTAATGAATCGGTTGGGCAGTGGGAAGGTACGAACACATTCATTCTGAATAACTCAAACAGATCGCTTGAGAAGGTAAGTTTGTATAGCATTATGACAGACCCCATGACAAGCTGTGGTTGTTTTGAGTGTATCTCTGCAATGCTTCCTATGACCAATGGTATTATGGTTGTGGATCGTGATTTTACCGAGATGACCCCCTGTGGTATGAAATTCTCAACTCTGGCCGGTACGGTTGGCGGCGGATTGCAAACTCCAGGTTTCATGGGGCATAGTAAGTACTATCTCAGCAGCAGAAAGTTCATTTCGGCGGATGGCGGATTGGCCCGTGTGGTGTGGATGCCAAAGGCGCTTAAAGATGAATTGCGCGAAATGCTTGTCGAGACTGCCCGTGAACTCGGATTAGGGGATGATTTCATTGATAAAATAGCGGACGAGACCATCGCCCAGACAGAGGAAGATGTACTTAACCATTTACAGAAGGTTAATCACCCGGCATTGACGTTGGCGCCGATGATTTAACAAATATTTTAATAAATTTTTTATTTTGGAGTGGATTCATGATTTGTGATTTGCCTTTCCCTGTTCAGGAAGAGAAGCACGTTTTCGGAGGCCAGGATGAAGGTGCTAGCGAAACAAAAGAAAAACAGTCAGGGGGCGATTTGATCTCACGACTGTTAAAAACCCGGACCATTATGGTAACGGATGAAGTGAACAAAAAGATGGCACAACAGATCATGACACAGCTTATCCTCCTTGAGGCAGAGAATAATGACGATATCAAGGTGTTTATTAATTCTCCGGGTGGGGATGCTGACGCTGGTTTTGCAATTTATGATATGATGCGCTTTGTTAAACCGAAGATACTGGCTATATGTACCGGCGTTGTGGCGAGCGCTGCTGTGATTATACTCCTGGGGGCACAAAGAGGAAACAGGTATAGCATGCCGAATGCGCGTATTCTCATACATCAACCTTCGACGGGTATTCATGGAACGGCTTCCGATATTCAGATTGAGGCAAACGAAATACTCAAATGCAGGGAGAAGATCAACCGGTTGATTTCACTTGAAACCGGGCAGGGTATAGAGAAGGTTGAGACTGATACGAAAAGAAATTTCTGGATGTCTGCCGAAGAGGCGCTTAAGTATGGATTAGTCAATAAAATTATACTGACTGGCGATGATTTAAAGGCGTAATTTTATTTTAATTGTGAAAGGATCTTAAAGAATGGCATTAACCGGACTGGACATTTACAAATTACTTCCTAAGACAAATTGTAAAAAGTGTGGACGGCCCACGTGTCTGGCGTTTGCAATGCAATTAGCCCAGAAAAAGGCGAATCTTTCTGATTGCCCTGATGTGAGCGAGGATGCAAAGAAGATTCTGGGGGCTGCATCCGCTCCTCCGATTAAACTTGTAACTGTCGGTTCAGGCGCTAAAAAGGTCGAAGTTGGTGAAGAAAATGTATTGTTCAGGCATGAAGAGAAGTTTTATCATCCAACGGGCGTGGCTGTTACTATCACGGATGATTTGAGCGAGACAGCCTTTAGCGACCGTTTAAAACAGATTAACAGTTTGAAGATATCCCGAGTTGGCACTGAGATTGAAATCGATCTGGTTGCGGTCATTAATAAAAGCAACGACGCGGGAAAATTTGCTGAGGCTGCAAAGAATGTGAGCAGTGGTTCTCATTTAAGTATGATTCTTAGCAGTTCATCTGTGGATAACATGAAGGCTGCGCTAACGAATTGTGCTGATAAAAGACCTTTGATACATGGCGCTCATGCCGCTAATTGTGGCCAAATGGCAGCTTTGGCGAAGGAAAAAAATTGTCCTATGACGGTAACTGCGCCAACGCTTGAAGAACTTGCAGACCTTGCTGAATGTGCGAAAAAGGCAGGCGTTGAAGAAATAGTCCTCGATGTAAGCGGTAATAATCCGAAAGAGGTACTCCAGAAGCTGACGAAGATACGACGATTGTCGCTGAAAAAAAACTTCCGGACGCTGGGCTTTCCCATGATTACCTTTGTGTGTGATGAAGACCCGTTTATGGAAATTTCGCTGGCGAGTACCTATTTGCTTAAATACGCGGGCATAGTTGCCGTAAATGCATGTGAACCATGGGCGATTATGCCATTGCTAACAGCCCGCACAAATATATTTACTGATCCACAGAAACCAATTCAGGTTGAGCCAAAATTATACGCAGTGGGCGATGTTAAGGAAGATTCTCCCGTGTTGTTTACTACAAACTTCTCCCTTACGTACTATACCGTTGAGGGTGAGGTTGAATCGAGCCGTGTACCTACTTATATTTTATCGGTGGACACCGGTGGAACGTCTGTGCTAACGGCCTATTCCGGCGATAAATTGAACGATAAAGTTGTGGCGAAGGCTATGTCAGATGCAAAGGTTGAAACTAAGGTAAAGCACAGAAAGCTGATCATTCCTGGCCTGGTAGCCGTGATGTCCGGAAAACTCCAGGAGACGCTTGGGTGGGAAATCCTTGTAGGTCCCCGGGAAGCATCTGGCCTTTCTTCATATCTGAAGACGGTGTGGAAAGCTTAATAATTTGGCCGTTTGAGAACTTTCACTTCGGGTTATCAATTTGGAAAACTCACGCTATAAAGTACACTTCTTTCCTGTTGACGTTTCGGCAGAAATTGAAAAGGGCAAAACCATCCTGGACGCTGCCTATAAAGGCGATTTATTTATTAATGCCTTGTGCGGCGGCGATGGCACCTGCGGTAAATGCAAGGTGATTCTTGGTTCCGGGATGATTGAAAGCATGCCCACGACGCACATCTCCGTTTCGGAAGCGCAAAAAGGGTATGTCCTTGCATGTAGCACAAAGGTATTGGGCGACCTGGAAGTGATTATTCCCGAGGAATCGAAGCTTGATAAAAGCCAAATTCTCGTCAGTGATTTTCCGCAATTCTCGGGTTCCTTGGCGGCAGCCACATCGAAAGCGGGGCACTTTAAGCAAGAGCCGTTGGTGAGTAAAGTATATCTTGAACCACCGCCGCCCAGTCTGGATGACTGTATGGCAGATTACGAGCGACTGTGTAAGGAAATCATGGTTAAGACGAACATTCCGTTAGAAAGGCTAACGACTAATTTTTCAGTTTTAAAACGACTCCCCGGTATTCTCAGGGATAGTAACTGGAAGGTTACGGCAACGCTTGGATACAGGGGTTTGTCATCTGAAATCCTTGAAATACAGGCTGGAGATGTGAGTGCAAGTAATTATGGCGTTGCGGTGGATGTGGGGACTACCACGGTGGTTGCGCATCTCCTGAATCTTTCACGCGGAGAAACGATCGACATCGAAGCCACCTACAACTCGCAAATAAAATACGGGGATGATTATATCCAGAGGATTATTTATGCTACGCAAAATAATGCAATGGAGCTTATGCAGGAAGTGTTGGTTGAGGACATTAATCACCTCATTTCCACCCTTATGAAGAGAAACCATATTAGTATCCATGATATTAGCGCCGTGGTGTGTGCAGGAAATACGGTGATGACTCATTTTCTCGTAGGTTTAGACCCTACGAATATCAGAAAAGAACCGTACCTTCCTGCGGCGAGTTTTGTGCCTCCTCTAAGGGCGCAGGATGTGGGAATAAAAATTAATAGCAACGGTTTGCTTTATTCGCTCCCGTGTGTAGGCGCTTATGTGGGTGGTGATATTTCTTCCGGGGTGCTTGCAATTCGATTGGACAAGGCGGATGTCTTGTCATTGCTTATTGACATTGGCACAAACGGTGAGATAGTATTGGGAAATAAGGATTGGATGGTATGTTGTTCCGCATCCGCAGGCCCTTCATTTGAAGGCAGCGGTATTTCCTGTGGAATGCGTGCGGCAAAGGGTGCAATTGAAAAGGTTACTATTACGAAAAATTACGATGTTATATGTAAGACAATCGGGAATACGCCTTCCAGCGGAATATGTGGTTCGGGACTCCTGGATTGTCTTGCCAATCTGACAAGAAGCGGCGTTATTGACAGGACGGGCAATTTCCAGAAAGGGATAGAGACCGACCGTCTGAGAAAAACAGAGAATGGGTATGAATTTGTCCTGGTCGATAAAAGTGAAACTTCTACAAAAAGGGATATTGTTATTACCCAGGCCGATATTCAGAATCTGATACGGTCCAAGGCTGCTATTTATTCGGCGATTTCCACGTTGCTTGAATCCATGGGCATGAGCGTAAATGACATTGAGCAGCTTTATCTGGCCGGCGGTTTTGGCAATTACCTGGATATACGGAGCGCTATAACCATCGGCATGCTTCCTGATGTATCTGTTTCAAAGGTACAATTTGTGGGGAATACCTCCGTGATAGGCGCGAAAATGTCTTTGTTCTCAAAAGACGCTTATGAAGTTGCCAGGACAGTTGCATCGAAGATGACCTATTTTGATCTCATGAGCAATAATAAATATATGGAAGAATATATGTCGGCAAATTTTTTGCCGCATACTAATATTGAAAAATTTCCCTCAGTCGCGGAAGAGTTGCTGGTTAGAAGTTGAGAAGGTGAGAATCTGTGAAATTAAGAAAACTCAATTTCCTGGATTCCCAATTTTACACCTTCTCTCTATTAGTGTTTATGAATTTCAATTGTTTAATGGTAATTTCACATGGCCTTTAACATAGCGGTTGCAGGAAAAGGTGGAACGGGGAAATCAACCCTTTCTGCCCTTATAATTCGATATATAACAGAAGAACTTGGCAAGCCGGTTTCTGCTGTAGACGCTGATCCAAATGCCTCTTTAGGCGCTTTGCTTGGGGTTCACGTGCAAAACACCATTGCCGATATCCGTGAAGAAATCGTGGAAAAGAAGGCTGATTTTGCAGGGATGTCCAAGGAGCGGTATATCGAGTATGCGATAGAAGAGTCTATTGTTGAAAAGGAGAAATACGACCTCCTGACAATGGGCAGGCCGGAAGGGCCGAAATGCTATTGTTATGTAAACAACCTCCTTCGTAAGTATCTGGACAAGGTAGGGACGACATATCCATTCATTGTGACGGATAATGAAGCGGGGATGGAACACATTTCCCGAAGGACTACCAACAATGTAGATTTATTATTAATCGTCAGTGAGCCAACGGTGGTTGGTGTTTTGACCATACAGCGGATTTTGAAACTGGCGGATTCGCTTCCGGTGTCTATTAAAAAAAAGTTATGTATACTTAACCGGGTGCCTAAAAGCGGTATTCACGAAAATCTCCAGCAGAAATTAGAGGAATTGGGAATTGAAATATCATCGATATTCCCGTTCGATGAGGAGGTCTATGACACGGCAGCGTGTGGCGCTTCAGTTTTTGAGATTTCACGGGAAAATGATTTTTATATAAAAATTGGCAAGTTTTTGCAAAAGCACCTTCCGGTAAGTCTCCTCGAAAAGAGTTCAGGTGTTCAAGTATAAGATGCACGTTTAAATTTTTCTCTGTGTACCCTGTGGTTTAAAAATAAAATAGGAGTAAAGGTAATGGAAATACCAAGTGTTGCGGATAAGTGGTCGGGTGGAGTTCATGAAATCACCATCGGCGCCACAAAGGATAAAGGCGGTACCCGACAGAAGATAATCACCATCGGTGGCTCGAAATCCATTCCTTTTATGGATTTCGAGGGGAATCCTGGCCATAAACCGGTAATAGCAATGGACGTCTATGATGTACCGCCTGAGGATTGGCCTGAGACCTTAACAAAACCTTATGCTGATGTGCTTGACAACCCTGCTCAATGGGCGAAAAAATGCGTGGAGCAGTATGGGGCTGATTTGATTTGTCTCAAACTGGAAGGAATCCATCCTGATAAAGGCAATAAGAGCGCTGAAGATACGGTAAAAACGGTAAAGGCCATACTTGCGGCAGTGGGTGTGCCTCTGATTATCTGGGGATGCGAGCACGATGAAAAGGACAATGAAGTAATGCCTAAGGTAAGTCAGGCTGCAAGGGGTGAAAATTGTCTTATTGGAGTAGTAACCCAGGACAACTACAAGACGCTTACCGCGACCTGTCTTGCAGATGGGCACTGTCTTATTACTTTAGCCCCTGTGGATATTAATATTGCAAAGCAAGTTAATATCCTTGTGTCTGAAATGGACTTCCCGCTTAACCGGATTGTGATGTTTCAGTCAACGGGCGCGCTGGGTTATGGGATGGAGTATACGTATTCAATTCAGGAACGTGAAAGAATCGCAGCGCTCACCGGTGACAAAATGATGTCTATGCCGGTGATCTGTGACGTTGGTCATGAGGCATGGAGAACCAAAGAGTCAAAATCTGATGACAAAGAGATGCCGCAATGGGGGCCACGGGATGAGAGGGGACCGATGTGGGAAGCTATTACGGCTGTTAGCCTTTTACAGTCTGGCGCTGATATTATTCGTATGAGTCACCCAAAGGCGGTGGCAACCATTAAAAAATGTATTGACCGTTTATACTAAAAAGAAAGGATAAACATACTATGTTTTCTATAGCCGAACGCATCAACGGTATGTTTAAAGACGTACGAGAAGCTATAAAGAATAAAGACCCAAAAGCTGTTAGAGAACTTGCGATAAAACAAACTGAGGCAGGCGCATCATTCCTGGATGTAAACGTTGGAACAGCAGCAGCAGACCCTATCGATGCAATGAAGTGGTTGATTGAGGTTATTCAGGATACGGTAAAAACCCCGATCGCCATTGACAGCCAGAAATTTGATGTGCTAAAAGCTGGTTTGTCGGTGATCAAGAATGAGGTTTTGATAAATTCCACAAAGGCCGACCCTGAGGAGTTGGACAAATACATGAGTTTGTCCAAGGATTATAATGCATCACTGATATGCCTTACTATGGACAAATGCGGTATCCCTCAGGATGTAGAGCGGCGTATGGAGTTTGCTATGAAGATTGTTGAAAAGGCCGTAGAACACGATTTTGATCTTTCGAAGATATATATCGATCCTGTGCTTTTTCCGATTAATGTTGATCAGAAGCAGCCTGCGTATATGTTTGATATCTTTACTCAGATTAAAATGATTTCAGACCCGCCGCCTCACAGAAACGTTGGACTCAGCAATTTTTCTCAGGGCAGAAAGGAAAAGAGACTTCTGGCCAGGACATTCCTGACGATGGGAATTTCTTATGGGCTGGATGCCGCCGTGATGGATGTGCTTGATAAAGAACTCATGGACGCCGCAATCAGTGCAGAAGTTATTATGAACAAGCATGTCTATACCGAAGATTACCTTATCGCATGCAGAAAGTAAATTTTTTGAATTTCAAGATGATAATGGTGGCATGGACAAACGAAGTTTGTCCGTGTTTTATTCAACGGTGTAGAACTTTAAAGTAAATCTACTCATTTTAAAGGCACGATGAAAAGTCGTGCCTTTTCTTTTTATGAATAAAATACACGAAATCAAGACGCGCGTTCGCTATCAGGAAACCGACCAGATGGGCATTGTTTACTATGCCAATTTCTTTACTTACTTTGAAATGGGCAGGACAGAATATCTGAGAAATCTTGGTTTACCCTATTCCGAGTTGGAAAAAGAGCACATATATTTTCCTGTAACAGAGACGCGTTGTAAATTTCGCGCCCCAGCCCTTTATGATGATATCCTGATAATTCAGACGTCGATTGCTGAATTAAAGCACGCCACGGTGGAATTCAGTCATAAAGTAATTCGTGAACG
The DNA here is from genome assembly GCA_964370795.1 of uncultured candidatus Brocadiaceae bacterium. Classification (GTDB taxonomy): domain Bacteria; phylum Planctomycetota; class Brocadiia; order Brocadiales; family Brocadiaceae; genus JAHFOW01. The sequence goes on from CAYJME010000020.1 coordinate 20,605, forward strand.
TGACCAGAAACTTGTAGCCGAAGGTTTTTCCAAACTAGCCTGTCTCAATGCCAGCCGCAAACCCTCTCCTATGCCGGAAAAACTCAGGAAGCTTTTGCAAGAAACGACATGAATATATGAGAGTGGTTGGGTACCTTTCATTTTATAAACAGCTTCTCACAATTCAACAATTCATACATGGTCAACAATGAGAAGTCCTTTTCATATCATGGGAAATACCTTTATTCTTTACTAAATCCTTTTGTCTGTACTGAAACATAAATTTCTCCAACCGATCCAATAAGCCCTGCTTTTCTTTATCATTAAGAAACGTGGACTGGAACGAGTTTTTTACCATCTGATAAATCTCATGGTGATCCAGGTTCAGCGCTTCTTGTATGGCCAGGAAATTCTCTGTTATATAGCCACCGAAATATGCCGGATCGTCAGAATTTACGGTGACACATAGTCCTAAATCAAGCAGATGTTTTACATTATGTTCTGCTAAGTTGTTAAAGACATGAAGCTTGACATTGGAAAGGGGACAAACGGTTAATGGTATCTGCTCTGCTACCAGCTTTTTTATCAATCGTGCATCTTCGACACAGTGAACTCCATGATCAATGCGTGATACCTTGAGTTTTTCCAATGCTTGCCAGATATATTCTGCCGGCCCTTCCTCACCTGCATGGGCTACGGTTAAAAATCCTTCTTCTATCGCTTTTTCAAATACAGTGGCGAATTTATCCGGTGGATGGCCTACTTCTGATGAATCAAGACCAACTCCGGTAATCCATTCTTTGAATGGCAATGCCTGCCGCAGGGTTTTCATGGCAGACTCAATGCTAAGACATCGCTGAAAACACAGGATAAGTTTTGATGAGATGCCCAGTTGTTGCTGTGCATTCTGCAAGGCCTGATGTATGCCGGTAACTACCCATTCAAAGGGTACACCCCTGTCGGTATGGATCTGTGGGTCAAAAAATATTTCCGTATGGCAGACATTCTGTGCGTGTATCCTTTTCAGGTATGCCCAGGTTATATCGTAGAAATCTTGTTTCTGGCACAGTACACGCACGCCTTCATAATAAATGTCCAGGAATGATTGGAGATTCGTAAATTTATAGGCCTTGCGTACTTCTTCTACGGAACTAAAAGGGAGTGATACGCCGTTACGCCTTGAGATCTCAAACATGAGTTCAGGTTCGAGTGCACCTTCAATGTGAATATGGAGTTCTGCTTTTGGAATATTACGAATGAATGTTTTCAATGTATGCGTTGTTTTCATGTGGATAATAGTGCAAGATTGCAAATGGTAAATTTTGAATAAGAAAAAGTAATGTTTGTGTTTTTCCCCGCTTGTCCCTAAGTTCAATTATAGGAATTTCAAACTAAGAATATAGCGCGGGATTTATCCCGCAAAAGCGACATAAATGTCGCGCTACAATTGAATAAAAGCCGCCGAAGGCCTGATTTATTTTATGGTAGCCAGTATTATACCATGCCTTCCGTTTTAGGCAGTTCAATATTGCAGGGCGGCATGGACAGACTATATCCCTGTAAGCCTTGAACAGGGATTGTTTGACCGTGCTTCACTTCCATACTGTTAAAACCCTGGCGTAGCATGGTCGCAACCAAATTGACCACCCCTTGCTCCCCTCCTTCGCAAGGAGGGAATAAAGGGGTGGTAAAAAACTTCCCAAAAAAGAAGTTTTTACACAGTAATACTATACAGCAAGTTATTGATCCGAATCGTCACGGATCATCACATAGTGGTCAATACCAGCCTCGTTGAATATCTCTCCAACGATCTCAAACCCATGTATTTGGTAAAAGCCCGTGAGGTATGCCTGGGCATGTACCTTGAACTTCTTAAAACCAAGCTCTTTTGCAGTTAATATCATAAACTTGGTCAGTTTGTGGCCCAGATTCTTTTCACGGTACGATTTTCGTATCGCAATGCGTTCCAGTTTTGCATACTCACCCAGTGTACGTATACGGCCTGCTGCAAATGGTTCTCCATCCTCTTCTCCTAAAACGTGTGTTGCAGCGTAATCATACGTGTCACGTTCTATCTTATATGGAACTCCCTGTTCTTCAATAAACACTATACCGCGTACGATAAATACCTTGATCAGGTCGTCGATATTTGTTACTACTCTAAACATTTTGAATGCAACCTGGTATAAATACTCAGTTAAAGTTAGAAGTCAGAAATTAGAAGTTAGAAGATGGGTAGGATGGGTTAAGCATATCCTGAGCTTGCCGAATGGACGGAGCGAACCCATCATTCCCTCTAAATCAGATGCACATCCACAAGAAGGAGTTCTGCTTCAGTTTCTGCTCTTACGTTAATATTTGTTTCTTCAACAACCTTTGCGGCACCCGGGGCAGGAACAAGGTGATTATTTACCTGAACAGGCCATCCCCCGAGGACAGAGAGATAGACTCCGCGATCATCTCCTATATGATAATCTATTGTCCGGTCGGCCTGAAGAAAAGAGGAATGAACCTGCGCATTTGAGTTTATGGGGAGGGCACCTTCGTGTTTATTCGAAACAAGGGGAAGAAAACGGTTCGTCCGTTCTGCACGTTCCACCCTCTTCTGTTCCACTGAAGGCTCAAGACCGCGCACTGAGGGAAAGAACCACATCTGGATAAACCGCATGGGTTCATCCCGCCGATTGTTAATTTCAGAGTGGTACATACCTTTACCAACGGTTGTGTGCTGTACCCAGCCCTTTTGTAAGACTCCGCCCTCTCCCCCTCCATCTTCGTCAGCATGGCGGAATTCCCCATCGGCACAATATGTCACCACTTCAATCTCCCGATGATAATGCAATGGCCATACAGTGCCCGGGGAAAGGGTATCATCATTAAACACTCGCAGAGTACCGAATTGTAAATACTCAGGGTTATGATATTCTTCAAAAGAAAAGTGCCAGCGGCCATGAAATGTGCCACCCTGGATATCACCCTCTGCCCGATAGATATCTTCTGGTCTTCGAACTGTGGTCATGGGTACCTCAACATGTCATTAAAAGGAAGCGTTTTATACCTAAAGTACCACGAAATACTCATATTTACAAGGTGAAAGAGCTATTGAACCGAAGAGTACCGTTCCATATAAAAATGAAAATTTGTAGTGATAAAGTTCATCGACTTTTCTTCTGCTACAAAGACTTTAAGATTTAAAGTCTTTTCTTCGTGCCTTAGTGACTTTGTGGTTATTTGAGATTCTTGTACATTAAATTACCCATTCACTATGTTCCGATTATTCTTTGCCCAGAGAAAATACCAGGAAATGCTGCCTTTGTAGAAAGTCAAATTCATGCTGAAGGTGATAGCCGGCCGACTCCATTTCTTTCTTTATCACTTCGCTTGCCGTGAAGTGTGGCAAAACCTTTTGTAACCACCCTTTGCCGTTGAAGTCGATGATTGCGATGCGACCGCCTGGCCGGAGGTATTTTTGGACTTGAGTAAAATATATTACGCGGTCTTTGATGTGATGGTAGGTATTACAGAAAAAGATTAGGTCTACTCCATCTTCCGGAATGAGCGGGTCATGATACTGAGCCTGAATGACCTCGATATTCTGGTAGCCACTTTTTCTGGCTTGTTTCTCCACATATGTATTCATCCCTGGGTCAACATCCACGGCATATACCTTACCCGCTGAACTAACTGCATCCGCCAGGCGGAAGGTAAAGTAACCACTACCTGCACCCAGATCTGCGATGTGCTGCCCAGTCTGTATCTCCAGCACGCGGATTACCTGTTCCGGATGTTGCCAGCTATTCTGCCAGAACCCCTCGTATGCTAAACGCTTAAGACTCGTGCAGCAAATGCCACAGGTCAGAAGGAGAAAGAAAACTATGGACAAAAGGACACGGCTTTTCCCACGGGACATAAATTGTCTTGAGGAGTACCTAGTTTTGGCTATCATATCAAACAATTTTTAACCACAAGATAATTATATCGGGATGTATAACCTAAATTCTTTCGATAATTCATCCAATTGGTGATTGACCGCACTCATGTATGTTGTTAAAAATCGGCGTAAATCTGCGTTCATCGGTATCCGCTGCAATTGTGTAGATTGGGTTGAGCAAGGCGAAACCCAACAACTGAGATTATTCATGGCCTACATTTGCTTCACGACATAATATCCTGTTTCTATCGTATGTTACTACGGTAAAGAAGAACGTCGCCCCTTTCGCTTGTGATCTGCGATAGTGCATTATTTCCTCGCCATGCCATATTAAATTGTTGGGTTTCGTTCCTCAACCCAACCTTATAAAACTGTTAAACGTAGGCTGCAAGCGCTTTAGTATTACTCTGTAAAAACATCTTTTTTTTGTAAGTTTTTTACAACTCCCATTACCCCTTTATCAAGAGGTACTGTTTGTTTATGAGAGAAAGATTGCTTCGCTTCGCTCGCAATGACAGAATAAGGTCACAATGGCCGGTTCCTCTTTGCAATGACAAAGCGCAATGCACAACGACAGGATGCAATGCACCGTGACAACGTGCAGTGTACCATCAAAGCGCATAGTCCGTGTCATTGCGAGGGTCTTTTCCGAAGCAATCTCCCCCCTTTCATAAAGGAGAATTGGTTGCGGCTATGCTGCGCTAGGTGATTTATGCATTATCAATATTCAATCTTTTAAGGAGTTCTTCAAAACTGTAAGAAACTTCTGGTTTTACGAATTGATAAAGACCTTTACGAATTTTCTTCAATTTGCCTTCATCAGCCCATTTCTTGAGTAATTGCGAACTCATTACGTGGGAAGATTTTGTATTTCCTAAATCGGCCATATCTCTTAAATCTTTTGGCGTGACATACCCGTAATGGTAATCAAGGCGTATCTTTTTGACAAATTCATAAGTATCCTTTTCTTCCGCTGCGGTTAATTGCTTTGATTCTTTTCCTTCACCAAGGAGAACCTTGACCCAACGGCGCCTGGATTTTTAAATTGAATTATAATAAACCATTTATTATTTAATTTGTGGCATGAAATAGATTGACAAGCCTGTTGAGGGTCGAGATACTGATTGATGTGTTGCGAAA
>CAYJME010000021.1:0-25598 GCA_964370795.1 uncultured candidatus Brocadiaceae bacterium
AAGTGGCGGAATTGGCAGACGCGCTAGATTCAGGGTCTAGTCCCGGCAACGGGGTCAGGGTTCAACTCCCTGCTTCGGCATATTAGCACTTTAAAAAAAACAGCTTCACCTTAATTTAATGTTCATCTTCCTCTTGATTTCTGCTTCTTCCCGTAATTTTCTCGCCTCTTCCATTATTTCACCCCAATCCTTCCGAAGTTCTACGAAACCATTCAAATGGGTAAAGTTTGGGTTCATGTGATATGCCCCTTTCCAGGCATGAGCAGCGCTGGATGTTAACTGAAAAAAGAGGTCTGTAATCCTCGATTTACTATCATACACTTGCGTGTCGCCAAAGAGTAAGGCATGCCAGGGAAGCAAACCCTCCTGTAATCTCCCTGAAGGGAGAAATACCAACTCCTCTTTTTCCAATTCAAAAATGAGGTCTTGTGCTTCTTTTACATAACTATCGACTTGTTTATGGATATCATCGGCAGTTAGTAATGTTTTTTGGGCAAAATTCATGGAATGGCAACCAGCACAAACGGATAGCATCTCACTCCGTCTTTTAGTTAATTCGTTTTCATCCGCCACGACACCCTTTTTATCCACGTATGATACACCACCTCCCGCCGGGCCGTAAGCAAGACCAAAACTAATATCATGGTTCCCCTGAGGCATATGACAGGTAACACATACAGGAGAACATAATGCCTTAACGGATTGAGCTTCTTTTAAAATACCGGATTGGCTCGCAGTATAAACAGCGCCATGTTTTGATGAGATAAAAATCTCATACTGTGGGTGGTCGGACCCCATATGACAGGTTCTGCATGCATCGGGGGTTTTTGCCTCAAGGGTGCTGAAGGTATGCCGTGTATGGCATGAATCACACTTAAATTGGATGTTGTGGCACTGCTCACACCTGTTCGAGCCACTATCCTTTGAACGTGCTGCGTATGGACCACACTCCAAAACCCTCTGCCAGCCAATCGAGTGACGGCTCTTCGTAAATTCATCGTATTGTTTCTTATGGCACTTCCCACAAATCCCGGCAACAACCTGACGATCAACCCTTTTATCCTCGCATGCGCTTCCTTCCGGAGAAAGATAGTTTACCGCTTTTGCCTCTTTTACCAATGATTCTGAGTTGTCGCTCATATGGCATGCCTCACACCCCACCCTTTTTCGCGCATGCATACTGCCCTGCCAGTCAGCAACCCAGCCGTGTGTTACACCCCGTTCTTCATGACAGGTAATGCACCTTAAAGACTCTTCGGTAATACCCTTTTCCTCTTTCTTCTCTTCCTGAGCAGGTACTATGACAGGCATTGTTTTTTCTTCAGGAGAAACCGTTTTCGGTATTGTTGCTTTTTCATCGTGAACAACCGGCGCCGTCTTCATCTGCTGGGTAGTACAACCGGTCAGGGAAAGTAGCAATAAACACCAGATAGCAATAAACAATATCCCTGAATATCTTAAACAATAAGCCATCGTCTTTCTCCTTTGCATAAATTTTGAATGTAAAGACACAAGAAAATTGATTGGTGTCTTCGTGGCAAGTTTTAATTTCCTTGTAAATATTCAAATATTATACAGCCCAAATTCGAAAACAAAAGTGATTCTTTGTGAACTGATTTATGGGAGGAGGGTACTAAAATTTGCTTGACAACGAAAAAATATAAACTATTATAGGCCACACATGGATACCACCATGTTTGTAATACCAACGTTTGCCATCACACCAGAAAACCAATTCTATGGAGGATTAACACCATGTACAAACTAAAAATGGATAACGCTATGAATATCCTTCGCCCGCATGTTCTACCAATACTAAAATTAAAAGTAGATACACAAGCCCGTCGTATACATCGCCTCCTCTATTCAATTTTTACCATGTGGTTGTTCCTCCTGGTAATGGGTGGAGATGTTTCCGCACAAAATATGGACCCGATTTACTATGACACAGGTTCTCCGATTTTAAGGGATATATGGATTGACTATCTCCATGGAAACGATTCCAACACAGGCGACTCCCGTAGCCGCTCCCTCAAAACCCTCGATGCAGCCTGGCGCCGTATACCGCAAGGCACCCCTCTTACCGGCACAGGCTATCGTATCCGGCTTGCATCGGGAGATTACCCCGCAAGCTCACTTCCTAATTATATGGAATCCCGCTATGGAACCTTTGACTTCCCTATTATTATCGAAGCCGTAGATGGCCCCATGACGGCACAAATACACGGCTACCTGAACATCTATGACACACGGTATCTCTATCTCGTCAATCTCTCCCTGGTAACAGACCCTGGCTATGGGGGCGGGGGAAATGTAATCCACATCGAACAAGGCGATCATATCCTGATGAAAGGTTGCCGGTTGAACGGATTCGACGGCAGGATAAATCAACCCCAGGAAACACTCAAAATGAATCAGTGCCGGTACATTTACATAGAAGATTGTGATATTTCAGGCGCCTTCTGGTTCGCCTTCGACTTCGTAAGCGTTGAATATGGTCACATTGTGGGTAATCGCATCCACAATGCGGAGGATGACTGCCTGGTATTAAAAGGAGGCACTGCCTACCTTCGTATTGAGAATAATGAAGTATATAATTGCGGCACGGTTGGCCTTACGGCAGGACAGGGCACCGGACTGGAATACATGGTCAATCCCTGGCTTCACTATGAAGCCTATGACCTGAAGTTTTTCAATAATCTGGTTCATGACGTATCTAACGCGGGATTAGCAATCAGAGGCGGTTATAATATCCTGATGGCATACAACACCCTTTATCGCATAGGAAATAGTAACCGGGGCGCCGGGCTTATTCTGGCAAGCCCCGGCGCCAGAAGCTGTGACAGCGATACAGCCGCCTGCAGGTTGCGTCATGATGCGGGTGGATGGGGACCAGCATCGGGGGAAGGCGGGGATTGGATTCCTAATCGGAATATATATGTTTACAATAATATTTTTTATAATCCCGCCCCCTTCCAAACACGCTGGAGTCATTTTACTATTTTTGGTCCCGTATATCCCCCTGCCAGTTCGAATGTCCCTTCCCCGGCGCTGTCAGATAAAAATCTCCAATTCAGGGGAAATATCGTCTGGAATGGCCCATCTGATCATCCATTAGGTATAGAAGATGTCACGTACAATCCCGGATGTCAGTCTGATAATCCTACCTGCAACCAGTCACAACTCCGTTCTGAAAACGAAATCAACACCCTGGAACCACAGTTAATTAACCCTGCAATTGGTGATTTTCGCCCACGATTGGGAGGAAATATGTTTACAGCAACAACATACCCTGTCCCAAAATTTAACGGAGGAGACCGGGCACAACCACCCCTTGCGCCGGAAGGTAATCTTCAAAACACCATGAACCGTGATTTTGTTGGCAATCCCAGAACCATATCCGGCCCGCCAGGCGCATTCGTTGACGCTTCATCGGCTTGTTCTTTGTCGTGCACGGCCAGCGCATCTCAGAATAATGGTTCAGCCCCCCTCGTTATAAACTTCACGGGTAAAGCAACGCCATCGAACTGCACAGAAACGCCGGCCTTTGAATGGGACTTTGGCGACGGCACAACCCATTCAATTCTGCAAAACCCATCGCATACCTACCAGAAAACCGGGGTATTTACTTGTACCATGGACGTTTCCTTAAACGGCGCTCGTTGCATACAAAAAGGAACCATTACCGTATCAGGCCAGACAACCACAACGACAGAGACTTCATCAACGACCACAATTTCTTCAACCACTACAACGACCTTGCCATCAGGACCATCTGCGCCTTCCTATCTCAGGGCGAAGGCACTATCGCCTTCGAGTATCATCCTTGCATGGAGAGAGACAACTCAAACAATGAAACAGGCTTTAAGATTGAAAGAACAACAGGGAATTGTGGTTCAAGTAGTGCATGGTCAGAGATAGGAACAGTCGGGAGAAATGGAGCAACCTATACAGACACAAATCTATTGTCAAATACGGTTTACTCATACAGGGCCAGGTCATACAATACCACGGGAAATTCAAATTATACATCCTGTATCTCAGAAAAGACGGGTATTTTTGGCACTCCCAATTCACCAACAAATTTGAATGCCGTTTCTATTTCCAACAGCAGCATCAACCTTACCTGGCATGATAATTCTACCAATGAAACCCAATTCCGTATTTTTAGACGGACTGGCGACGGTTACTGGACACTCCTTGCCACAAAAGGGGTAAATGTAACCAATCATAGCGACGCCACGGCTTCCGGCAATAAGGCTACAACGAATTACCGTTATTACATTACGGCGTGCAACAATGCAGGATGCTCACCCATCTCCCCTATTGCATCAGCTCCCTTAACTCCGACAAACCTGAATGCAACGGTTGTTGGAACGAACCGGATACGTCTTTCATGGACAGACACAAACACAAACGAGACAGGTTTTGAAATCATGAGAAAGAATGGTAACTGTGCATCTGCCAATCCCTGGAACCTTGTCGTGAGAGTAGGCGCTAATATAACATCCTGGAATAATACCGGTGTGGGTTCCGGAACAACGTATTCCTACAGAGTCAGGGCATATTCACAGTCATATATGCAGCCGTATTCGTATGGATATTCTTCATGGAGCGATTGCGCACAGGCAACCACGCCATAAGTATGAGCGAAATGTATTTAGGCTGGCCTAGCCTTGCAGATCGAGTCAGATTTTTTTATCCCTGTAAAGCCTCTTCACTGGTCATTGCCAACGGGGGCGAAACAATTTTGCTCTATAAAGCATGTAAAACCAGGAGACTACTTCATTTTTGCAAAGACACCATAGTCTGCCTTTTTCCTATTTTATGGGAACAATTTCAGCCCTTCTGTTCAGGGCGCGGCCTTCTTCGGTGTCATGAGAAGCAATAGGCTTTTTAAATCCAAAACCCACCGTAGAGACACGTGATTCATCAATGCCTCTCTTGACTAAATAATTCTTTACCGCTTGAGCTCTTTTTTGGGAGAGGTCTATATTATATTCCATTGAACCGATATTATCCGTATGCCCCTCTATTCTTATGGACATATTCGGATTATTTTGCAAAACATCGACAATGTTACTAAGATTCGAGTTAAACTCCTCCTTAATATCCCATTTCTTATAATCAAAAGTAACTCCCTTTACCACCCAGCATCCTCTGGAATCAACAATAGCCCCTTTCGGCGTATCCGGGCATTCATCGTCTTTGTCGTAAACACCATCACCATCACTATCAATGTCAACATTCTTAACTTGTTTTGGTGTAGCTGTCAAAAACACTTTTTTTACAAAGTCTGCCATGTTGTCGCTGGGCGCAATTTCATCAGCAGTTACAGAAAAACCACATTTTGCCTCTCGTGCAAGATCTCTGAGTTCTTCTTTTCCTTCGGGAGTATTTCCCACAAAAATGGTGTAAAGGCATACCCTGTCTCCATACATTTCTTTTAAATCCTGCGCCCTCTTCAGGGGACTTCCGATTAATTGTTCACCGTCACTAACAAGAATTACCGCATTTTGACCGCCCGACGTCAGTAATAGATTCTTTGCGTCTTTAATAGCATCACCAGCGGGACTGCAGCCCTGGGCAACCGTTGCCCCGTTTAACGCGTTTTCCAAAAGACCTCGTGAATGTTTCGTGAGTTCATAAACAATAAATGTTTTATCGAGTGGTTTAAAAAATCCATGTCCGAACGTTACAAGGGCGCTGTTTATATCAATATCAGGCAGGGTATTATTCATTCTCATTAAAATATCTTTGGCCACGGTAAATTTTGAATGTCCTTTATTAACAGCGCCGATATATTTTTCTTCCATAGATGCTGACGCATCTAAAATAATCACAACACTTTCAATTTTTGGCACATACTTTACATCTTGAAATTCTGAATTTAAATTTTGAGGAACGAAGGTTTCAAGGGGCTCGATAGGTTTCTTAAGAGCCTTAAGCTGTGCGCAACCCGTTAGAATTATAATTGGCGCCGTAAGAAACAACGCTAATAGATATATTTTTCGCATAACGATTCCCCTATAAAATTAAAAAACGAGTTGTAGTTAACTGGATTCTGCTTGAGAATAAAAACTCACCGCATGCACCATCTGGAGTAAAGTGGACTTCAAACTCCCGCAGTATTCCCGGATACTCTTCCACATACCTAAATATCAATGTAGTTAAGTTAAGCTACCTGCCGTAAAAGTTCCCCTTAGACTTCGTCATGAGCGCTCAGTCGAACGAAAAGGCGAATAAAGTGGGGGTGTTTAGATCAACCGATCCTTAACTTAATGACATTGTACCCCATATACTACACATGCTATCAGGTTCCGTCAAGTGCATACTCAACTTTGTATGATTCAGGGAAACTTCATGTTCTTTTGAAAAGAATGTTCTTCGTTTTGTTATTGTATTTTTTAAAAAGTGGGAACGAGCAGCAAACAAAACAAGTCTTTCCAACAGCCGATCCCTTGAACTTATTTCGATTTTTGTAGCAGCGTAAAAACCGCTAAACAAAAGGGAAATAAACAAACCTCATAATTTAAAATTCCTTGTTCTTCCCCCTATGTCCCCCTCAGGAGAGGGATAAAGGAGGAGGCAATACACGGTTAAATTGATCCGTCGTTTTAAATGGACCTATCCCCCCCGCTCTTTTCTGTCTGCCTCCTTCGTCATTCAAGCTATTAAAACATGCTTATTAGTTTAAAAAATATGGAAGCTGAGTTTTAAAATCTTCTCATAAATATCTTTCCGGTAACCCATATACAACCGATGATAACCAGGGATCCAACCAGGTAAGCGCCTGTGAATAGATTCTTTCTGATGATCTCAGGTTCACCCGTCAATGAAATAAACAATGATGGCTCCGAGATAACAAGAAAACATGCACGCACAAAGATACCAGCAATAATAGCGATGAGAACGCCTGGTAAGAGAGGCTGAAAAATGCTTACATAGGGCGGCAGATACCAACAGTCAGCATGTCGTTGAAAAACCCTGTAATCACTCTCTTTATTGTCCTTTTTAAATTCACCCCAGAGTGCAGTATACAAGCTATTGCCCTTCCTGAGATTTGTGGTGATTGTTACCAGCAGTGCTACTATAAGGATTGGAAACAGCTTGATCATATCTTGTAAATCGGCAGGGATTCGAACGAGTGGTGATTCTAAGGAATTAAGCCGATCGTTAAGGTTTTTAACACGATTTTCAAAATCTGTCAAGCCAATCTTTATTGTTTTTAATTCATCATCCAGTTTATTCTTCGTCTTCTCTATCTCTTCTACTATCTTATCAACATTCTCTCTTACCAATCCAAGTGATTCTTCTACTACCCTTTTAAGTCCTTGAGCCACATCAATCTTGCCACCAGGACCAGAATACGTACGCCAGAATTCAGGGTTAACCTCTCTTAGGTAACCATTAATAGACTCCATGGCCTGCTGAGCTACATTTCCCAAGTCAATATCCCCAATTTCATTCGGCGCTATTTTTCCCTGATTAATTGGAATTATGATTTCATTTTGTATTTTATTTATCAAACTGTTAAACCAGGTTTTATTGTACCAATATACACCGTCTTTAAATGTAGTAATATCAGGTGGCATGAAAAATTCCCCTATCTCTCTTGTTGTCGATTGTTCAATTTGTCCTGATTGTTGGACAGTCATGGGCATATTAGAGTCATCAGGTATTTGCTGCTGGATGTATATTGATTGATTAGACGTTGTTGCTTTCCTACCATTCCTGTTTTCCTTAGGTACTGATTGCTGGAGGTATGTTGATTGATTAGGCGTAAGAGATGATGTCTTGGAAGATAAAACATCCCAAATTTCCTTCAATATTCCACGCAGATGTTCAGGGAAATTTTCAATTTTATCCTTGATATCCTTCAAATTTGTTTTGATCTTTTGATTCAGGTCTGTTAGATGTGTAAGTCTGTCAGACAGAACCTTACATTGTGCGTCCTTCTCTGATAAAGACCTTGCCAATATGCGCTCTTTCTCTTTATACTCAAAATACGGTTCTACCACATAGAAATGTGCAATCAAGGCAAACAAAAGGCCCGCACCGAGAAGGCGGTTCATCCTTGTCTTATTTGATCTCAAATCATCAAATAACACGTCAAATAACTGTGACATAGCTTATCTTCCTGATAGAGAATTTTTCTGGCTTCCGATTTAAAAAGCGGGTGAACAATTACCATTTCTAAATAATTAAATACGTCCTCTTATTGACAGGCACGGCCAATGGTACTCAACCTTTACGAGGCCACCTCTGCGATTGCTTGAGTTACAACATAGTGCGGATAATCGCCTAACAATGGGCGGCGGACACGTCTCAACGTATAACGTGAGACACACGACCGCCGGAAAGTGACTCCGACACCGTTTATCCACCCCTGGTCAGTTCGCTAGCGAGTCTAGATCCTGGTTCGCGACTTGATCCTCGCCACCGACGATCCGGCCCCTGATCTCTCCGACGAGCTTTTGCCCAGCCTTGTCATCGCCCGCCTTGTCCATGACGTCCTTCCAGATCAAAGCGTCGTGCTTCGCCTTCACCACAGACTTGATGGCAGCCACGTCCCGGTGGAGATCCAACTTGAGCAGGGCGACCACCGCACGCCGCTGGTCCGCCGCCGGCTTGTCCTTCACGGCCGGCCTCACTCGTGCGAGGAAGCTCTCCTTAGTCTCCTTGCCCTTGAAGCCGTAGGTGGCTCCCGCGACGTGGCGCGCTTTGTAGAGGTTGATTGCGTAGCCCGCGTGGGCGCGGCCTTCGGCACGTTCGTTTAGCTCCCCGTCTTTGCCGAAAAATTTGAACTTGGATGCCGCAGTCAGTACCGCGGCCTGAGGCTGATGGTCGGCCGTGAAATCGTCTCCTGGCGGCTTCGGGATCGAGCCGTAGGTGCCCGTCATCCCCTCCAGTTTATATTTCTCGATCGCATCGGCAATCGAGCGATCATCGCCCACAAGCTTGGACAAAGCTCCGCTGAGTTCGACATTCTGTTGCAGCATGTCCTGCTGTCGCGCCTTCCAGGCATCCCCCTTCTTTTTCAAGCCAGCGATGTCTTTCGCGATCTCCTTCGCCTTCTTGATTTGACCGCGGATCTGCTTGATGAGGTCACTCTTCTTCTTCGCGAACGCATCGCCCTTCTCTCCCAGGTACCAGTCGAGGAAGGCTTCCGCAGCCTTGGGATCGGTGGCGATCATTAGGCGTGGCTCGTCGTCACCCTCTATGTAGAGCGAATGGCCCTTGCCACCCGCTTCACCAAAGGCCGTCTTCGCGAACGCCCAGCTGAACACCGCCTGCACACCGGCCTTGACCGCGCCGAACAGCTTCTTCGCCTTCTCCGCAATCCACTTCGCCACCTTCAGCAACACCGCATCCACCTTATCCCTGATCTTCTGGATCGCGTTCCTGATTTTACCCGTGATTCCGCTCAGGTGTAGCAACTGAGCCAGGAAGCTAATCACAAGAGAAAGCCCCCGCGCCAAACCGTTCTCCATCGCATCCGCCGCCGCACCGATGTTGCCGGAGGCTATCTCGCTGATGGATCCCAGGAAGTTGCTAATCATCTGCACGATCTGCTTCGCCTTTTGGATGAAGAAAACGATCGTGTCGTAGATGCCGATGATGGCCTTGATGATGCCGGCACCGGGAATGAATAGACTGATCAGCCACTGGATAGCTTGCTCGATGATCTTCGTCTTGATGAAATCCTTGACAGCGTCAACGAAGGCGTCACGCATCTCACCGGCCATCTCTTTCAGTTGTTCCCAGGCGGCCATCGGGCCTTCGGTGATCAGCGTCTTGACCAGCGTGAAGGTTTTCTCGAGTCCAGCAACCACAGATTCGCCCATCACCGTCACCATGTGTTTGCGAATGTTTTGGTACGAGATGCCAATCATCTGCAGGGCCACGCCGATGATGCCCTGAAAGTTCCAGGTTTGAGGCAGTATAAGTCCCTCCAGCGACCCGGTTAACCACTCAAAGAGGGCATCCTTTAAATGTTTCAGGAAGTTCTTTCCGAAATTTTTGAAGCCGGTGATGGCAGCGTTCATCAGGTTCTTCACAAACTGGATGGGCTTCGTGAAGATGGCCTTAAGCACGGCCACGCCTTTATTAATAATGCTTTCGATCGTGGACAGGGAAAAGCCGAATTTCTCCAGCGCCCAGGTGAAGAATTTCTTGGCAGCCAGTAAGAGCAGCTTACCAAGCTTCGCCAATGCGCCCGACATGGCTTCCTTCATCTTCTCTATCTTCTCGTCGATGGCCTTGATGGCGGCCTGCTGTTTGTCTTTCAGCTTGTTCTGCAGCTCCTCTTCTTTCTGGTTGATGAAGTGGTCGAGCTCGTTGAGCTTGGCGTTCATCTCTTCAGCCGCTTTCTTGCCGATGTCTTTCAGATCGGGACCGAGCTTGTCTACGTATTCCTTGATTGCCTTCTTCGCGTTAGTCAGCTCGTCCTTGCATTCCTGGATGACGCGCTTGTTATCGGCGGCGATGTCGTCCACTAACTTATTGATGGTGTCGACGAAGGCTTTGCGGTTGCGATCGAAGATGGCCTTCACCCCGGGCAGGTCGTCCATGCCGAGCAGCCAGTCTTTGGCTTTTTTGAGCCTGCCCCAGAATCCCGAGTAGCGCTCGGCTTTAAAGGCGTCGAGCTCGCGTTTGACGTTGTCTTCGAATTCTTTCGTGGCCTTCGCGTTGCCGTCGTCGAAACGTTTCATCGATTGCGTTTCGAGGTCGGCCAGCTTTTTCTTCACCTTGTCCTGGGCGTCCTTGTATATGCCGTTGATCTTGCCGGCCACTTCCTCGCGCTTCTTCTCGATGGCACTCTTGGTGCCTTTCTGCTTCTGCGCAGTGACGCCAAGGCCGGCCTTGCGTTTTGCCTTCAGTCCGTCGCGTCCCTTTTTCTCTTCCTGCTTGAGGTCATTGTCGACCTTATCGGTTTCCTGCTGGGCTAACTTCTGCACGGCGAGCGGCCCGGTCTTCGCCGTTTTCTCCATCCCCTTCTTCTCCTTGTTCGCTTCGGCAAGGTCGCCGCTGTCTACCATGTCGAGTTGCTCCTGCGTGACTCCTTCTTCTATCAACTTGCTGTCGGCAGCCTTCGTGTAATTACTCACGTCGGTATGCTCTTTTTGTAACGGGGCGATGGCACCCTGACCAAGGTTCATATTGGCAGTGGGCGGCGCTACTTCCTCAGGCGGCAGGACTTCGGGCGTGTGGTCGGGAGGGGTGGGCGATGGCGTGTGTTCCATGTCGCCGAAGGTAGAGATCACGGCGTTTTTGTCGCCCTGTACCACCTTCATCACGTCGGCGCCCATGTGCTGAGCCTTCTTGTCGCGCTTAAAGTTGTCGACGTCTTCGATGCTTTGCGGAATGTTTTCTGCGAGCGATTCCTGAAGCTTCTGCTTGGCTTTCTTCTCGTCGGCAGTGGGCGCGGGACGGTCGCTTACGATATTGACCTGACCCGTGTTACTTTTCGATTGTCCTTCGCTGGGCGGGATAACAACGGCTTTTTCGGACTGCATCAGTTTTTCGGTGGCATCATCGTGTGTCAGCTCGTTTTGTTTCATCTTCTGCAGCATGCCGAAGCCTTTGGACAGCACGAATGCACCTTTAACGGCCAGGTACTGCGCCACTTTGCTGGGACCAACAGCCTTGAGCAGCGCAGTGACAGCGCCCCCGGCCCTGGGTGCAGCTTTGCCTTTTCCTTTATCGTATTTTTTGCCTTTGACTTCGGGTTTGGGCTTTTCTTTCTTCTCTCCTTTTCTGGCGAGTTTCTTTACATCGGGTACGGGCTTAGGCGGGGGACCTTTGCCCATTTTTTTCTCCGCCGCTTTGCCCTGGGCTTCCAGCCTGGCCGCTTCTTCGTCCGTCATGTCGGGTGGCAATTCCACCATTTCGCCATCGCTGGTGCGGTACATGCGCTTGCCACCCTCGCTCGCTCTCCGCGAGAGGCTCTCATGCAGTGGCGAGATCCCAGTGTCCCCGATGCGTTGGAGGACTGCTCCCTGTTGCACTGTGTGGGTGAGTTCGTGCGCAATCAGCTCTTTACCTTCAGAGCTTTCGGACACTGCCATACGCATGATCTTCTTCGCAGTGGCATCGGCTTCTTTTTCCGCGTGATCATGCGGGGATGAAATCTTTTGGGAAGTTTGAATATAGAACGGCCTTGTTGCGGTCACGGCCTTTCGCTGTACCACTTTTGGGGAGGCTGCTGGCTGTATAGTTGCTGATCTGTTGATGGTTTTATGCTGTGCGGTTTTCAAAGGTACTATTCTTCCTATCCAGAATAAGTTGGGCTGCCGAATGCAGCGACTATGTTATGTAGAGCGACGAGGCTCGTCGCTCTACAACCGCAACTTTGAAATTCCTAAACATTAAATTAAGCCTTCAGCAATTTTGTTTGCGGTCACACGTAGGGGCGAAGCATTTGCTGACATTAAATTTGAATACAGTCTATATCCTGGCTAGCAAATGCTTCGCCCCTACAACTTAAATTTATTTAGTAGAGACAAGGCAATGCCTTGTCTCTACCGAAAGACCGCATAAATAAAATGAAGATTCCTATACAATCAAGTTAGAAAAGCCACATTGGGCAAGGCTTTATTCTTGATTGCATTAATGAAGCAAACCTAAAGGTTTGCCATACGCTATAGTAATTCAAAAACGAAACGGAACAAAATAAACGTGTTTAATTCCATCAGCACGGACAAACGAGTTTGTCCGTGCCACCCTGTCTAAAATACTGTCCAATTTATCCTTTCAATACTATAGAAATTATCTTTTCTAAAATTGTCGAAAATATCTTCATTAAGATTCTGTTACACGGTTCTTCCTTCTTTTAACAATTCCCTTCGTATCCCTTCTTCCATGTCTTCCAATAAAACAGTTGCCTCATTCCGGCTTAATGCCTTTAAAGAGGAATATCGCACCACATTCATGATAGTACCTCCAGAGATATCATATTTCTCTGCTATCCGGCCAAGGTCAATTTTCTCCTCCAATACTGCCTTAGGAGAAAAGGCGTTTTTCCAGATGCGCAGGCGTTCAGTTGGCTTGGGCATCGGGAAATAAACAACAGACTGAAACCTCCGCAGGAAGGCGTCGTCAATGTTTGTCTTCAGGTTGGAAGCAAGGATCACAACCCCATTGAAATCTTCTATCCTCTGCAATAAGAAACTGATTTCCTGGTTGGCATAGCGATCGTGCGAGTCATCCACCCTTGTCCGCTTCCCGAACAAGGCATCGGCTTCATCGAAAAAGAGAATCCAGTTCCTGTGCTCCGCCATGTCAAAAACCTTTGCTAAATTCTTCTCTGTTTCGCCTATGTATTTTGAGACGATCATGCTCAGGTCAATCCTATATACATCGCAGCCGCATTGTTTTCCAAGCAGGCATGCCGAAAGGGTTTTGCCTGTACCAGAAGGACCGTGAAACAGACTGGTAAAACCAGGCTGAAGTTTCTTGTTCATTTCCCAATCCTGCATCAGTTGATGCCCGTACAGAGTCCAACACCTGATTTCTTCCAGTTGTTCAAGGGTGAAATGCGGCAATACCAGGTGCTCCCAGTCGAGTTGTGTCTCGATCAGTCGTGCCGGAAATTCTTTGTTGAAGTTGGGTTTTCGTTCAACGGCAGTAGTAAACCAGTGAAGATATTCGAGCGAGATAGTAAGTGCACCGCTCAGCAGCGGTTCCCCTATTGGAACGGGGGATAAATAGAGTATGTCGTGTCGCGAGAAGAAGTGATCGCCTTCAAACAGCCGGGTCAGTTCGAAGCGGCCAGCCAGGTTATCGCCTGCAAGAATGAATACTGCGGTCTCACCGGTTGGGATGAAACCGCTATGCATAGTTCCACGCAATCCGCCAAATTCGGTAAACCCACGATCTGTCGTCTCGTTTTTATTCCAGAGTACATCCAAAATCTGTGGCCTTATGTGCGGAATTAATGCCAACAGAAGAACAGTGCGTTCAGCATTGGATAATTTATAATGCTGGACAAACCGTGCGTAACAGGAATTGCTCCCGGTGATCTCTGGAGGTGTAATGTCAAAAATGGAAGTTCCTGTATTGCCGGTACCGAAATACAACTTCAAACGTGTGTCAAGGACTTTGGTGAACCACTCCAGTTCACGTTCCAGATCACATGCATTGCTATCTAAGTCATTTACCACTCTGTGTATAGTGCTTTTTTCATCCATGGCAGTTTGATAATGCTAATGCTCCAGGGAAGTTGATCCAACAGTACATCAAAAGGAGCCCGTTCTGCGTGAAGTTTCCACCCGTTTTCGTCTTCATGCAGTAAAGCCTGGCGCTGTAAAAATGAGGATCGCAATCCGTTAACAGAAGTATTTTTTAATACACTCCAATGCCTGATGACCGACTGCAAGAGCGATTCAGCCTCTTCCTTGTCGTTTGATTTTACGAGACCTTCGCAAATGGAAAGCGGAAATTCAGGACTCACACCCAACAGAATTTTTATAAACCCGAGTTCGTACTCATACACATCTTCACAACCTGTAGCTAAAAAATGAAGCAGGGCAGCAGCACGGGCAAGACGAAATGATGAAAACTGTATCTCTCCTGTCTCCATTATTCCCGTATTCTCAAAAAACCGGGCGATGAACGGATGGAGCAGTATCAATCCAGTATGATACACCATTAAAGGAAACAAATGTTCTTCCGGCTTGGTCTGATTTGAATAATCAGGAACAAGAGGAAAAAAAGATTGCCTCACTTCCCTACCGAATTTCCCGGAATTAACCCTGCCAGTATCTGTTTGCCCTTCTCCAGTATACCGTGTGCGCTGAGAATCCGGATGCACATCTTCTTTCAGCTTGCTCTGAATTGGATAATCAGGAACAAGAGGAGGAAAAGACTGTCCCGACTCCTTATCTGTTTGCCCTTCTCCATTATCCAGTGAGCACAGAAAATCAGCCATCACGGTTCCATCTGTACCCAAAACAACTAATTCATCATTCTCATCTCTACTACTGTCTGGTTTTTTCTGCTGAAACAGAGAGGCAGCATCCGCAGGAAGTGATGAGATAAAATCATAAAAAATATGCATCTCTTCCGGCGGTACAGCATCTAACGCAACGGGAATAAGGCTTGGATTTGTTGTGTTTTTCTGCCACCTTATACTTTCTGATAAGACACCTGCTGCAAGCCGGATTTTTGCGTACCTGTTGAAAATCGTCTTCTCTGAATGGAAAAGCAAAGTAATGCATTGAACAACTCCCCGTGGAATTCTGTCAGAAAGTGCATAAATTAGGGAACTAAATTGCTCTTCGGAAATAAGTTGCAACAGGCGAAACAAAAATGAAGCCCTCTCATAGTATTTTAATACATAATCCAGTAATTGTGGCCATTCCCTGCGACATGTTTCTGTTAATGCGATTGCTATTTCCTGTGCGGAAGCATTAGCCACTTGCCACGGTACTGAACCTGTATGTAAGTAATAAAGCAAAATCTCAAACCGGTTTTTCTGTGGTGTTGACTCCTTCCCTATAAGATGCTGCCCTGTTGACTCAGACTGCTCATGCAGAAGGTGTTGAAGTTGTTCTCTAAGTTGTTGAAAAATTTGTTCAGGAAGCGCCTCTGACACTTGCTTATCTGAATCTATTTTCACCTTCAGTTCAATCCTGGGAATGTGAATGACACGGTCTCCTTTTACTGCCTCATCAAATGCCTTTTCTAATACCGGCAACAGGATATCCTGACCCTGGTCGCGAAGGAACTTGCGCCAGATAAAAGCATCCTCCGCAGAACCAGTATGCACCAGCCACGTATGTCTCCGTATCCTGTGCGGGGATCTTTGCATGTATGGTTTACCTCCTTATAGCAAGCATATTTCCCAGTACCAGATTCAAACCGGTATTCTTTGAAGTCACTCTAACCTTCTCTAATGAGGCCAACACAACTTTCTGGGCTTGAGCGTCTTTGATCTCTTCAAATCCCTTATTTATTTCCATCACTGCGGCCATACCTTCACTCCCCGGAGACATATCCAATCCTTTATCAGCAACGTAAGAAGCAGCCTTTGTAATGGCATCTGTTAACTCTGTTTCTGCTTCTCTGGCTGCATCCTCATGCATTTTTTTCGTATCCGCGGGCAAATCGGATTGAATCGCCTTCTTTCTATGATAGTCAGCGACCCAACGTTTTTCATTTATATCTTTGACCTTTTGATTGAGGTCTGCATCCATGAAGATTCCAGGCATTGTACCTTCAAATCCTCCTTTGACCTGCTTTCCAATCAATGCGCTACCCATCAAGTTGTAGGATTCTTTGATGGTACTGAAGTAGTCTTTCTGCTGTGCCTCTAATTTTGTGTTTACCAAATCCATGAGTTTTTGCCGCTGTAAATCGAGGTCTTTCTGTTGTGAAACGAAATTCGTGCGTATATCCTCCCAGAGGACATCTACGTGATCTGACTTAAATTTATCTATCTTTCCATTTATAGTTTTCTCAAGATCATCGGTTTTGAAGTTATTTAATTTATCTGTAACAAACTTGTCGCGTGACGGAAGGACGTTAATGCCTTTGCTCAGAATCAAATCGGGTCTCAGTCCCGGTTTGTCTAGTTTAGGTTCTGCGGTTTCCTCTTCAGCAATATCGCAGCAGTAATAGGGCAGCATAAAATCAGCTACCACGCTGTTGTTGTTATCATACACCAGTACAAACGTACCCCCCCGCACAACACCGGCACGATGCTCCATACCCGGATGCAGGATGAGAAAGTTGCTGAACAGTAATTTTTCGTCCTCCTTATCGTCCTTCTTTGTAATTATTTCATCGAGCCAATTCAACCATTGAATATGGGTATTGCTGATGAGGGAGTCGAACGGCGTCGGGAATTCCGTTTTCACTACCTTACCGATGCTATATTTGAATTCCCCGGCTGCCTGAATGGTATCATTCAGATTTTTTATCCAGGTCATATCGGTTTTGTACAGCGAGTAACTTCTGTCCAGCTTATCACGCGCCGCTTTCGCATTAGTGTCAACCGTGGAGTGTTTTTCATCAACAATTTCCATAACGGTAGGTCCATCATTTGTGTCTGATGTATTATTAACAATTTGCTTCTCTACTGCATCGGTCACATCTTTTTTAAAGTTATCGTTAAATTTCGTTACATCATCCAATTGATGAAATACATCCTGTCGCAGCAGATAATGAAAACGATGCATGTCTGTATAGCGGATACCTGGTTCCTTCACCACCTTAGTTTTATCCGCTCCCAGCATGATTGATCGCACAGTAAACGGTAGATTTTTAGTTTTGATTTCGTTTTCAATGCTGGTCAGAACGGCTGAAACATTCTGACCAAGGTGCCCTTCGATACGGAAGAAGGAGAACCGGCTGATTTGTGAAGTGAGTGGATTAGCCGCCCCCCCTTGCGCACCATATAAAGTGGCATTGTAAGAATAATTATAAGCATCCATTCCACGCTGATGCAAGCGATAGTTCCAGCTCTTATGAATCGGATATGTTGTGTTCACCTGGTAGTAATAGGGTATGGCTCTTTCTTCCAAAGGCTGCTCTTCAGACATACTTGGCGTAATGAGAATGATTGTAGAATCGGGCACTTGAAATGTTAAGATAAATGTATGGAGTTTCCGGGCTAAGAATTTTGCGTGATCTAACTGCTCTGCCGTCCGGCTCACGAGAGGTGAAGGATAAAAGGCAGTATGGTTTTCGTCAGGATTGGGTACTGGAACGAGATCGCCAAGCAGCAGATGTTTTGGAAATGCCTCTAAATCAGGACAGCACCATGTCTTATCACCAAACAGGAGTTCACGGAAATGGTTATACGTCTCTACAAGATCTTTCAGGAAGTCGTAGTAATATTGGATGCAAAAATCGCTTGATTCGAAATTCGTTTTTATTTTATTAAGCCTGGTATTCCATTCGGTGGATGGATCAGAAGAAAAGACATCAGTGAGGAAAGCAGAGCTACAAGGGTACAGCTTTGAAAGTTCAATGCTCAAATTGGAGTGAATGGCATTGCATGCATTGCGATATATCTTGGCAAGTTGGCCAGGAGAATTATCAGTTGAAGTGATGAGCGGGCGGACCGCTACAACTTCAGTTAGCTTACTGAAAGCCTGGTGCGGGGTAACGATATCCTGGTTCAATAGTCCGGTTGATGATTTGTCCACGAGCAGTAACTTTATGCTATTTATACAATCCTGTCCGAGATTATCGCAATCAGTGCCTGAACAGATATCCCTATCCGTCTTGTAGCTTTCCATAAATAGCACGGCCACCATGTTGTCAAGGGTGTTCCCCGTTTGGACATTGAACTGGTTTAATGATATAGCAAGTACATCGCTTGTGTCCTGACGTACCAATTCATAGACAGTAATCATTTCCCCCGTTACATCGCCATTCACATAGAATGGGGCGTATGCAGGTTTTGATTTGTCATATAGCTTGAATTTATCAAATACAGTATCGTGTTTAACATAAAGGAGGTCGCCATCGGTAGTCACACCCACCCCCTTGCTGACTTTTACAGTATCACCTTGCAATGAAACCCGTAAACCACAGGCAATGCCAACGCCCAACAGGTTTACCCGCGTGAGGCGGTTTTGGTCATCCAGGTAGTCGGTTATGCTGTTGAGCTGGTTATGAGTCAGCACCTGATCCTGTTCAAAGAAAGTATAATCAGTAGAAATTTGTGTGAGGCTTTTGAGTATGTCCATAGTATTTATGTCCTCCTTTTTGACAGTGTACAATCAAAACCTGACCACAGAGAACCAAGAGAAAATATTAAATATCAATAAGTTAACAAGCATTCTATTCCCTTCACTCTGTGTCCTCGTAATTTTGAATCTGAAAAATTATTTAAATAATATCTGCATTTAAGAAAGTACGGAGAACGTCGTTTTTTTAGCAATGTTTTTTAAAGCCGCTTTTTGTATAAATATTTTTACCACCCCTTTATCCCCTCCTTGCGAAGGAGGGGATAAAGGGGAGATTAACTTGGTTGTGGCTCTGCCACGCTGTGTCCTCCATGGCTAATTGCATTTTAGCCGTTATCCATAGTGCCGAGGGTGGTCTGTCCGAGAATGAATTTAGGCTTTTCTCTTTGTATCTTCGGGGTCTCCTGTGGATAAGTTTCTTCTAAAAGGAAACGATTAAGTCTCTTAATATTGCCTTGCTCGTCTTTGTTTAAATTGGAAAAGCCCTTATTTCGACAATCTTTTGTCTCATCTACTAATTCTGTTATATTTTTAGAAAAACTCAAATCAGGTTTTTTTGCGTGCAAAATATCGTAAAAATCAGAGATACACAAAAGTTCGTTAAGCCAGGCTATTGTATTAATAGTTGCTGTCAAAGGAATGTTGTAATTATCGTTATTAATTCCACTACAGAGGTTTTCTATAGTTAATGGTGGCTTAAATTCCTCCACACAAAAGTCTGATTCTTCTCCGCACCCATACAGCTTACCCGATGGGTAAACATTCTTTACCTCAAATAGCTTTTTGATGAATGAGGTTAGCTTCTCATTCCGTTGCACCGTTTCCGCACCTGCTTTCAGATAAATCCAGTCCTGGTATTGTTTTTCAAACTGTGCCATATCATCCTTACTGATCCAGCAAATCTTCGGCAGGATATGGGCAGGCGTTTCCTCACGGATTACTTGTTCTGCAAATCGCCGGAATTCCATTTTGCTGAAGCGACCGTTCTCGGCCGGCAGAATAATGTGCATACGATAGGAATATGGATCTTCACCCGCACAATCTGTACAGTTCGGTGCGGGACAAATCGGCAGGAAGGGATCATCATTCTGCTCCGGCCTCAGCAGGATATTCTCTATGAGATACATTCCCTCATCACTGTAATTCACCCTCAGATATTCCATCACAGCATCAATCTCTTTATTCATCTGCGATTCGTCTTCGAAGTATTCAATGCGCCTTGCAATCACTTCTCCGGTATCATTAATCACATTGAAATAATGTTTCCCATCAGAAGTAGTCTTGCGTTCATATCCGGAAGACTGCATAGCAAATCTGATAGCAACTTTCATTTCATCCCTGGCCAATTCAGGCGTAGCATATTTGGTGCTGCTGCTCAGGATGATCTTGCCGGTATCTTTTTTCCTCACTCTAAAACGGAATTCATCATCAGGGGTTTTATCCACCTCTGCATAAATATCATAGGCAATATCCCCCAAATTTCTGCGTCTATAGTTATGTATTCCTAACAGTCTTGCCAGCCGCTTTTCTAAACCGGATACATTTTCCGTATTCCAGAGGTCATTATCGTTTTTCAGGCTGTAGTTGTAAGCCAGCGATCGTTCACTGCTAATAGCCGGGTAGTTGTTCAGGAATTCACACTTGTAGGTAAGCATACTTTCCGGGCTAGAACCGAAAGACGAATACATAATATGGGCAAAATCGTTGAACCGCTCGGCAAAGCGGGCTATCAGGTGGTCAAGAAAGCGGTTCCGCCTGTCAATAAGGATATTTTTCTCTCTTTCGTCTTCCACATCGTTTTGAATTGTGTCCACCACATTGCCTGTTCCGTAGATCTTGTTATAACCAGCGAAGGAGTCTACCACCTGGTAGAAACATGTGCGATGCAGATTAGCATCTGTTGAGAATAAATCCTTCACATGACTCAATTGGGCAAAGTAGTTTGCCATTATTTGGTCAAAGAAGAGCAGGTAAGCCTTCAGTTGATATGCCAAGGTCTTTCTCTTCTCGTCTGCTACACTGCTCAGTCCGGATTCACCTATTCCATACACACCCGGGAAATGGTTCTGAAATGAATAGTAGCGCTCCGGATGCCGGTATTCCCCCGATGGGATATCAAAGTCATATACAACCTTGTTTTCAACCTTAGCTGTAACTGCATCTGTCAATTGATTATAATATTCATCCGCTCTGCTACTATCGGGCTCCACAGGCATATTTCGCTTGTAAAATACCACTCTCGATTTCTTATCATTGAGTACCGCTTTTTTCCCGGATGCCACAGGTACCACCCATTTGTTTTCCAGTGTTGTTTTAGTACCTTCAGGGTTTATCACAATATCACGAACTGACTGCACACCTTCTATATCCATGATAATACTGATGAGATCAGAAAGCCGTATTTCCGAGCGTAAATCAGCCTTTGCCAGTTCCTCATCATCTATGAAACCACAGTCAAGTGCAGGACCATTAAAAATTTCGTCTGCGGTATAGGCTGTCCCGTCCGCCTTCTTTCGCTCCAGCATTTCGCTGAGTGTGTAGTTGTTAACCGGTGGAGACAGGTATTGCTGAACCTCGAACCGTATGTTTGCCTCCACCTTTGACACGTCCGCATCCGGTGCAAGTTCCAATTCACAGCACAGGAGAAAAGACTGTGTTCCCACTTCAGTGAAGCTGACAAAATCCTCGCAAAGGTTGCGGTTCGCACGTAAAGTACTTATCACGTCATTTTTGATCTCATCTTTTTTATCCTCGGTAATGTCATCCATATACTCAATGACCACATCATATAGCCCTGCAATATTTATTTCTTTTATACCAGGCGGTACAGGGTTCTGCGACAGCAGTTTTCCATGTATTGTATCAGCATAATATGTAAGGGTTGCTGGTTTCAGCCACGCATTTTTCACACCTTTGAGGTCTATGAGCAATTTTGTGTAATCAAGCACGGTGAGCGGGCGGTTGGGCAAGATTTGTCGTGCGGTGAAGAATTGCTTTTTCATGTTCTCTGCATTGGCGCTTCCGCTCGCCAGGAGATCTTTGATGGGAAACGATGCCCGGTAACCCAGATCGGTAAGCGCATAGCAGAGCAGCTCAAGGATGGTAATGCCCGGATCGTGAATATTATAGTCGGTCCAAATACGCCTCGCTAACTGCTGTACATGTTTTAATCCGATTGTATACAACTGTTGGTGATCGTGTGCCGGTTCGCTTGTTCTTTTCCTTGGTATGGTAAGTTGGGATAGCATGATTCAGATCTCTCCAGACTGTTGTGTTTCAGTTTTGCTGATTATATGTGTTCCAGCGGATACAAGAACAGCATCAGGTCTTTCCGGCTGAGCTACGTTAACGTCATTCGTTGAAGCTATCTCTCCCGTATAGGTATACATCCTGAAGTCTGTAATGTAATCGACGTATTCTCTTTCCTCCACGAAATCAAGCACCACAGATTTATATACCTTGCCGCCGAAAGAGATGTCGTAGTCTGTTTTAAACGCCCATGGCGAAAGAAACTGGATCAATTCCTGCTTGAGTTGTTCGCTGTAATAGTTGAATTCATATTTATCATAGAATTTGACTTTAAAATCAAATTGGACATTCTGATAGCATGGATTTTTTACCTTCACCTTCACTTGCATAGCCATATGTTCCTGTATGTAGGAGGTAATGCGGCTTATGGTATCGGCATCCACTTTCGGTTGCAGGGGATCCATGGCATTTTTGTTCTTCATGTCCGGGATGACTACGATTAACACGTTTCCAGGTACCAGCCAGCGATCTTCCTTTGCATGGGGAATACATTTCACTTTATGCACTTTCGGGAATGCCTCAAGTATGATCCGCTCGTAATCCCACGCCGTAATACAACGATTCTTGTGCCGCAGCCTTTCAGATACACGCGTATAGAATGCATCATCTGATTCCACCGCACATCCACCAAAAGAGGCATACGGCTGCCTGATCGACTTAACCACAGATAGTCCGTTCCTGAATTTAGAGATACTTCCTTTTCCGAGTGCCGTAAGCAGATGGCTGGGATCGTTGCCATGGTCAACGAATTGGACTTCCACTGCATTGGCCATTATTTCTATTAACTGGCAAACTGCCTTTACATTTTGCCGGACAGCCGCTTTTATCCAAATACGCCCTGGGGGTAAGATAGTGTTGTTAACTGTGGCTTCAGCAGGTATTGAAAATGTGATTATACCGCTTGTAAGCAGTTGATTGGTAGTATCAAGTACCACTGCACTGCTGTCGAGTTTCTTCCAGTAGTTATCACACAGAACAAACCAAGTGACGTCTTCCTGCTCCGCGTCAGGATCATCGCTCCCTTCCGCAACCTGAAATAGCACACTGACGCTGTCACCGGAACGCAGTTCTTTAAACCCGATGATGAGTTCTCCTTCATCGATGTATACGGGCAGGAGTGAAACGCTTTTATCGGTAAGAAAGGCAAACTGGTTACGCTGGTAACTATGTTCCCGCATCTGGCCGAAATAACTTATGTGATAGAATTGAAGATCACTGTTTGAAAAATCATCCAGCAAATTGGAAGAAATACTTACTTCATCAGAACGCGCTTTATAGGAAAGGGAAATGCTTTGAATCGCGGGCGTATAAGGTTCATTTAATATAACAAGGCTACCCCCTTCTTTACTATACTTCATAACATTTTCTATATACTTCAGCCGGTAGGCCGAGTGCAGAAAATCTTTTTCCAGGGTGAATGTGATAAATCCCTCATGCATTTCAGGAACTAATGTTTTGAATGCCTTGAATACGGGTTTATGCATCACAAATCTGCTTGCTGCCTGCAATGCCCATGAACTGCCTGCAGTATGGAGCGCATAAACCTTTATACCTTCTGAAATAGCTGGTGAACTTGAGGGGGTACGGGAAGTGAAGATAAAGGGATGTTTGGATTGGGCGTCTTTTGATTCAAACAATTGAATCTTGGAGCTTGAATTTATCCAACCGCCCCCATCTCTGAAAGAAATAGTTGCAGTGAAGTAGCTATTCTTTACGCTTGCTTCTCCGTAGTCCTCGTAATGCTTAGAAAAATCTGAAGGTGCACCTTTCCAGTTCACTTCTATCGTCACCAAAGAAAGCTTTTTGGAAAGCGCTTCGGGATACCCCACCATAAAGCGAGAGCCTAAGAATGGCTGGGAACCAAAAGGTAAAAAGGACTTCTTAGGATCCAGCACCCCAACATCACTTTCCAGGTGCAGCGAAGTAATGTTCGATACATCTACTTCAACTTTAGCCTTTTTAACCGTAACATTCCTGAAATCGCTGTAACCTATATTGCTATTAGCCTCCTTAAGCAGTACCTGAATAATGGGAGTTTGTGCAGTATAGTAATAGCCATGAATCGCCGCATCGTAATCAACGACGGCTTTTTCGCTTTCTGGCACAATGAAATCGAATTGCAGAATATTTTCAGAACTCAGCTTCGGGAAAATGCTATAGGGTCCCAGCCATTTTTCCTCTCCGGTAACAAACACTTCAAATGCATCATTGAGCGCTGCGTCATTCAACTTAGAGCTATCTACATTACCCAACGTAAGGGTCACCACTACTTTTCGAATACCCTCTTGCATGCGGAGTACAGGTGATACAATAGCAAAGCCAACCTCGGCCGGCGGCAATTTTACATGGCCAAAACCATACCACCTGGCTTCATTACCTTTCAGTTCACCGCCCACACCGTCCAATGAATTGGCAATGGGGGCATAACGCACGGTACCGCGCCCACGGTTATCGAGGAATATAGAGCGCAGAGAATCGACCTTCGATGTATTGATTACTGTTTTGTGTGTTGGAGCGTAGACCAGTTCAACACCCATGACATCCTTTCCGGCGGAGAACTGATGATCCGGAGAAACCTCCACCGGAGGAACATTCTTTTTTAATTCAAGCAGGACGTGTGCCTTGTCAGGCACCGGAGCCTTTTTTACTAACCGCAAAACATCCTTATAATAAAAATCCAGATGCCGTCCGGTTATGCGGTTGATAACCTCCTGCGGCCTTTTGTAGAGTTCCAGAAATGCAAGAAAGAGTGCGAGGTGTGGAGACGTGTCTCCGGTTTGGTTATCCATTAACTGCTTTATTGTATTTTCGTTGTAACTAAAAAAATCAAACCAGTCGCCACCTGGTACTAATATATTATCTCTGTAATAATTAATAAACTTTGCAAACTTTTTCGTGAAGAGCAGCAGGTCTTCTGTTGTATGCTCGTCAACATCGGCAAAGTGTATACCAAGTTCTTCGGGCATGCGTTCGTCCTGACTCTGTCCGGGTTGTAAAATCATATTCTGGATGATGTCTTTTTCAGCCATGTTCTCTGTCTAAATCTAAGGATTTATATTAAAATCAACAGTTCCCCTAACTTCATTACTGTCAGTTGTATAGAATGGATAAACAAGGTTATATCGTGAGTTTGTAGCACGCACTTCATATTCCAGCACTATGCTGATCTTGCCCTCGGGTTGAGCTGAGGTATCAAGCTCAAGCGAAAGCAGGTTAATCCTTGGTTCGTAGATCAATATAGCAGTTTTGACCCTGTCCTTTATAAATGTCTTCATCGTCGTGCTCACAGGCTCAAAGAGAATTTCGTGCATATCGAGACCATATTTGGGGGTCAGGAATCGTTCCCCTATAGCAGTGCCAAAGAGGATTCTCATGCTCCTGTCAATATCTTCTTCATCGGAAGTCATCGCCACCCCGGTTTCTGGTATAAATTCCGGCGGGAAACCCCAGCCGGTTCCAAGAAAAGAAGTGTATGGCATATTTGATTCTTTGCCTTCCATAATATTCCTTATCCTGTTAAATTAGGACTTCGTCGACTTTCTCATTGTAGAGCGACCAGCCTGGTCGCTCTACAACCACAGCATTGAA
>CAYJME010000022.1:0-25525 GCA_964370795.1 uncultured candidatus Brocadiaceae bacterium
CATAGCCGCAACCAATTCTCCTTTATGAAAGCGGGCAGATTGCTTCGGAAAAGACACCTCGCAATGACACGGACTATGCGCTTCGTCATTCGGCCATTGCGCCCTTATTCTGTCATTGCGAGCAAAGCGAAGCAATCTTTCTCTCATAAACAAACAATACCTCTTGACAAGGAGGTGTATTGAATTGTAAAAAACTTACAAAAAAAAGATGTTTTTACAAAGTAATACTGTAACGGCTCCGATGTTAGCATACTTGTTGTTCATTAACAAGGACAAAAATGGCTTTTTACGGCACAAATCAGGCGATTTACCTTGACAAAGTTTTACATCGCATCTAGATTATAGAGGGGTTTTCCCGATAAAGCAGCAATTTTAAAAATGCACCGGGAGAGACGTAAGACTTCGTCGTGAGCTCAGTCGAACGATTTTGCGTCTCTCCAGGATTGTAATTCCTAAACATGAAACATTATGATAACTGAGGTTGTCACTACAAAACCGCAAACCTGGTATTAATGTGAGTATCACATTTTGTATAAAACACGGGACTAAACAATTCCATGATTGGTGAGATTCTTATTCGGGAAGTCAAAGATGCCTGCCCGCCGATAGAGGCATTTTGCCGGTTTATTTCAAACAAGAACCTGTTTTTTCTCGACAGCGCACTGCCCATAAAGGGAATTTCGAGATATTCATTTCTGGGGTATAATCCATTCCTCGTCATGAAATCCAAACACCGCGCCATCACTTTAACCGATAAAGACGGCACCCTTGAGATTGAAGGGGACCCCTTTGAACACCTGCGTGAATTATTAAGACAATTCCCTGTGGAAACTTCATCGGAGTCCATTCCCTTTCAATGTGGCGCGGTCGGTTACCTGGGGTATGAGCTTTGCCATTTTATTGAGCAATTACCCAGCAGGGCGACAGACGATATTGGGCTGCCGGATTTGTATATGGGATTCTATGACCTGATCATCGCATACGACCATCTCCTGGAAAAGTGCTCTGTAATTGGAATAGACTTTGGTTTTGACGACACCCTGGCAGACAGAATGGAACAGATCATTGATACGTTACAAAAAAAATGTGAACCCGAATATAAATCATCAGACCAGCCAATCGCACAAAAAATGCCGGAAACGCCATTACAATTTAATTTTACCAGGGAACAGTATCTGGGCGCTATCAGACGTATTAAAGATTATATATCAGCCGGCGATGTCTATCAGGTTAACCTTTCTCAACGAATAGAATCCCCAATTCAAATTTCCTCGTATGAACTTTATAAAAAATTACGCGTTGTAAATCCTGCGCCATTCTCCAGTTATTTAATGTTTGACAATATTGCCATCATCAGTTCTTCACCGGAACGATTCCTGCATGTCCTTGATAATCATGTCCAGACCCGTCCCATCAAGGGGACGCGGCCACGGGGAGAGGATTCAAAAACCGATGAGACATTGAAACAGGATTTGCTTTCCAGTCCAAAGGATGATGCGGAGCTTACCATGATTATTGACCTCGAACGCAACGACCTTGGACGTGTGTGCAAATTTGGAACTGTCCGGGTAACAGAAAAAAAAGCGCTCGAAACGTACCCTACCGTACATCACCTGGTTGCCACCGTAGAAGGCGATTTACAGGAGCATAATGATATTATTGATTTGCTCAGAGCCGCGTTTCCCGGCGGGTCCATTACCGGAGCGCCCAAGATCAGGGCCATGCAAATTATTGACGAACTTGAACCCAGCCAGCGCAGCGTATATACCGGCGCTATCGGCCATATCGGATTTAACGGAAATATGGATATGAACATCGCCATACGTACCTTTATCATGAAAGACAGCCGGGTATACTTTCAGGTTGGCAGCGGTATCGTTGCAGATTCCCGCGAAGAGGATGAATACGAAGAGACATTACACAAGGCACGGGGACTTATTAATTCATTAAAAAGAGGACGGTCTTTAGAGTAAACGCTTAAATAAGCTCGGACAGATAACAACAAGCTAAAAGGTTAACACAAAATGATGCCGCACTTCTTTAGGCATTGAACAATATCAAATTTACCCTGGATATAAAATCAAAACAAGGCGCTAAATACGGTTGATCATATTCTGAACATACCGCTTTAACCCTTCAATCCCTGCATAACGTACACCCAATGCCTTAGATTGGGTATTATCAATAGTATTGACAGGTTGTTTGGATGTACCGTTGATACTGGATTTGGAGGCACAAAGTTCCTTAGCCATACGTGCAACGCTCACGTTATCAATATAAAAGTCTACCAGGTTATAAATCTTTCCCGATGCTTCTTTATTGCCAATTGCCAGGTCTATAGCCTGCGCCACATCTTCCACAAAGACAATCTTGCCGCCTCCCGAAACTTCTACATCGCTTCCGTGTTTGATATCTTTGATTATATTGTACCACGCGGAGTGGGCCAGATGCGGATTTATACCATAGATGCCTACCGGACGGAAGATAGTTGTGCCAAAAGCCTTTGTCATGAAATATGAATGACAAAATGCCTCGACCGACGCCTTGTATGCTCCGTAATTTGAATCGGGTATGAGGGGATGCTGTTCGTCTAACTTGATGTTGGAAAAGATGTGTCCGTATACCGCACAGGAACTGATAAAGATGAATTGTTTAATGCCAGCTTGTTTTGAGGCGTCCAACAGCTCTATGCTACTGAGAAGATTTGCCTCTACAAATCTTTTAATGTCCTTATTAGCCGCTTCGTAAAATGAGGCACCATTTCTTTCGTAAGCCATGTGAATAACTACATCCGCACCTTGCACAAATTTCTTCAATATCTCTTTGTCAGTGAGATCGCCTTGTACAAAGGTAATTTTTTCCTGAAAATCTTTAAGATGTAAAATATTGCAGGTATTCCGTATCAGAGCCTGTATTTGAACGCCCCTTTCAAAGAATCTTTTTGCCACGTAACTACCAAGAAAACCGGTCAAGCCAGTTACTGCAATTTTCAAAACTTATTCCTCCGAAATTCTCTTTTTACCACAGACGTTCACAAAGGTGCACTGCACAACCACATTATCTTGAAAAATATTTTGACGGTAATTTCCTCTTTGGGTAATATGGAAAACATAGTTTGGAACAACTATTCTTGCAGTACGTAACATACACAAACACTAGATTATTTTGAATCATTTGTCAAATGAATTAGGCCTTTGTCGATTTTTTTCCGCCACCAAGACGCCGCAGGTCATCTTAGTACCCCTGACCGTGGTTTCCTTTACGGGGAAGGACTCTTTGTGACCATCAGGGCGTATTCTAAAAAACCTTGCATGATCGTTAACGTAAAAATGGCCGTCTATAGTAAGGTCACTAAAAAGACCCGATCCTGATCATGCAGGCCATGAAGATGGAATATATCAATTTTGGGTAGAATTCCATAATGATTTTTGATAATCTATTTCGATATTTAAGGCATAGCAGAGACGCAGACAGATAACACCACATTTCATTGCGAGCGATAGCGAAGCAATCTTAAGTTTTTTCAATACGAGAGATTGCTTCGTCACTCCGTTCCTCGCAATGACATTTGTACTGTATACTTTTTTCGGAAATGATAGAGCAGGGGGGATAATTTTCATTTAAGAAACATACAACCCCCTGAATCCCCCTTTGGTAAGGGGGAATTTTACGGAAGGTGGCTTAACTTAATGACATTGATGCTCCCTTATTAAGGGGATATAACTTGATTTTTACCTATTTTGCTGAGGATGGGACAGGATAATGATATTTCAAATTTTGTTGTTTATCGCAGGACTTGCTGGTCTTTATTTTGGAGCCGAATGGCTCGTTAAGGGGGCGACAAGGTTTGCTCGTGCCTTTTATATCAAACCGGTGGTAATAGGACTCACGATCGTTGCATTTGGAACATCAACTCCGGAACTTGTTACCAGTGTAATTGCCGCCATCCGCCATTCGAGTGATATTGCTATGGGAAATGTCATCGGAAGCAATATTGCCAATATCGGCCTTATCCTGGGACTCTCAGCCCTCGTTCAACCCCTTAAGGTGGATATGAAACTCCTCTACCGTGAGATGCCTCTTATGGTAGGCATTTCTCTCTTTCTCTACTTTATTGGTTTGGATGGCATGTTGAGTCGCCTGGAAGGCGGTATCCTCTTGGCAGGTATATCGTTTTACACCTTTTATGTCTATCGTGTCGCCTTAAAGGAAGCCGGGGCTGTTGAGCAGGAATACCAGGAGTTCGAGGATCACTTGGAAAAAGGCCGTAGCACCCTTTCTCGTGATATATTTTTAATCTTTTTAGGATTGGCGGGTCTCGTTGCGGGAGCGCATCTGATGGTTCATTCATCCATATATATTGCCCGAGTTTTTGGAATCAGTGAACTCGTTATAGGGCTTACCGTTATTGCCGTAGGCACTTCACTCCCCGAACTGGCAACATCTATGGTTGCCGCCATCCGCAAGGAATCTGATATTAGTGTCGGGAACGTCATCGGGAGTAATATCTTTAATATCCTTGCAGTCCTTGGAGTTGCCGCACTCGTCAGGCCGTTACCTGTCAATTCAGCTTCTCTCCGTGTTGATATGCCTGTCATGCTCTTCTTCAGCATATTCCTTATACCCATGATTACCTGGAAATTCGTCCTGAGCCGCATACAAGGGGTATTTCTCCTCATCGGGTATGGCGCTTATATTTTGTGGTTATTCAGGTAACATCTTGATTAAATCCAACCCAACACGGGCAACCCTTTCCGGCTTTATATGGGTCATACACCGATGATCCTTCGGACATACCTTCAGATGGCAGGCAAGGCAATCAACGTCAGCCCTGATTACCCGCCCTACCTCAGCCGGAGTATCCGTATACCGGGGGTCGTTTGGTCCCATGAGCGTTACAACGGGCCTCTTAAAGGCTACGGCTATATGGCGCGGGCCGGAATCCACGGTAATCAACAATGCGCATCGTTTGACCACCGCCTTCAGGACATCCAGGGACTTAATCTCGATTCCCAGATTAATCACCGTTGATTGTGCAGCGCTAACAATATCTTGAGCAAGTTTTAATTCGCCGGGAGCGCAGACTATTGCTATATGGCAATCTACAGGATTCCGGATAAGATCAGCGGTTCGGGCAAACCCTTCTGCCGTCCAGCATTTTGAGGAACCATAGGCAGCGCCGGGATTCAAAAGAATGAGCGGCTTGCCGTCGCCTAAATGATACTTTTTAAAAATTTCATCCACACGCCGTTGTGCTTCATCAGAAATAAACAATTCCAGTTCCTTTGAACGCACTTCGCATCCAATTTCTGTACATAAACGCAGGTAATAATCACCCATATACGTTGGACGAAAGCGACCATTTTCATCATATAATCGGGGTACACGATCGGTAAGTAACCACGACCGTGCATCCCGTTTATATCCAACACGCCGTTTTACGCCACCCAGCCAGAAGACGAGTGCGGAACTAAAGGAATTCGGAAAAAGAAAACTAAGTTCGTATCTTTGAGAACGTATCTGTTTTACGAGAGAGACCGCTTGCCCACATAGTCTTTTTTTGTTCTGGGAATCCAGGAGCATGGTGTTGTCAAACCAGGGGGCGCCTTCAATGATCTTCTGAACGTAAGGCTTTATAAGGAGGGTTATTTCTGCATGGGGAAAATTTTCTCTGATACATCGGAATGCAGGCGTAGCCATGACAACATCGCCCACCCAATTGGGCGATCGGATAATGATTTTTTTTACGTTGGTTGGTTCTATCAATGAGACCTCAGAAAAAGACGTATATATCTAAATTGTAATTGGCGACTGTCATAGTGGTTCAATCGTCTTCGATTGAACCAGCATTGAACGAACTTCAGGCTAAAATTCTACAGGAGTATTTTATGCGTTGTCAAGACAGGTTACTTGCCCTATAATTAAGCTCATATAAAAAATGTCAAATTAAATAAAATTGCAAATCCAAAATCGTAAATCCAAATTATAATTATGCCTCTTTACGAAATTATATCCCTCATCGGTTTTATCCTGGGCACTATATTGCACGTCGTCCTTTCTGTTCTGATCGTGCAACGGCCGCAGAAAACGCGGAGTGAACTCGTATTCCTCTTCCTCGTCATCAGCGTTGCCATGTGGCACTTTGGAAATGCCGTGTCTCTTTTCAGTTTTCTTCTGTTTGGAAGAGATATCCCCTCTGTAAGCCTTGTTGCAGATGCTATCTCTTATGGCGGTATCGGCTTCATGCCCAGCCTCCTGCTCCACACGGCTGTTTTATTCCTTTTTGAAAGCAAACCATATATTAAAAAATCTGTCCAGAGGCTCATCTTCTTTGGTATCTATCTTCCCGTCCTTCCCTTTTCTGTAATTATTAAAAATTTTATTTTATCCGATGATACCCATTTAATGACCATCGCATCTCCCTATGTAAAACCCTTTGTCGTATGGTTGATAGCAGCGTTGTTTATCGCGGGGAGTATCTCCCGGTTGATCGCAAAGACCGTGGAAGAGAAGGAAGAAAGGAAATTCCACATGGCTATCTTCTGGGCGGTAATCACGATAGCCGTATTTATCGGTTTTACGGTGATCCTTGAAGGAAATAAAATCCCTTATGCAGGGCAGTACCTGGTGCTCATTTCCATGTTGTCATCGATCTTCCCCAGTATTATTTTTTCCTACTATGTATATCGTTACAATTACATGGAATTCGTCCTCCGGCGCAGTGTCTTTTATTCCTTTCTTACGCTCGTCCTGATCTGCCTCTATTATTTTGGAATCAAGAAGCTGAGTAAATCGCTCGAACAACATTACAACGTCAACGCCCGAATGCTGGAGTCTGTCTTTGTCATCAGTCTTGTCTTCTGGTTTCCGACCTTGAAAGAACGCGCACAAACTCTGTTCCGAAAGCTGATATTTTATCGCACCGGAGAGAGTGAATATTTACTCTATGAATTAAGCCACGTCATCAGCACAGACCCCCTCGTCAATTTTTCAAGGCTCCTTGAAAATATTATTGAATCCGTCAAAAAAGCCACGGCTATAAAATCCACCAATCTCCTTCTTTTTAAGCCTGTCCCTTTTCCGGAAAAGGGGACTGATCGAATTCAAATAATCGGAGATAAAAAGCATGAATATATTACCCAGACCGACATACAATCTATCGTGCAATTTTTTGCTCACGGGGAATTTATTGTCTTAGACAGGTACGAGGTTAAGGATGTTTCCATTATTAATGAGATGCGTCTGCTGGAGGCCGTCTTTATATTCCCGATATTTGTTAATAGAATACTTACCGGTCTTTTGTGCCTAGGACGCGCCAAGCGTGGTCTGCCTGTGACCTCCGATCATCTTGACCAGTTGATGATCATTGCAAACGAAATTGGTTCTGCCGTGGAAAAATCAAAGATCATCGAGGAAAAGCTTGATCTGGAACGGAAGATGTACGAAAATGAAAAACTGTCAAGTCTTGGGCGACTCTCCACCAGTGTCGCCCATGAGGTCAAAAATCCCCTGAGTTCGATTAAGGCCATTGTCCAGGTAATGCGTGAAGACATGAGGAAAGACGACCCATTTCAGGATGACCTGGCTATTATCGTAAATGAAATTGATCGCTTGACCAAGGTTGTCAATCAACTCCTGCAGTTTGCCAAGCCGGGCAGTGAGGTAAAGACAAGCGTCCGGATTGGGGCGGCTATTCATTCAACCCTTGTTGTATTAAACCACGAGGCAAAACAAAATAAAATCGTCACGTGTTGTGAAATTCCCGACAACCTCCCTGAAATTACCGCTGATGAAGGAGCATTGAAAGAGGTGTTTTTTAATATTATCCACAATGCTATTCAGGCAATGCCGGATGGCGGCAGGATAACTATTTCTGCGGAATATCAAACGGATGAACATACCATTCAGGTTACGGTAGCCGATACCGGCCCCGGTATACCACAAGGGTCGTTAGAGAAAATATTTGAGCCTTTTTATACCACCAGGCAAACGGGAACAGGGCTGGGGCTTTCCATTGTTAAAAAGAAGCTCGAAGATATGGATGCCTCCATCCATGTCGAGAGCAAGGGAACCGGCGCTTCATTCATTCTGCATTTTCCCTTGCGTGAACCGGTTGCATTACAAACATGAGAAAATCAAGACAGGATTAACAAGATAAACAGGATGAAATAAAAAATCAAATAAATCCCCCTTAGTAAAGGGGGAACAAGGGGGTTGTTTTCCTTTGCTGCTTCAATCTGCAGAATTGGACAAGACTTGAAGAGGGCGAAGCAGCGCTTCGCTTTAGACTATCATTAACATAAATATTTCTATACCATGTAAATGCCATGCCTAAACAATCCATATTAATAGTAGATGACGAAAACGCCGCGCGGTACGGGATGAAAAAGATCCTGAAAAAGGATAACTATATCATGTACGAATCCGCAAACAGCGCTGACGCATTACAGATAATCAAAACGCATCATCCCGAACTCGTATTTCTTGACATTAACATGCCACAGCTTGATGGCATGAAGACACTGGAGATGATCAAGGCAATGAAAAATCCACCGCTCGTGGTCATCGTTACCGCTTATGGATCCGAAAAGATCGCTGTTGAGGCAATGAAAAGGGGGGCTTATGATTACATTGCAAAGCCATACGAAATCGACGAGCTCCGGATCATTGCCAAGAACGCATTTGAAAAACTCGCATTGCAGGAAGAAAATGCACGACTCAGGCTGGAAATAGGCAGACTTGAGGGCATGGGTGAACTTCTTGGCCAGAGTGAGGCAATGAAGGACGTATTCAACAAAATAGAAAAGGTTGGCTCAACGGACGTCATGGTATTGATACAGGGAGAAAGCGGCAGCGGCAAGGAACTCGTTGCCAGGGAGCTTCACAAACGCAGCAAGAGGAAAAACGAGCCGATGATCATAATGAACTGTGCTGCCGTACCGGAGACGTTGATCGAGAGTGAACTCTTTGGACACGAAAAAGGGGCGTTTACCGGCGCCACCGAAAGACGCATGGGAAAATTCGAACTGGCAAATAAAGGAACCATATTCCTGGATGAAATTGGGGATATGAGCATGAGCACACAATCAAAACTTTTGCGGGTATTACAGGAACAAAAATTCGAGCGGTTGGGCGGCACAGAGACCTTATCCGTGGACGTGCGCATCATGAGCGCTACGCACCGTGACCTGGAAGAAGAAATAGAAGGAGGCAGATTCCGTGAAGACTTATATTACAGAATCAAGGTCGTTAATATAAAACTCCCGCCACTCAGAAACAGGAAGGAAGACATACCTCTTTTGGTAAACCGGTTCATACAACACTTCTCGGAAAGACATCAAAAGGACGTCGTCTCCATTTCTCATGAGGCAATGAAATATCTGGTATCGTATAACTGGCCCGGGAACGTTCGTCAACTCAAGAACGTTATTGAGAGTGCCGTTGTGCTTTCAAACAATACCATCCTCGATATGATTGATTTGCCGGACGAAATAAAACACCCCGAAAACAGTGTGTTAGCCGTGAAAAATGTCGATTACAACCTTTCGTTCCGGGATGCAAAGAAGGTGATTGTCGAAAATTTTGAGCGTGATTTTATACGGAAGAAGCTTGAAGAATGCGGTTGGAACGTTAGCCGCGCCGCAGAGTCGCTCGACATGCATCGTCAGAATTTACAACAAAAAATACGCGAACTGCGGATTAGTAAACAGGATGCCTAACAGTTCAGTACACCGCAGAGAACACAAAGTTCCCAGGGATTGTGATAAAAGTAATGTTCGTCAGTTAGCAAATTATACAAAGATTGTAATTGTCTGTCGGTTTGTCTTTTAAAATTCCTTTACATTCCGAGGCATTTCTGATAACGTGGAAAAATCGCATAATAACTTGTTATAAAGGCGAGTCACGATGGGTTTTACACTCGAAACAATCGTACCGTGGGGACGTTCCTACGACGAATACTGT
The DNA here is from genome assembly GCA_964370795.1 of uncultured candidatus Brocadiaceae bacterium. Classification (GTDB taxonomy): domain Bacteria; phylum Planctomycetota; class Brocadiia; order Brocadiales; family Brocadiaceae; genus JAHFOW01. Next base: position 9,964 of record CAYJME010000022.1, read on the forward strand.
GCCATGTTCGGCCTCACGGAGGCCGATCTGAAACTTCGCATTCTCGGCTGTGGTGATGGTCCAGCTGGGTTCAATTCGGAACTGACCAAACTTGGTGGTCACGTCATTTCAGTCGATCCGATCTATATCTTTGACGCTGCACCGATCAGAAGCCGCATATCTGAGACTTACGAAACCGTGATGGCCCAAATGCGCAAAAACCAAAAAGACTATGTTTGGAGCTCTATCTCGTCGGTTGAAGAGCTTGGGCGTGTTCGCATGTCAGCAATGAATACATTCCTGTCGGACTACGAGACCGGAAAGAACGATGGCCGATATATTGCTGGAGAATTGCCGTTACTTCCTCTTGAGAGCGGCAAGTTCGACATCGCTTTGTCATCGCATTTCTTGTTTCTATACAGCACCCACCTGTCTGCCCAGTTTCATCTTCAGGCTCTTCGGGAAATGTTGCGGGTAGCTCGCGAAGTCAGAGTGTTTCCTTTGCTTACGCTTGACGGGACACCTTCGCCACACTTGACCTTCGTTACTGAATCCCTTGTAAGTCACGGCTTCGGAATTGAGGTTAGGCGTGTCCCTTATGAATTCCAGCGAGGCGGCAATGAAATGTTGGTCATCAAGCCTGTCTAACATTGCGGTTGAGAGGGACGCTCCGCAAGCAGGCTTCACTCGCTCTGGGCCCCACACCTTAAACGTTAGGCAAAAATTAGTAATCCGATAAAGGAGGGCTTGGGGGGAATTGGGGATAGACATTATTTGTTCTTCAATAAATCCAAGGATTTCACAGCCTTTTTTTCACTTTGGGGATGAACATCTGATGCAATCAGTAAGAATTTCAAAAGAATAACGAGAGGGGTTTTGTTTACTTCATCATCAATCACTAGAGTTGATTTCTTAATTTCTTTTCAGTCTCCTGTCTTTTTTGTTCTAATAGCTGGCTTTTTATTACCGGGTAGCTCTCCGCATCTTTAAGACGTTTAAAAGATGCTGGCAGATGGCTAAGGTTCTCCGAGGCATTACGCTGAATTTGGTGTATCGGGGGAAGATTGCAACATATCTTACCATCTTTTATAACCGGCACCAAAAGAGGCATTCCTTCGGTTTTTTCACCCTCAAGCCCTATGACGTCTTTTATAATATTACCATAATCGTCGGTGACCCGGTATACCTGTTTCTTGCATGGGTAGGTAATCTTGTCTTCGCTGAATTTCATCCTGGGAATAGATTTTCCCTCATGTTCCTGCTCAACGAGTTTATAAACTCCCCCAAGGGCTGGTGCATCTTTGGAGGTAACCATCTCGGTCCCCACACCAAAGGAGTCTATGGGTGCGGCATTCCTCATCAGCTCATCAATTCGCTCTTCGTTTAAATCACCGCTGCCAACGATCCTGACGTGGTGTAACCCTTCGCCATCTAATATTTTTCTCACTTCCTTACTAAGGTTTATTAAGTCCCCACTATCAATACGGACGCCCTTGAGTTTCTTGCCAATCATGGCAGCATGTTTCGCTCCAATCAAGGTATTGTAGGTATCAATGAGCAACAGAGTGTTATCAGGAAATGTTTCATGAAATTTGCAGAAAGAATTAAGTTCATTTTCAAATGCCATAACCCATGAGTGTGCAATTGTTCCTACGGCGGGTATTCCGAGCTTAAAAGCGGCGAATACATTTGAAGTGCCGTTGCATCCACCGAGGAAACATGCCCGTGCTGCAAGGACACCGGCCTGCGGACCATGGGCGCGGCGGGTACCAAAATCAATCACATCACGTCCCCGGGCAGCATATACTATCCTTGACGCCTTGGTTGCTATTGACGTCTGGAAGTTTATAGTTGAGAGTAAGTATGTCTCTACGATTTGTGCCTCTACAATGGGGGCTGTGACCCTGAGGAGCGGTTCACCTGCAAATGCAACGGTCCCTTCTGGCATTGCATATAGAGTACCACTGAAGCTAAAATTCTTCAGATATTCAAAGAAATTGTTACTTACAGGGTGAAAGACCGGTAAGCTGCGTAAATAGTGAATTGATTCTGATGAAAATCGTACGTGTGTAAGGTAGTGTAGTACTTGCTCCAGGCCTGCTACGATTAAGTAGGATCGGTTTTTAGGCAAAGTGCGGACAAATAATTCAAAGGTTGCGGTATCCTGCATCCCTTGCTCAAAATATCCGGCAGCCATCGTAAGCTGATAGAGGTCTGTGACAATGCCAAGCGCATCTTCCGGTAAAAATAGAGATTTTGGTTCATTCAATACGGTTATTCACTCTTTATTTTAATCTTCTGATAAAGACGTGGATTTCTCCACCCTCTTCCTGAATACCCAGGAGTTCATTTCCGGTAGCGCCGCACCACGAAGCAATGTCTTTTTTGATTCCTTCATCCGTTGCAATTACCTCGAGTACCTTACCTACTTCAATGTCTCGTATCTTGCCGGAAGTTTTAAAAATAGGCATAGGGCACATGAGTCCATAACAATCAAGGGTTTCGTCTGCCTTCATACTCAACTCTCATCCATTTTTCATTTTATTTGAATGTTCAGGGATTTTATATTAAGCGTAGAGACGCAAGATTTTGCGTCTCTGCTTCTCTGTGTATTTTCCAAACTTAATGTTCGTGATGGTCATCGTGCGCGTGCTGTTTCTTTTTTTCAAGGCCTTTGCCGGTTGTTTTCTTGAGATAATCGTCTATTGCTGCCTCAATGGCCTCTTCCGCAAGCACGGAGCAATGCATCTTAGCCGGCGGTAAACCATCCAACGCCTCAGCAACTGCTTTATTTGTAATGCTTAGCGCCTCGTCAAGGGTCTTTCCCTTGAGCATTTCAGTAGAAATACTACTGGTAGCTATGGCAGCGCCACAACCGAATGTCTTGAATTTTACATCGACAATGACATTATCCTTAACCTTAATCGACATCTTCATAATGTCGCCACATGCCGGGTTCCCCACTTCCCCAACACCACTGGCATCGGGAAGTTCACCTACATTACGGGGGTTTGCAAAATGGTCCATTACCTTTGCGCTGTACTGCATAGAAAACTCCTTATATCAAAATATTTCCTCGTATGTATATTTTCTCTTTTCTACAATAACTGAAGGCATACCGCACCTCTACCTTTTATGAATTTTCTTTTTGTGTGTATATTTTATTTCTTCTGGCTGTACAAGGGCGACATCTGCCGGAGACGTTCAATAATGGGCGGCAGTTTTTCCAGGACGCAATGAACGTCATTTTCCGAATTGTTTATTCCCAGGCTAAAGAGTATGGTTCCCTGCGCGAGCGCCGCATCAACGCCCGTGGCCGTTATAACGTGAGACGCCTTGAGAGACCTTGACGTACATGCAGAACCACTGGAAATGGCGATACCCTGCATATCAAGGAAGAGCAAAATCGACTCTCCCTCAATAAATTCTATGCACAAACTCAGATTTCCCGGCAGGCAGTTTGTTGGATGGCCATTCACATATACATGAGAAATATTTTTCAGAATACCATCTTTTAGCCTGTCTCGCAAGGACTGTGCCTTATTTACACGTTGAGACATCTCCGATTGAGCGAGTTCTGAGGCCATTCCTAATCCTACAATACCCATAATATTTTCCGTTCCAGCCCTGCGCCCACCCTCCTGTACACCTCCTTCCATAAAAGGACGTATCCTGATGCCTTCCCTCACATAGAGCGCTCCGACTCCCGATGGACCGCCAAATTGATTGGCTGATAAACTGAGCGCATCAATATTGTTATCCTTCACATCTACCGGAATGTTTCCCACTGCTGCAACTGCATCGGTATGGAAAATAATGTTTTTTTCCCTGGTAAGTGAACCAATTTCTTTTACCGGTTCAACCGTCCCAATCTCATTATTGGCGTACATAATTGAAACCATGGTTGTTGTGGGCTTGATGGCCTTTTTAACGTCATCCGGATTAATCATGCCGCATTTATCAACAGGAAGATACGTAACTTCATATCCCGATTTTTCCAATGATTTCAAAGGGTTGAGCACGGAAAAATGCTCAATCTGAGAAGTGATAATATGGTTTCCCTTTTTTTTGTGCGCGGGCAGTATGCCCTTCAAGGCGAAATTATTGGCTTCAGTGCCGCCCGATGTGAACATAATCTCATTTGGCTTCGCATTGATAAGACCCGCCACCTGACCTCTGGCCGTCTGGATGGCCTCACTCGTTATCTTTCCGAAGTGATGTAAATTGGAGGGGTTGCCAAAACCCTCCTTTAACAAGGGTATTATAGCCTCCATCACCTTTGGATGCAGAGGCGTGCCAGAGGCGTTATCCATATATATTTTTTCCACGAAAATTTCCTCTCTTAAATAATTTATCTTATTTTTTCCAATTTTGCATATGCTAACATGAGATTCTTTGTGCCGCCAACATTAAAGCTTATTTTTGCGCTTGCCTTTTCATTGCTCCCCGACACCTCCAGTACCCTGCCGATGCCAAAAATGGGATGCCTGACGACGTCTCCGCCCGCAAGGGACAAAAGATTGTTTTCTCCGCAGACGTCGTGGGAATCGGACACAACCGTTGTTGACCTATACGATCGGTTATCATGATCAGGCTTGAATGCCATTTCGCTATCAAACCCTTTTTTCTTCGTATAGGTATTAAAAGAATAGCTACGATTTGTACGGTCTATTTTTTCAATGATTTTGTGAGGAATTTCATCCAGAAACCTGGATGCCCTGGATGGGAGCGTCTGTCCATATCGCATGCGCCGTGTTGCATGGGAGAGAATAAGTTCCTTCATTGCCCGTGTAATCCCTACATAGCAAAGTCTTCTTTCTTCCTCAAGTTCATCATCCGAGTCGCGGGATTCTGTATGGGGCAATAACCCATCCTCCATTCCCGTGATAAAGACCACGGGAAATTCCAACCCCTTTGCCGTATGCAGGGTCATGAGGGTTACGACCTCAACGTTGTCTTTTATATCGTCCGCATCAGAAACAAGGGCGACTTCTTCCAAAAACCCCTGCAAGGCGCCTTCGAACCCATTGGTATCGTATTCGTGAGCGGCATTGACCATTTCCTCCACGTTGGCTATGCGGTCTTTTGATTCCTTATCGCCGGATTCGCGGAGAAATGCAAGGTAATTCGTTTTATTAATGACCTGCCGGATAATATACTCTACCGGCGATTTTGGCAATTGCTGCAAATGGACAATAAGTTCTGCGTATTTCCTGATTGCCTGGGCAGTCTTGCCTTGAATCTCAGGAATTTTATCAACCTGTTGTATTGTCTGAAAGAGGCTGATATTCTGTGCAACAGCCCAATCCTCTAACTTCTTCAAGGTCGTATTGCCTATACCGCGTGTAGGCGTATTAATGGTGCGTTCCAGGGCAACCGTGTCGTGAGGATTGATAGATAATCTTAGATACGCCAGGATATCTTTTATTTCTTTTCTCTGATAGAACTCCACACCCCCAATAATTGTGTAGGGAATTCCCTGATTCCCCAGAGAAATTTCCAGCACGCGTGACTGGGCATTTGTACGGTAAAATATCGCGATATCAGAATATTTAAAACCTTTCTGAATGAGTCCCCGTATGATCTTTGTAATTTCATCTGCCTCTGCGCGCTCATCTTCACAGGCAACGACCTTTATCTTTTCGCCCAGCATGTTTTCTGTCCACAATCCCTTTTGTTTGCGATATTTATTTTGCTGAATCACACTGGAGGCCGCATGGAGGATGTGTTTTGTTGAGCGATAGTTCTGCTCCAGGAGCACAACCCTCGCATCTGAGTAATCCTTCTCAAAATCCATAATATTGCGAATATCGGCGCCCCGCCAGCCGTAGATAGACTGGTCAGGATCGCCCGTTACACAGATATTTCTGTATTTATTCGCCAGAAGACGGGTAAGGGTGTACTGGGCATAATTCGTATCCTGGTATTCGTCGATGAGAATAAATCTGAACTTGTCCTGATACATTCCCAGCACATCGGCATGGTTCTTAAACAGTTCTATTGTCTTGATTAAAAGATCGTCAAAATCCAGGGCGTTCTCATTTTTCAAAAGCGTCTGATATTTTGAATAAATCTTAGCAACCATGAGATCGAAATACCCCGATGCTGTTGAGGCAAAGCTCTCCGGGTTGATGAGTTTGTTTTTTGCATTGCTGATGCTTCCTGCAATTGAGCGGGGTTTCCACTGTGTCGTATCCAATTGGAGTTCAGCCATAATAGATTTAATTCTGTTCTGCTGGTCGGCTGTATCGTAAATAGTAAAATCCCTGGAATATCCTATTCGATCTATTGTGCTTCTGAGGATGCGTGAGCACATCTTATGAAAGGTTGAGACCCAAAGTCCTTTATAAGGGGCAAATTCCTGGATGCGCTCATGCATCTCATCGGCCGCCTTATTGGTAAAGGTAATGGCCAGGATATTGTACGGATTTACGCCCTGGGACATCAGATAACCGATACGGCGGGTAATAACGCGGGTTTTCCCACTCCCTGCCCCCGCTACAATGAGGAGCGGTCCCTCAACGTGGGTAATTGCCTCACGTTGTCTGTCTGTAACGTCATGGAGTAAAGATGAAATATTCATTCAAAATCTTTCTGCTAACAACAAAGGTTCAAAAGTATGGATTCGGGTCGAAAACCTGAAGGTTTGGTTGTACATCAGGTATACCTATTTGTCTTCTTTCCTGGCAATCAAACTTGCAATAGCCTTTTTGTTGTTCAAAACAAGTTCACGATAAAAAATAATCTTAAAATCCCGAAAAAGGTTTAAAAGTTCGTTTGGGTTGAGTAAATAAGCCTTATTCTTTGGTCCTTCAAACCCGCGCTCCCCATGTTCAACGGTGTATGTCTCGTAGATAATCACTCCACCGGCTTTGAGCGCTTCTTTCATCCGGGGGATGAGACTACGCTGTAAATAATAAAAACATGCGATTACATCGTAGGTATCTTTTGGTAATGCATAGGTCTCTAAATCGGCCACAAAGGCATTAATCCTGACGTTATTTTCCTTTGCCAACTCCTGGGCTTTTTTAATCGCTACTTCGGAGATGTCACACCCATCAACCTCGAAGCCGTTTTTTGCCAGGAATAGAGCATTGCGTCCCTCTCCCATGGCAACATCAAACACCTTCCCCTTTGGCAGGATATCTATGTGCTCCCTTAAAAAATCAACAGGATCTTTACCGAGAAGGCAAACTTCACCTTCATACTTCTTGTTCCACGTTATCCTATCCTGTTCACCTGCACGTATTGTTGGCATACCGTGTCCCGAAAAAATATATATCATTATTATATACAAAAAAACAAGAGAAGAAGGAATATATTTTTTACAATTATTCATCGTGCATTATTTCTTCTGAGAAATGGAATCCCTCTGGGAAAATTCTTATCATAAAATACTATAACACCTATTTTTCGTAATTGCTATTTTTTTAATTGACACAAGGAGGTTGTTTAAATAATATTGTATTTTAACAATCATTTCTGTTTAATATTTTAAGGACTACTATGGAAACTGTAGAAAAATTAACAACCGTTTTACGAAAGCACGGGATGAAGATTACCCCACAGCGGTTGATGATCTTTAAAGTATTGGAAAAAAATACTTCTCATCCATCGGCAGAAGAAGTCTACAATAAGGTAAAAAAGATTTATCCTACCGTGTCCTTCACCACTATTTATAAGACTCTGGAAACTTTACGGAATATTGGAGAGATTAAAGAACTTATCATTGATGAGCATCGTAAACACTACGACCCCAACATCGATATCCATCATCACTACATTTGTAGTCATTGTAAAAAAATAGTTGATATTTTTGAAGATTTTTCACCATATATAAAACTGCCCGATTCCCTGAGAACTGATTATACGGTAACGGGCTTCCAGATATCCTTCCAGGGCGTATGCAAGGAATGCGCCTGAAGTTCTCCATTCAGCACGTAATTTCTCATATAAAATTCCGCACTGCACCTTAATAACAGGCGATAGGTGTTTCTTTAATCCACATGGGCTGCGCCTTCGAGATGTTTCTGGATGATTTCATACGAGGCATAACACTTGCGCGCAAAATTGACATACCAGTAGCTGCCCTCCTTTTTTTTCGATAATATCTCAAACTTCACCTTGCATCGGTACAGGTGGTCGGTCATATGCTGGATGTTTTTCTCTTCCCGGAAGCGGAGGAGAAACCTTTCATCAATTACTTCCTTTCGCGCCGCTTTGGTAACGCTTTCATAGATTGGTTTTAATAATGCCTCGCCGAGTTTTGCGAAAACTCCAGGCTCTAATGAATGCCCCTGTTCGTAAATAAACATTGCAGCGCGGATAATCCGGTGAGTAAAAAATTCGGACGACATCTCTGCCATCAGGGGTGCAGTAACATGGATGTCACGTAAACATGAGCCGAGTGTTACGTATTTCAAGGTTCTTTCAACAGGATTCACAGGCTTAATTACCATGCCTTCACATCCCGTCTCATCCAGCTCTTTTACAATCTTTTGTAAAGGCGCAATATCGGTAACGGAAAACCTTCCGAATCTTCTCACCGTTGGCATACCATATTTATCAAAAATTTTATAACGTTCTTCGATGGGAATGCTGTGAGGGTTGTTCATCGTCATCAAATCGAATGCAAAAAATCGGACATCTTTTTTAACATACGGCGGATGTTCAATATTGTAAGGATTATCAGGGCCTGCAAATTCACCGCAGACGATCAGGTTTGGGTTCTCGCGAAAGATCTTTTTTACATCCAGGAAATCTGCAATACGGTCGGTTGAAAACGGACAGACATAAGCGCCGCGCGAGAATACAAGCACACGTCCCTGTATACAAGCAATCCTGACGTTATAACCATCCACTTTTTCTTCGATATAAAACGGCTGTGTATATGCATTGCAGATGCCGTTTTCCAGATGCATTATCCGGGCAATCCGTGGAAAATCAAAAAGAATGCCGTTCTCGGTAATGATAGCCCCTTTATCAAGGGCACTCATTTTTTTTGTTACCCTGTAAAAACAGACTCCCTCAAATTCCTCCAGAACAACATCATGCCTTTCAATCAATTCCTGCCACTGAACCTCAGAAATCCCCACATGCCTGACAATATTTTGAATCTGCATAGGTATCGACCTTTTCTCTAAAGTGCCTTGAAAAATACAGCGATATGCTTGATTTTAAGCGTGATGTTACCTAATGCTACTCCCTGGTTTCAAGATAAAAACGGAAAAACCGCTGCGTATCCCTATCGCTTCTTAAACCATAATTCTGTGTATAACTCCTATATTTACACGAAGTTAAATTTCAGCGCATTTTGTTTTTCATGTTGACTTCAAAATAACATAATTTTATAATGAATTCCCATTTTGTTTATTCTTAGATAAAATCCCTTATTTGAAGGATATAATGGATGTATATAATCCTGGGTTGCGATGATGTCGGATGCGCCTTAGCTCGCAATCTCAATAAGACAGGCGAGAATGTTGTTGTCATCGATAACAATGAAGCTGTTATGGTTGGTTTAAAAGAATTGAATCTTCATACTATCCTTGCCGATATTAATACATTCGATTTCAGCTTGTTACCGGTAAAAGATATTATCGCATTCATCATTTTACACAAAAACTCGCAGGAAACCATGGCGCTGGTACAACGTATAAAAAAAATAATACCCAATACCTTTATATTATCAAGGGTAGTCAGCGAGCGTGAGGCTTTGGCATTACAAAAAAACGGGGTAGATTGTACGGTTCAAACAAGTAAGATTATTATGAATACCATTCTGACTGATCTGGAAACGGCAAAATTAAAGCGGTCTGTTTTTCATCTGGTGAATGTTATTAAGGCGGCACATCATAAAGGATTAGCAATATTTTTACAGGACAATCCCGATCCGGATGCCCTTGCATCCGGTCTTGCGCTGAAACGTATTGCAGACGATTATGGTATTAAATCCAGAATATATTATGGAGGAAACATTGGCCATCAACAGAATAAAAGGTTGGTCGATTTGTTAAAAATAGAACTTGTTCAGTTGGAAAACACCGAAGAATCCCGGAAGGTACTTGCTACCGTTGATAAAGTGGCGTTAATAGAAGCATCGATCCCTTCAAAAAACAACATACTCCATCCGAGTATAATTCCCAATATTATCATTGATCATCATCAAACTGATTTCAGTCTGGTAAAAGGCGAGTTTATAGAAATAATGCCCAAAATAGGCGCTGCGTCTACGATCATGACAAGGTATTTAAGATATTTGAATATCATACCCAGCCCGCCACTTGCCACAGCGCTTCGATACGGAATCAGGGTTGATACGGGTGGATTTACCAGAAACACTACCCCCGAAGACATTGACGCGGCGGCATACCTCTCGCCCCTCGTTGATGCACAACTTTTAAATCAGATTGAAAACCCCCCCATGAGTATGGAAACGCTGGATATTATTGGAAGGGCCATTTGTAACCGGGAGGTAAAAGGTTCGTACCTGGTATCGTTCGTTGAATTTATAAATGACAGGGATGCATTACCCCAGGCGGCAGAATTGGCGCTTCATACAGAAGGCATTTCTACCGTACTGGTTTTTGGGATTGATAAAGACAAGGTTCATTTGTCGGCCAGAAGTAATGATTCCAGCATTAACCTTGCGTTACTTTTAGAAAAGGCATTTGGATTTATGAATGCAGGCGGGCATGCGATGATGGCCGCGGGAAGCATTAGCCTTGGTATTTTGGGGAATATGAACGATAAAAAATCGTTGTTAAAGAGTGCCTCTAATCTTGTACGCAAAAAGTTTTTTACCGCTGCGGGTTTAGACATGGGAGAACACAAAATGCATAAGGAGCTAGAATTATTGACGAATAAATAGTATATTAAAAACGCTTGTAATATATAGTTTTATAAACAAGGAGAGAGATTATGGGAAAAGGTTATTATGGTGTAGGTTTAATAAGTCTTACAATTTTTTTGAGTTCTTGTGCTGTCACTCAGCAACAGGTAAAGGAAACGAAGCAACCTGAAACAAAAGTAGAAGTGGTGCAGCCTCAGGTAGTAGAGCCAGCTCAACCACAGCCGCCTGAAGTAACAATGCCTGTTCCAGAAACTGTTGCTCCACCGGTAACTGAAGAAGTACAGCCACAACCAGAGGTAGTTCAGCCTGTGGCTCCGGAAGAGGCAATACCAGAAACGGCAGCTCCGGAAACTGTCGAACCGCCAACGGAAGAAGCAGTCCCTGAAGAGACTCCGTCTACAGAAGCTGAACAACCAAGAGAGGAAGAGGCGGCACCTGAAGAATCAGTTCCCGAGGCTGCCGCTCCAGCAGTTCCGGAGGTAGTTACACCACCGGTAGTAGAAGAGCCAAAACCAGAAGCGGCGGTATCTCCAGAGGCACCAACAGAAGCACCGGTATCTGTACCAACTCCAGAGGCAGTTACTCCTGTCGCTCCCGAGGCTGCCGCCCCAGCAGTTCCGGAGCCAGTTGTACCTCCGGCAGTAGAAGAGCCAAAACCAGAAGCGGCGGTATCTCCAGAGGCACCAACAGAAGCACCGGTATCTGTACCAACTCCAGAGGCAGTTACTCCTGTCGCTCCCGAGGCTGCCGCCCCAGCAGTTCCGGAGCCAGTTGTACCTCCGGCAGTAGAAGAGCCAAAACCAGAAGGGGCAGTTACGCCTGCCCAACCCCCGGAAGGAAAGGAAGCAAAGGGGGCTGGTTTACACAAGTGTGCTACATGCAATAAGGATGTTGGAGAAGGTCATATCTGCGGTCTTACAACCTATTGTCAGCAATGCAAGGAAGAGGTTGGTCCTGGTCACGTCTGTGATTTAACCTTCTTCTGCCATGATTGCAAAAAAGAAGTTGGCGATGGCCATATTTGTGGAGTAACGACATTTTGCCCGAAGTGTGAAGAAGAAGTTGGCGATGGACACATCTGCGATGTTACCTATTTCTGTTATGAATGCGAAAAGGAAGTCGGGGATGAGCACATCTGTGGCGTTACCCATTTTTGCCTTGCTTGCAAGGCAGAGGTTGGAGATGGTCATGAATGTGGAAAGACATTTTTCTGCTTTGATTGCGAAAAGGAAGTGCCCAAAGACCACGTACACGAAGCAGCGCCAAAATAACTTTATCTTTTATAGAAAAGTTTATTGTTAGATATATAAAAGGCATGTTTATTCAGTTAAACGTGCCTTTTATTTTTGTCATCTTTTTTGAAGCAGGCAGATTTTTATCCCTTAAATTTATTGTACCCCACACCTGATCCAGCATTTCCCTCTGCCCTTCAAGGGCGCTTACCTTATTTGCTAACAACACAAGCTCTGCCCTCACAGATTCACTGCCCGCCTGTCTTCGTAACTGTCCCTTTTGTATGGCCTGTTCAATCTGATGGGTAAGATCGTGACCAAGGTTTTTGAGTTGTTTTGAGTAGTGATCGATGGTCTTGCGGAGTCTTGAAGTAATACTATAACGTACCCTGCCACAGTTTCTGTTTATATCAGAAACAACCCGTTCCAACATTTCATGTATGACCATCTTCCTGCTTATGTACCTTGGCAGGATAGCGCGGAGAATAGACTTAACCTCCTCATCGGTAGTGGCCGTATATTCCTGTATCATGTAATAAAAACTATTATCTTTCATTAATTCCACCGAAAATTCAAGGTGTTCTATCGGCACCTCAAAGAGTATTTCAGAGGCAGTTTTAAACTCGTTGACGATATTATTTGAACGGTTGGTAAAGCGGTTCAAGGTCTCCTGTATCTTATTTGAAATTTCGCCCTCGGTATCCTTTCTAAATGTATCAAACCCCTTGGTGATTTCTTCTTTAATTGTCTTTTGCAGTTCATCCCTCAAAGCCGTTGGATGTATATCCGGATGATTATCACAAAAAGATTGAATGCACTTCTTTATCCTGGGAATCTCTTTTTCTTCAAGAACCCTCAGCATCTCTTCTACCTTTAAACACAGTTTGTCAGATTCACCACCAAGCAGATGCGCCATATCCTCTCTATCCTGTTGCAGATTTGCGACAAGCTTTTGAAAGGTGTTGATTTTATTTTCCAACTCTTCTTCAGAAGTTTCTAAGGTTTTTTTCTCCAAAGCCATCTGAGATAGTTTCTGCGAAATAATCCGCTTTGTTTTTGCTATAGCAGTGTTTAAAACAATATTCCCTTTTTCCACAGAAAGAAAACTGCTTAATGCATATTCCAAATTAAGTAAACCACTCTTTGAAAGGAGGGCTTCATTGTTTGACGTCTTTGCCTTTATCGCTTCTCGTGCAGAAATAGGCCAGATTTCATGGACGATAAACCCCATTTCTTCCAATACCTGCTTGTTAAATGCAGAAATTTCATCAATTTCCCCGGATGTAAGATTATCAATTTTATTTAAAACAAAGAATATCTTTTGCGTAGCACCCTTGATGGTATCAAGGAGTTCTTTTTCTACCTGTGAAATCGGGACATCAGCGCTCATCAGGAACAATGCGGCATCCAGATGGTCCAGGAAATCGTAGGTTGTTTCTGTATTATGGAGAAAGGTAGATCCTACCCCGGGCGTATCTACCAGGAGCACTCCTTTTTCCAGAAAAGGGGATGGATATTCAATACGTGCACACTTGACACCACGGACATTTTTTGGATTTCCTTTCTCTGTTATATAATCCGAAAGCTCTTCCGGCGGAACGCTTTTTTTACTCCCATCTTCCATGAAGATATTACACCTGACATCATTGCCAAATTTCAGGATTGTTACAATGGATGTTAACGGAACCACAGAGGATGGCAGGATTTCCTTCCCAATGAGGCTATTGATAAGTGTCGTCTTTCCCCTTTTAAACTGTCCTAAGATTACAAGGTTAAAACAATTTGATAATAACTGTTCCCTGACCATAGGCAACCGATTGTCCGTGGCTCCTGTGTTTTCATTGATCAGTGTCTCAATATCGTTAATCGATGCGAGAATTTCTGTCTTGTGTTTTATAAATTCCTCTAACATAGAATAACACTCCCCTTCCTGATAGATTAAGTGAAACAAAAGACCCCCTGTCAAAGCACTGTACTTCAACAGGGGGTTTAATCAATAAAAAAACTCCTATCGAAGCATACGTTCGATAGGAGTTATCAGCTCATGATAGCAGTTATGGCGAACTCCATCGCCTTATTTGTTTTGACAAGAATTATAACAAAGGGCCGTCTTTTGTCAAAATAATTTGGGTACTTCCCTGAGAAAATGCTCTATTTCCAATAGTAAATTGATCATCATATCAAGATGGGGATCAAGTACACTATCAAGTCCATTGGTGACATCACCATATCTTTCTAACTGTTTTGCTTTTATGTTATCAATGATTTCCAGACAATAAGGCAATTTGCCAAAAATCTCGTTTGTTGCCTCTCTATGTTCCTTTTCGAGATTAAATTTCTTTGAGAGATACATAATTCTGTCTTTTATGGAATGTACTCTTTTCAAAATTTCTTCGCTCTTCTCCGGAGGAATCTTGCAATTTATGTCATAGAGGATACCCGCATAATTTTTATTATGGAGAATTTTTTCAATATCGTACATACGTTCTTCTACGATATGGAGTGTTATTAAAATCCCCCGTTTCTGATATTCATTCAGCATAATTAACTATTGCGCGTTCATTTTTATCCCTGACCAGGAATAAAACCACGCCTCCAAGAAGTGTTAAAGAACAGGCATATATAAGACCTATTGATGGCGAAACCTTTGCCCATAAGAGTCCTACGACAAAACTTGATACGAAATCTCCGATTCCATTTACCATTGACAAAACACCATACCCCGTACCTCTCAAATGTGACGGCAAAAGGTCTCCCGCCAATGCCCTTTCCATAGAGTCAACCAATGCAATGTAGATACCGGCAAGAGAAAAGAGTGCTATCAAAGCCCAGAGTTTTGGAGGTTCGAGAATAAATCCAAGACACATAAAAGCAAATAAAAGGTAGCCAATACCAAGCAGTAATCGTTTACCATGTCTTTCGCTTAATATGCCCGCTGGATAGGCGAACCCAGCATAGAATATGTTATGAAGGGTATAAAGCCCAATCGCTGTACTATTCGCCGCTACTTTTCCATACTCTGGGGTAAGTATTTCTATTGCCCTCAGGATCAATAGGGTATGTGCAAAATTGCCGAGTCCAAAAATGCCTGCGCTGAGGACAAAGAGTTTAAAATTCAAAGGAAGATCACTAATATTTTTCCAAAATCGAACCTCTCCCTCATGCTTTTTTCTCTTTTCTTTCACAAGATAAACGAAGCATGCGACAGAGAGAAAGCCAGGTATGAAAGAAATAAGAAATATGTGTCTGTAACTTAAGATACCAATGAGCACAAAGGCTATTGCAGGCCCGATGATAGCGCCAATGGTGTCCATAGCGGTATGAAATCCAAATGCCCTTCCATAGTAAGCAGGTTCTAAAAGATCTACCATCAGCGCATCTCTTACCGGTCCCCTTGCACCTCTCCCCATCCATGCAGCCACTCTTATGCCGAGCACCTGATACCAGTTTGTTGTAAAGGCGAAAAAACCTTTTAATGCGGTAATGATATAACCTATAA
>CAYJME010000023.1:0-24753 GCA_964370795.1 uncultured candidatus Brocadiaceae bacterium
GGCTTTTTTAGCCCTTTTTTACCATTTTCCTGGGTGGTTTTGTCGAACTTGGGTTGACACATCGCAAAAAATAGTAATTTTAGCATTACATATAAATTTACAATTTCTTAATAAAATTATTAATGGTGGTGATGTTATTTCTTTAATTTATGTTCCTTGGTTGGAAGATGAACTCAATGAGTTTCTAATTATACATAATGAAGCGAAAGAAATAAGCTATAGAGTTGACGTATAAACTTGATTAATCCTATTAAATCAAGGCAAAAAAGGTAAATTGGGGTTACTAAATTTGTAAAAACCGTGTAGTGACGTTACAAATGTAAGAGTAAAATGCCCGTATTTCGGGAAGAACCAAAAAGTAATGCAAAAAATAGAGATAGATTTTACAAAATTATTGTCTGGCAATGTAGCCTCTCTACCTTGTATTACAAGGAATCTATAGGTTTATGCACAATATTTAGAAATTATAGTATTAACTCTCGATAAATATGAAAAAAGCGAAGTTATTTTGGAATCTTAAAAACATAGGAAATATTTTATGAAAAACATTATTGTTGTTGCTGATGAAGATTTAAAGGGTATTGGCAGAGTGCTTGTACATGCAATTTCAAAAACAAAAGTAGCGAAAGCATCATTGTATACCTCTAAGCAATATACTGATAATGAGCATCAGATCACAAGTGCTCAGTATGTCATTTTTCTTGGAAAAAATAAAGTATCAGAAGATTTTATTCCTTTAATCCAAAAGAAATATGAAAAACATGGAGTTGTTTGGGGTTACGACGCCTCAAAAGCTGTAATTTATATTGAATCTAGCGATGTAGATTTAAATGATTTAACATTCAGTTATAAGGATTTAAAAAAAACTGGTATCGTTATCTTATCCCCATTTATGGCGAACTATTCTATTTCGAACATATAATTAAAGATTTTAAGAAGATGAAGAAGGACCCCTTACAATTGAAAATAGGAATTTATTCATTCTTAAAAGACGGCTTTGATGAATTTATTAAGGAATAATTTATTATGGATACCTTTAAAGATTCTTTTCAAAGGACAATGGAATCTTTTGGTGGCTATTACGGAAGCCGTGAGGGTGGAAATTATGTAAATAATGTCCAAGAAGAAATTGACAAAACAATTCAAAAAATTACCGAGGTAGGAAATACCAATAAAGATATTCCTTATATTAAAGGGGATATTACAGAACCGTGGCATGCTGGAACTATCAAAATTTATGCAGTTGCAAAGGGTATAGAAGGAATTGATGCATTAGTACCAAGAGATAAATCAGCCTATGACATCATTGCTTTTAGTCCAACAGAATTTTTAAGGGCGCAGTTAAAATATTTCAAGACGCCAGAAGCTACGGCAAAGGTGATAAGTAATCCTGCATACGAAGGCTTAATAAAGATTGTCCCCTCCGACCAGTTAGAAGCTGTCAAAGAAGCTGCTTATCAACTGTACTTAAAAAATCTCCAGACACAGAGGGCAAGGCCTGAAATGGCAAATCAATATTTGCATACCTATCAAGCGTCAACGGACAGACTAAACTTAGGAAATGCTCATAGTACTCCCCTTTCTGAAAAGGAAGCCCTTGTTATTGCAAAAGAAATTTTCAAGGACAAATTTGATCCTGAAAGACATGGCTTAAACACAGTAAATTTTATCAGTTGGTCGGATATTGCCCGTCAATCGGGAGAAGCGGCTCTTAACGCCGCCATCTTTACCACCGTATTAAAATCGGCTCCCCATTTATGGGAAACTGTAAGGACATTTCTTAGTGAAGGAAAAATAAATAGAGAATCCCTGAAACAGGCTGGCTTATCTTCTATAAGGGGTTCTGCCGAAGGCGCTCTCAGAGGAGGCATTGCTGCTGTATTAACAGCTTCATGTAAAACTGGCCTTTTGGGTGAAGCCTTCAAAAATGTTAGTCCTTCGGTAATTGGAGCATCCACGGTGGTTGCTTTAAATACCATCCATAATGCAATAGGATTATATCAGGGCAAATTAACACAAGAACAGTTTGCAGAAGCCTGCATACGGGATATATTTGTGATAAGTTGTGGTGTTTTGGGATCAAGCACTGGTCAAGCTTTGATCCCGATTCCAATTCTTGGTGCGATTCTTGGAAATTTTATAGGCAGTACCTGTGCCGTTATAATTTTTGAGGGTAGTAAATCTATTTTCTTATCGTTCTTCATTGAGTCGGGCATTTCTTTTCTTAATATAGTAAAACAAGATTACACTATCCCACGGGAAATTCTTGAAAGATGCGGTTTTGACTTGATTCAAATTGATAAGATCAATATAGACACTATTGATTTAGACACTATAAAATTAGATAAGATTGACTTACGGGCAGACGATATAAATAGCCTAAATATTACATTATTAAAAAGAGGGTTGATTAACATTAATACAATTGGATATGTATATTAAGTATTGTAGGTTGGGCTGAACAAAGCGAAACCCAACAACTTACTATAGCCTGACAAAGGAATAATGCAATATCGCAGATCTACCTGTGCGCTGTACGCAGACAGGTCACAAGCAAAACGGGCGATTTTCTTCTTTAAAACGATAATAATTTCTCAACACGATGGTAAAATTACCTATTGTGTGGCCGTACTCAAGCTTTCATCGCTCTGCAAAGCAAGGCATGTATGATAAGCAATATGAGGGCAGGTACTGAAATTACCTTTGATGTAAAATAGGGCATGAATCATTTGATTTTGTTGGGTTTCGCTTCACTCAGCCCAACCTACACAATTACACAACTGTTGGTAGTAGCGACTTCAGTCGCTTTCTCTTGATAGACAATTTATGAAGGTATGACGACTGAAGTCGTCACTACAAACCCAGGTAAATAGTCTTGAAGAGGTTGTGAAAATTTGAATTATCTTTCATAGATTGTGCAGGCTGGTAATTTGTTCTGGATGTGTTTCCCACTGGTAAAATCTTACTTCCCCTGTTATATATTATTCTAAGAGAAATGCAGTGTTTAGATACAAAAGAAGACCTTGAAGATTGGCTTCTTTCGCAAAATCCTGAATTTATAAAAAAAATGCGCAAAGCAAGGAAAGAGGATATCGGGGATAGGGGGAAAGACTGGAAATCTCTCAAAAATGAACTATCTATAAAATAATATTCCTGCCCGGTGCTGAAGAATCATTCAAAGACCTGGACAAACCTACCCAAAGAAGAATTGCTCAAAAAATTGACTGGCTTGCAGAAAACGCCGATAAAATGATTCATCATCCGCTTAAATCTTTACCAGACGACCTGTGATGTCTTTGTAGAATCAGAATCGGCGATTACCGCATAATTTATTGGGTTTATGATAAAACCAAATACATAAAGATTTACGATGTTGAACATAGAGGCAAAGATTATCGCTCTATCAAAGATAGGTGATTATTTGTTTATGAGAGAAAGATTGCCTCGCTTCGCTCGCAATGACGGGTTCTTGTCCACAAGGGAAAAGCGCCATGCACAAAACGACAAGATGCGCAATGATAGCGTGCAGTGTGCCATCAAAGCGCATAGCGCGTGTCATGGCGAATGGCGATAGTATGTTAATGAGCATTCCCCGGTGTCATTGCGCGGGTCTCTTCCGAAGCAATCCCCTCTCATGGAATAAAAGTATTGCAGGTTGGGAAGAACAAGGCGAAACCTTACCATTTACTAGCTTTCATAGCCCTGTAAAGCACGTCGCGTATGAGAGCAGTTGGGGACAGGTTCTGAAATTACCTTTGATGTAAAATAGGGCATGAATCATTTGATGTTGTTGGGTTTCGCTTCACTCAACCCAACCTACACAACTTTTTACAAGTAAGGTGAGGCCTTTAAGTTAGGCAAAAAGTTGTTACTTGATGAAATTAAACGAAGGACTATCATATTAATATATTTTATAGTGAAGAAGACGGCGGATACATTGCCGATATACCTGACCTGAAATATTGTTCTGCCTTTGGCAATACTCAGGCGGAGGCATTGCAGGAAGTGCTGGCGGCGAAAGAAGCATGGCTTGAGGCGGCACGATCCGGTGGAAAACCAATACCAGCGCCTCGTTACCATCCACTGATTTATGAGTTGGCATAATATTCTCTATGAGAATTACGATTTGCCGTTAATAATGATTAATGAAAATGACAGATTACACAGATGAGAAATTGAAGAGAAGAAAGGAATTCATTATGTTAAAAAACTTTACTCTAAAGACTCTCTAAACTAAGAGGGGAGGGAAATATAAACAAATGTCACAATTAACCCATTTTGACGAACAAGGTGCATCGCGCATGGTGGATGTTACCCCGAAGGAAATTACTGACAGGGTTGCTCTTGCCCATGCGAAGATTACCATGAGACCGGAGACCTTCCAATTGATTATGGACAAAAAGGTAAAGAAGGGCGATGTATTAGAGGTGGCGCGGGTGGCCGGTATTATGGCGGCAAAACAGACCTTTTCCCTTATTCCGATGTGTCATCCCCTGAATTTGACGAGTGTAAAGATTGAATATACGAATAACGCTGTGGATACCTTTGATATACTCGCAGAGGCGCGGGTTACTGCGAAAACCGGGGTTGAGATGGAGGCCATTACGGCTGCCAGTATCTGCGCAATCACGATTTATGATATGTGTAAATCGGCTGATAAAGGAATGGTGATTGGCGATATTCATCTCGTGCAAAAATCGGGGGGAAAAAGCGGGACGTTTGTTTTTGGTAAGAATGTTTAATCGTTTACAGGAAATTCGATGTACTGGCAAGGCGCTCATTGCCACTACGCCGGTTCAATTGTCAACGATTGAACCCGTCGTTGTCTGAAGTCTCTGCCGAGATATTACCGCAAGAGGAGTTTTGGTATCTTGCCACGGCAAAACCACTACTATCTGAACTGGAAACTCCGGCTGCCACTATCTTGCAATCCTTCTGGATGGCTACGGCATATGCCTGATCACTTTGGGAAGTGCCAAATTGAGATTTAAAGTCTGTAAGCACCTTGCCTTTTTTGCCAAAGGGGGCATCCCGTATGCCATTGATATTGTAGCGTACCAGGGCAAAGTCATCGGTGCCTGAGGAGGTGGAATCTCCTGCAACAATAATCTTGCCATCTTTCTGGATAGCAACAGCAGTAGGTCCTTCACCAAAGTTAGCGACTGCCTTGCCATTGTTGTTAAAAGTGCGGTCGAGATTGCCCGTTGCGGATTGCGCGGTATGTGCAATGCACAGACTTAAAAACAGTGCAGAAAACAACCCGACCACGAAACCGCGTGCAAGAGGAACACGGGGTCGTAATAATGCTCTTATTATTGTAATCATGTTGGATACCCCTTTCTTTCCATGAAAAATTAGAAATAAATTTAAAAGATTATAATTTTTAGTTTAAGCTGAGTTAAGGTGAAAGTAAATAAAACAAATTATTTGAGGAGCCTTGAAACCAGGTATAAAATCAAAAGAAATTGAAAAAGATAATAGCTAAACGAAACAACAGAAAACACCGCCATTAATTTCATACTGAAACTACTATTGCATAATGGAATGTCTTGTGTGGATATATAATTGTTTTTAACGAGTCTTTGTTAAGAATATTATTATTTTTATAAGATATTATTATCATTCCACTTATAAATGATATACATGGTGTTTTAATTTTTTAAGTTGTAAGTTGGTATATTTTTCGTAACGTGAATTAAGTGTGTGAATTTGCATTATTATTATGCCGAGCTCTTTGGACTCTTAAGGACGCAAATAAAATATTAATACAGTGAAGGTTCTTTGGGTGATTTCAAGGATGTTACAAGCGGTTTTTGGCTATGCTTAAGAGGAAGAAAACTACAGCGGTCAAGAAGGTAATAGATGTTAAGTTTAAGGTGACCTATGAAAATTCGAACAGTAGTTTTTTGGGGAATGTGAAAGGGTTTTTAAACGTATTTACAAAGGGGGAGAGGATAAAGATGCCGATATTAGACGAGGTGAATAAGGTTCGGGC
The DNA here is from genome assembly GCA_964370795.1 of uncultured candidatus Brocadiaceae bacterium. GTDB lineage: Bacteria > Planctomycetota > Brocadiia > Brocadiales > Brocadiaceae > JAHFOW01. The sequence goes on from CAYJME010000023.1 coordinate 5,996, forward strand.
TTTTATCAAGAAATTGCCCAGGTCGCCGCAACCTGCTATTCCTGCAAGGGAGGTATGGCTTTCGTTGTGGGGCGCTTTTATAGGTGTGGGATTTACTGCCTTGCTTGCATTTCTTTGGAAATGTCCCATGTTGCTAGGGCCTTTTGGTGCCAGCGCTGTCTTGATTTACGGCGCTTATAAGGCGCCGCTTGCACAACCGCGAAATGTCTTGCTTGGTCATTTTCTTGCCGCATGTATAGGCGTTGTAGTCTATGATTTCTTTGGTACGACATTCTGGTCGATTGGCCTTGGTGTTGCCCTTGCCCTTGTGCTTATGGTCATTACGTATTCAATTCATCCACCTGCTGGAGCGACTGCATATGTAGCGATTCAAACGGGGGGATTGGGTGCAGGTTATATGTATATTTTAAATCCGGTTATTCTTGGGGCATTTATCTTGGTTTTAATCGGTGTGATTTTTAACAAGCTTGGGAAGCGGGAATACCCGGTTCACTGGTGGTAAAAAAAGTACCGTTTTTGTGTTTCAATAATTTCCAACTCAGGTGTATGGTTTCCTTAAATTACGGAGATAAAAATGTATATTTCGATTAAAAATCGACTTATTCTTTTGTTGATTATATTTACTTTACTTCCATTTGCTTTGCTCAGAATCATAGCGTATCCACGAATACAGAATGATCTTCAGGAAGTTTTAATGAGGAATCTTGATGGTATTGGGCATAAACAGGCGGAATTGGTGACAAATTGGGTACAGGAGAGGGCGAGGAATGCCCGTGTTATTGCAAATAATCCCTTAATGACAAAATATGTAGGTATTGCCAGGGATGACAAAGATTACATGGATGTTGTCCAATATCTGGAGGTGGTAAGAAATGAAAACGGTTTCAAAGGCATATTTATTAGCAATGATAAAGGAGTGGTTACCGTTGCAACAGCAGGAGAAAATTTAGGAGGAGACGTTTCACAAACCGATTATTTTCGTGAGGCAATTCAAGGAAAGAGCTATGTTTCGGATATTATCCCTTCTGAAATACCTCTCATCAACGAACTTGGAGAAAAAGAAATCGGTATGCCTACGATGTTTGTTTCAACACCGTTAAAAGATAGGGATGGCGTTGTTCTCGGTGTTGTTGCGCTTCGAGTTGATGTGAATGCTCTGAACGAACTGCTTCTGAGCCTTAACCTCGGCAAAACAGGTGAAACGTACCTGGTGAATAAAGATGGATATATGATTACGGAATCCCGGTTTGCTGCACATTTAAAAGAAATGGGATTTGTAAAAAAGAGATGTGCCCTGGAAATAAAATTAATTAATTCTGAAACCGGCGAATTAACCAATGGTGTGAAACAGTGTGTTGCAGGCACAAATGGCTTTGATGCTAAAGGGTATAAGGATTACAGCGGGGTTACGGTGCTTGGTGTATGGAGGTGGTTGCCAGACCTCAAATGGGGTGTTATAGCAGAAATTGACAGGGATGAAGGTTATGGGGCCGCGTACAACCTCAACTATATTGTAAGTTCAGTGTTGTTAATCCTGGCGTTTCCCTTTGTTATGGTAGCATACATAATCGGTAAAAAGACATCGATACCTATCATTAAGCTAACTGAAGTGACGAAGAAAATGGCTTCGGGTGATTTAGCGCAAAGGGTAGAGATCAAGAGGGAAGACGAAATTGGCGAATTAGCTAATTCTTTTAACGCAATGGCAAAGTCTCTGGATGAAAAGACGAGAGAAGTGATAACTTCAGAGAAACGATATAGGGATATGTTTAATTCGATAAAGGAAGGCGTTTATCAATCTGAACCTGGCGTTGAGGGAGCATTTACGTTTATCAACAAGGCGGGCGCAGAGATATTAGGCTATAGTAGTCCCGAGGAAGTGATTGGAACAAAAGTAAAGAATATCTATATAGATCCGGAAGACCGGAGACGCTTATGTGAAAAGCTTGAAAAGGATGGTGTCTGGAGGGACTTTGTATCCCTGTGCAAGAGGAAGAATGGTGAGAGTTTTTACGCGGAGCGTACGAGCAGCATAGTGAAGGATGAAAAAGGGAATGCCATGAATATTTATGGAGTATTCAGGGATATTTCAGAGAGGAAAAAGGCGGAACAGGAGATAATCGAATCGGAGAAGAGGTATCGTTTACTGTTCAATTCCTTAAAAGAAGGTGTATATCAGTCAGAACCCATGGATGATGGTGTATTTACCTGGATTAATCAGGCTGGAGTAGAAATATTTGGCTATAAAACTCCTGACGAGGTAATAGGGAAAAAGGTGAAAGATATTTATGTGAATCCGGACGACGGGAAAAAGGTCATTGAAAAGCTGGTGAAAGAGGGGATATGGAAGAGTTTTACCTCGTTTTGTAAGAGGAAAAGTGGTGAACGGTTTTACATGGAGAGGACTTCCAACCTTGTTAATGATGATAAGGGTAATCCTGTTCGTATAGAAGGCATATTCAGGGATATTACCGAGAGGAAGAAGTTAGAAGTGGAATTGCAGGAATCCGAGAGACTCCACAGGCAACTGTTAAATTCCTTAAAAGAAGGTATCTACCAGTGCGAGCCGACAGAGGAAGGGGTGTTTACGTGGATCAATCAGGCTGGGGCTGAAATGCTTGGCTACAATTCACCTGAAGAGGTGATTGGAACAAAGGTCAAGGACGTATATGTCAATCCTGACGATCGAAAAGAGCTGGTTGAAAAGTTGTCGAGGGAAGGAGTCTGGAGAGACTTTACTTCGTATTGTAAGAGAAAAAACGGGGAACGATTCATTTCCGAGAGGACATGCAATCTTATACGAGACGAGGGTGGTAAGCCAATTGCAATCATAGGTGTATTTCGTGATATAACGGAACGATAGAACGATTCTATAAAATTAAATGCACTGAATGGGGAGTAGAAAATTATGGGAAATGAAACTGCTAAGGGTTTGTCTGTTAATGCGAAGACCCTTATCATCATATTGCTGTTTGTGAACGTCGGTTTTGCAACCAAGATGCTTAATAAGTATTACAAAATGAAAGAAGCGGGATACATCAGGGAAAAAACTTTCCACGAGCAAGTTGAACACCGGGTAATGAAGGCATTTGGTTCTATGGATGAGTTGAATAAGATGGTAAGCGATATTACCCGGCAGAAGGAGGATGCGGAAAAGATGGCAGCTTCTTTCAAGGAACAAGGCGAACAATTAAAGGTGGTGAATAAAAAGATTGAGGATGAAAAGGCGAAGGTAGAGGCAGAGAAAGCCAGACTCCAAAAAGAGATATGGGAGTTAGAAGATGCGCTGTCCCAGGCGAAAAAAGAAATAAGCGCCAAGGATACGACGATTCAGGAACTTACAGACAAGTTGCTTGCGTCTGAAAAGAAAATACAGCGCTGAAGAATACTCTAAAATATGGGGAGCTTAGAGTTGTGACGTTAACAGAAGCTTATGAAGGTTGTAAAAGTGTTTTTATGTTCAGGATTTTAATTATAGAAGAACACGAAAAGGTTCAGAAGTCATTGGTACGCGCCTTTAAACAAGAAGGTCTTGAAAGCTGTGTAGGGGTAATATGGGATCAAGCTGATGCATTGCTCAGGAAGAATACCTACGACCTGATCATTGTTGATTTTGATTCAGAGCATCATGACACGTCAGTAATGATGAACCAGCTTAAAGTTACTAATTCTATGGCAGAAATCATCGTGCTTACTTCACAAAGCAGATTTTCTCATGACCAAAAATATGATGCTTATGACTGTATCTTAAAACCATTCAAGCTGTGTGATGTGGTAAATAAAGGGAAAAAAGCATTAGAAAAAAAGCAGTTAGTTGACAAGGTGCGTAGCTTAGAAAAAATTATTGGTAGTAAAAAATTTGCTTTATTGTAGGGAAGTGTGCGGATGGATTGTTTAAAAAAGCAGATGGTAAGAATGTTTTTTAATAGAATAAGGAAAGGGGGTGTATTAAAAAATAGACAGGGATGATTTTGTGTAATCGTAGATGCAGTCATGTGTATTTGATTCCGTAAGAATGTTTAGGTAGGTGTTGATGAGAAAAGGTATTATAATAACATTTTAGAGGAGAACAGTTAATGTTATATACTGCGAATGTAGATTCAATTGCAGCGGTGTCTCTCAAGAAAGCCACGGCAATGAAGCACAGCTTGACGGGCTTTTTGACACTTTCTGTGATGGCTGGTTTTTATATTGGATTTGGTGTTATTCTTGCGTTTATTTGTGCTGCACCTGTATCGGCGTTAAACCCCGGCATTGGTAAGATAGTTGCTGGCGCAACCTTTGGTATTGCTTTGGCATTAGTAATTTTAGCTGGATCAGAACTGTTTACCGGATATAACCTGCTGATATTTAAAGGTGTCTTCAGGGGTACGGTAACGCTTGGTGACGCCATGATGGGTTGGTTTTGGACGTATCTCGGCAACCTGGGTGGATCAATGCTTTTTGCTCTCATGGTAATTATGGCTGGTATCTTTGCCCCTGATCCATGGAAGTCCTTTATGCTGAAGGTAGCTACCTATAAGTCGAATGCCCCATGGTGGGAATTATTTTTCAGGGGTCTTTTCTGTAACTGGCTCGTCTGTCTCGCAATATGGTCTTCTTTCAGATGTACGAGTGATTCAGGCAAATTGATTATGATATGGTGGTGTTTATTTGCCTTCATTACAACGGGAATGGAACACAGCGTGGCAAATATGACGATATTGACGATTGCAAATTTACTGCCTCACGACCCAGCGGCTATTTCCTGGGGCAAGATGTTTGGCCATAACCTCGTTCCTGTTACCCTCGGAAACATCGTGGGTGGAGGTTTCTTCGTTACATTCTTGTATTGGTTCGCAACTTACATGGATGAGCGGGGAGCAAAGAAGATGGAGGCTATAAAGGGTGGCGCTGGCGAGTTGCCAAGAGCCGGTGGTTCTCCTGAAGAGATAAGGGACGTTAGGGTAAAGATGAAGTCGTAATTGTGGAGATTGTGTATTTAACAAAAAAAGAAGTATAATTCAGATTTAGTAAACAAAGGGCCAGCAAAGATATGCTGGCCCTTTTTGTTTCTGCCGGTACTATTAAACGCGGGGCAGAGACGAAAAATTTGCGTCTCTACTTGTCTGTGTTGAATTCAATGTTAAGGCGTTGAAACGTCACCGATAGCGTAAAGTTTTCCATCGTTTGAACCAATATAAATGGTACCATCGGCATCAATCGTTGGTGAGGATTCTATAGCATCACCTGTTTCAAATACCCACAATAACGCTCCATCGGAAGTAAGGGCATATACTTTTTTGTCTCGGGAACCAACATATATAGTGTCATCTGCGCCTATCGCGGGAGATGAACGTACAGAAGCGTCTGTTTCATATTGCCATTTAAGCTTTCCTTCTGATGTAAAAGCATAGATATTATTGTCACCAGAACCAAAATAGAGAGAGCCTTTACTGTCGATAGCCGCGGAGGAATCAATATCGTAAAGTGTGTTAAAAGTCCATTCCACATGTCCGTCTGCCCGAAATGCATAAAATTTTGCGTCTTCAGAGCCTATATAAATGTTTCCATTGGGTGTAAGTAAAGGGGAGGCATCCAAAAGATACCTGGTGCCAAAACTCCATACTGCCTTGCCTTCCGGTTTCATAGCAAATAAATAATAATCCCCGGAACCAAAATACACTGTTCCATCGGGCGCTATTGCAGGGGAAGAGACGATATGGTCGGCGGTTTTTTGAGTCCATATTAAACGACCGTTCCCGGTGATGGCGTGAAGTTTTTTATCCCATGAGCCGACATAAGTTGTATTATCATTTCCTATAGCAGGTGAAGATATAATTCCACCATCACTTTTGTATTTCCAGAGCAAAGTACCATCAGGGTTTAGGGCATAGAGGTAACTATCCCACGACCCAAAAAGGATGGTGCCATCTTTTCTAACAGCTGGTGATGATTCAACCTCGCCTTGTGTTTCAAAAGTCCATTTCAATTTTCCGTCCCGTGTAATGGCGTAGAGTTTTTTATCTTGCGAACCAAAGTAGATAGTGCCATCTGCCCCTATAGCCGGTGAGGAGGTAACGGGACCTGCTGTTTGAAATGACCATTTCAGGCAGGGTTTTTGAACACTTACAGAGGGACTTCTCCCTGTATGCCGTAAGTCGTGACGGAACATGGGCCATGGAGAATCAGCAATCTGTGCATAAAGAGTGGTTGATGAACCAAAAGCAGATAAGGAAAACGAAAAGATAAGTGAAATGAAAAACAATCGGTACTTTTTTAACATGGAGTTTTTCTTTCTTTATAAAGGTGAACACATATATTTTTATAGCACCCCTTTTGTCGAAGGGACATCTTTTCTTCTTTCATCAATCCGCACACCATTTTCCAGCGCTTTTGCAACTCCCTTAAAAATGGCCTCTGCTATATGATGCGCATTCGTACCATAAGGCACATTGATGTGAAGGTTAATACCGGCATTCGTGCTGAGTGCTTCAAAAAATTCTTCGATGAGTTCAGCGTCAAAGGTTCCGATCTTTTCACCGGGAAATGAAACATGGTAAATCAATGCCGGTCTGCCACTGATATCTATAGCTATGTTTGCAAGCGACTCCTGCATGGGCACGCTTGCACTTGAAAAACGTCGTATGCCCTTTTTGTCACCCAATGCCTCCTTAATTCCCTGTCCTAGACATATTCCCACGTCTTCTACGGTATGATGGTCGTCTACAAAACGGTCTCCGCTTGCTTTGATTGTCAGGTCAAACAATGCGTGCTTGGTCAGTAAGTCGAGCATATGGTCAAGGAAACCTACGCCGGTGTTGATCTGACTATTACCCTCACCGTCTATAGTGATCGTGAGTTCAACCTGTGTTTCCCTGGTTTTTCTTTTTATGGACGCTGTTCTTTGATTTTTCATTTTATAAGTATGAGTTCTTTAAGGTTTTTTAATAAAGTATCGATTTCTTCCGGCGTACCAATAGTTATACGCAGGCAGTCGTCCAACCGCCTGAGACCAAAATATCTTACCAGTATTTTCCTCGATTTTAACGCCAGATACAGGTCGTGTGCGGAGACACCTTTCACACACCTTGCCAGCACGAAATTGGTATGGGAAGGATATACAAAGAAACCCATATTCTGTAAGGATTTGGTAAGATACCTTCTTGTTTCTTTTATTTTTTCAACGTTGGCCTTCATGTATTTCTGGTCATCAAGCGCGGCTACTGCAGCTACGATGCTGAGTCTGTCCGCATTATAGGAGTCCTTTACCTTCATCATTCCTTTGATGAGAGACTCCTGTGCGATACAGAAACCCAGGCGAATGCCGGCTAATGAATATGATTTTGAAAGGGTACGGAGGATGAGTATGTTGTTGTGTTTTTCAACCAGCGAAAGGCAATTGTCGTCTGCAAAATCGGCATACGCCTCGTCTACGACAAGTATGCCATCTATTTGAGAGGCAATATTTGAGATTTCCTTCGGCGATATTATTGTGCCGGAAGGTGAGTTGGGGTTTGCCACAAATGTTATCTTTGCGCCCTTCACAGCGAAATTTTTTTGTAAAGTATAATCTTCGGTAAAGTCTATGGCACAAGGTTCTGCATCTTGCAACTCGGCGAGTGTTTTGTAGAGCGGGTACGATGGGTAAGGAAATACAACTTTGTCCCCCTGTCCTGCAAAGCTCCGTGTGATGATAGTGAGCAGATCGTCAGAACCATTTCCTATCATGACATATTCCGGCTTTGTACCAAGCACCTCTGCTATTTTTAATCTGGCTGTTGTTGCAACCGGATCAGGGTAAAGCCTGAGGCTGTCGTTCACTGCCTCTTTGATTGCGTTCAAGACCTTTGAGGATGGTGGGTAGGGATTCTCATTGGTGTTAAGTTTTACATAAATACCGTCTTTAGGTTGTTCGCCAGGTGTGTATCCCGACATCCTTTCAATATTACTGCGAAAATAACTCAACAGTGTACTCCTTATTTCTCAGAAGAATTTTGTATGTTTAATCTTATTTGAACGGATTGTGTATGTGCATCAAGTCCTTCAACACGTGAAATTTGTGCAAGATCGCTATAGACGTCTTTGAGCGCCGCCTTAGAGTAGCTTATTATGCTGGACCGCTTCAGGAAATCATTTACCGATAATCCTGAAGAAAAACGGGCTGTTCCGCTCGTTGGAAGTACATGAGACGGGCCAGCAATATAGTCTCCAACGGCTACGGGGGTGTAAGCCCCCAGAAAGATTGCGCCGGCATGTTTTATCCTGGCAAGCACTGTTCTGGGGTTGTTTGTCATAATCTGTAAATGTTCCGGGGCTAAGACGTTGGCAATCTCCACACATTCGTCTATATTTTTAACCAGAATAATTACACCATAGGCATCGAGAAATTTTTTAGTATCAACAGACCGTCTGAGTTTGGACAATTGCTGCTGTAAATCGTCAATAACCTGACCTGCCAGAGACTCTGAGTAAGTGACCAGTATGGAGATACCAGGTGTGTGTTCTGCCTGTGATAATAAGTCAGATGCCACAAACGAAGGATTAGCGCGGTTATCCGCTATGATCAGTACCTCGCTGGGGCCTGCTAGCATATCGATGCCGGCATATCCAAAAATTTCTTTTTTTGCAAGCGTTACAAAAATATTCCCCGGGCCTACAATCTTGTCTACCTTTGGGATTGTTTCCGTGCCGAAGGCAAGGGCGGCAATAGCCTGAGCGCCGCCTACTTTATAGATTTCATTTACTCCGGCCTCTTTTGCTGCCACCAGCCTTTCCGGTGGAATAGTTCCGTCCTTTGCGGGTGGCGTTACCATTACAATCTTTTCCACGCCTGCTACCCGTGCAGGGATCGTATTCATCAATACCGTGGATGGATATGAAGCTGCGCCGCCTGGCACATAAACACCTGCGCTTTCGATGGGAGAATAGACGGTATCAAGTACTACGCCCTTAGTTTTTAAAGGACAGACCGGGGGGATTCGTATGTGTTCCTGATAAGCCCATATATTGGTAATAGCCCGTTGAATGGATTTTACCAATGAAGGGGAAACTTTCTGATACGCTTCTTCCGTTTCGTTCTCTTTTACACGAAACTCTCCTGACGAAAGACAAACCTTATCAAAACGAGTACTATAGGTTATAAGAGCCTTGTCGCCCTGTTTTTGGACATGACGAATGACGTCGAGAACAGTTGCTCTGATCTCTGTTAAGCCGTCTAAGATGCTTAATCGTTGTTTAATTTGCTCAATTTCCTTGCCAATATCACACTCCCACGCCTTGATAATCCGCATCTTTATATTCTCAAAATGAACGAGGCTTGAAACCTCGTTCTCTTTATAAAACCTTTATGTAAAAAGAAGTTAAAGAAAAAATTATATTTTTTGTCAAAAATATTGTCAAGGGAAATGAATTTGACAATTTTTATGTGGTTTTGTATAGTTACTAGAAACCTTTACAGTCCTCATACATCATACAGTTTTTTGAAAGAAATGATAGTGAATAAACGGGTCGTATTTTTATTGTGTGTTATTTTTTTATTATTTCATCAGGTCACATTTTCTCAGGTTACCTTTCCTGCCGACAAGAAACAACAAAACGGCGTTTTAGTCACCGTTAATGGCAAAAAAATAACCTACGACGATATTGCCAGTCGCCTCGCATACTTTAAGGATTCAAATCCGGAAAACCTGAAGGTTATTAAACAGGAAATTATTGACCAATTAATTACGGACATACTCGTCGATGAATTCATTGATAAACAGGGTTTAGTCGTTGCGCCTGAAGAAGTTGATAGAGAAGTTGAACAAATACGAAATAATATAATGAATAGCCAGCAGAATGTCACACTACCCCTTGAGCAAATCCTTGCATCGGCAGGTTTAAATATTAATGAATTAAAAAAAAGCATAAAACACTCTATTGCCCTTGAAAGATATTTTAGCAATAAGCTCGACGAGAAGATGTTAAAGAAATATTTTGAAGAGAATAAAAATATTTTTAACGGCGAGTCGGTTAAGGTCAGCCATATTCTTATTGATACAAGAAATATGAAGACACAGGACGAAATTTCAAAGGCTCTGGAGCAGATTAAGACCATTAAAAGAGAAGTTGACCGAGGTACTTCTTTTGAAGAAGCTGCAAAAAAATATTCAAACCATCCATCGGCTGAAGATGGCGGAGATCTGGGATATATACAAAGAAAAGGTATTCTGGCAAAGGCTTTTCTGGATACGGCGTTTTCTTTACGGATAGGCGAGGTAAGTGACCCCGTTCAGACTGAATACGGATACCACCTGATAAAAGTTACCGATAAAAAAGAAGGCGCTAATCTTCAATTTGCAGAAGTTAAGGAGAAAGTTCGTAGTGAAGTGCTGGATGTGGAAATCATAAAGTTGATTGACCGCCTTCACAAAGAAGCCAGGATTGTTACCGACCAGTAAACACGTGCGCCGGACAAATAAGGCATTTTGAGAGAAAGATTGCTTCGCTGTCGCTCGCAATGACAGGCAAGACAAGACTTTTTGCACAGACTCTTTAGGGTGCCCTACGTAACATTTGCTTAATTGAAACGAAACTCAACCCTTCAGGTTTGAGCATGGGCAGGTTATCAAGACAGTTCCATAATGCATATCGAAACTAATTTGGCGCATTTTTTTTATGGAGATAATCAATGATTTCTTTCGATGTCGTTAGTTTTTGTGCAAGTGCATAGGTAATCTTTTCAATAGCATCATCTACCGCCGGGGCAAATTTAGGTCCTGCAGTAACCCACCATTCATACTCTACCTGTGAGCTTACAAAGTCGATACCTTTTCCTTCCACCGCAACGTCTGATTCCCACATTTTATTCATGTTTGGGTCTAAAAATGATGTAATGATGGAAAGTTTATGTCGTCCAATAGCCCTCCAAACAGACTCCTCTATCTGAAGTTCAATTTCTGAACTTTTCATGCTAAAGGTTACAATTCCGTCCAATGGTTCTTTATTGCCTTGTAAATTATCGAGTACGATAACCTTGTTAAATATAAGTTTTGACATTTCCTCAATCTTCGGCGCGAGAGATTGACCGATTGGAAATGTGTAATTATGGATACCAATGTTATAGTGGGTAAGTTTTTCCTTTTGGACATAGTTTCGCAAGGCAGGGTCAATATAAATTCCCACGGTATTATACAAGGGGGATAGTTGATGAACCCGCTCATCGATTTTGGGTGAGAGTTTTACATCGGGTCTTGACCCACTCAGACATCCGTTTAAAACCAGGAAAGTAAAAAGAATTGGGCAATATTTCCAAAAATTAATTTTTTTCATAGAGGTAAATACCTTATTTTTTCCATTTCACCGGCACATCAGTGCTTTCTCTGCCAATAAGTATAACACCTTTCACCTTTTTCAGTCTATTGTAAATCGGATATGTTTTTAAAAGAAGAAGGTTGCCCGTTTGTGGGCTTAATATCTCGCTCGTGGTTGCTTTGCCAGTCTTTAATGTTTGCCATGTGGGACAATTTTTACAGGCCATCGCAAATTTATGTTTAATAAAGAAGCACTTTTTTCCAACAGGACGACCGGAGAAAAAGTGCTTCGCCTCATTATTGAGTTTTATTACGTTAAAGTCCTCATCAAACACAATGATTGGGTCTGTGATTGCATTAAAAATACGGTCAGATTCTCCCCATGCCTTCGATGTCTTCCCATGTCTCGAATGCTTTTTCTTGATGGACTTACCTGCTTGTGCTGAAGTCGCCATAGTTGATGATTTATATCTGTTTTTTTCAAACGAAGGGGCGTATTGCAATATGCCCACGCTATCCATAAGCAATAAAAGTGCCAATAATGTATATTTTTGATTGTGCTATGATGATCGTTTGCGCAAATAACGAATAAATTGATATATAGGTAAATGTAATTAATTTGTTTTAGCTTATTATAAAGAGAAGTGAAATGTTTTTGATGAAAATATTTGGTGGTAATGAGCCAGTATGGGAGACTGAAAAGAGAATCGTTTATCGGGGGAAAAATCATTTTTGAATGCTCATAAAAAAAGGCAGTCGTTAATCACAAGAGTTAACGACTGCCTTTGAATGAGAAATCACTTAAAATGGCAAAAAAGAAAACGCCCTTAGTGTGAACCGCTTGGATGAAGCGCTTTTGCGCCCAGATCCAAAGATATGAATCTGATGTTTTTTTCTTCCAGGGTAACCTCTGTATGGGCTGATTGACCGCCATGCTCATGAACTGAAACTTCGTATGTTCCTGGTTTTAACTCAAATACACAGGTCCCATTCTTTCCGGTTGTGCAGGTGTTGTCGCCAACCTTTATTTCTGCGCCCTCAATAGGCGTACCAATTGCTATTGCAGTAACCCACAATTTTGCTGGTTTTACCTGATAAGCCTGTACCTTTGCAACACCAATTCCGGTAACCAATGCCACACCCATAATACCTGCGAATATCTTCTTTAACATAACTACAATCTCCTTTCTTTAAATATAATAGATCGATATTAAGATTTCATTCAACCCCAAAAGATATTTTAGCGATTTTCTTCTCCCGTATTCCACCCCCTTTCGCAACATGAATACAGTTATCATGATTAGTTAATTAAAAAAAAGCTAATCAATTATACATTTTATAGGTTTCGCGTCAAGATATATATTTAGGTTTATTCCTCTTTTGATTGAGTAATGTTTACGAGGAGTGCGCCTTCATTATCCTTGAATCCCTTCGTGATTTAATCTTCAGGTACATAAAACTTTCGATTATTTCAGGTCTTTTATTATAAACATCCCTTTTGGTGGATTCATAAGCACGGTTTTGATTCGTTCGTGCCATAATTCGCCAAATTCTTTTATTTCGGCGTCGGTTCCCTTGCCGGTGACTGCCAGGGGCATAAGTTCTCCCATTTTGGGATTTGCGGCTAGCATGTAATTAAAATAACTAATCTCAATTTTTTTGTTATTATCCATTCTTTCAAAGATTACCGTGCATACGGCGTCTTCGTCTGATGTCTTTGTTTCATCAAAAGACAGCAGATGGTATCGGTTGTACCGTCCGCCGCCCAGTCCTTTAAAACCAGTCTCGCCGGCTGCCCCTGTAATTAAGGTGACAACCTGTGAAATAGGACCGTTTACCTTTTGATCAACGCCGCCTTTAAAGGTCACCCTGATTTGACCCCGAATGGGAGTTTCATTGCCATACAAAGCTTTTAAGGCTAATTGCGTTAATTTATACGCGCCGGAGACCGCCGGACATGAATGTCCGGCCATTTTTATTGCGTCTGTATAGTTGAATACAAATACCGCATCTCTATCCATTGCCCCAAGCGCTATGGCGAGTGGGTCTTTTAACTTAATGGGTTCTACCGTATCGAAGAAGGCTTTGTTAAATCTTGTCTGTTCCATAAAGTGTACGTTACTCCTTAACATGGGGTTAAATTTTTTGACTTATGCTAAAGACATAGGTCGTTAGTAAATACCAGGATGTTTTTCTCCATGCGCAGTTTTCGTATTAAATACAGTTTTTTGTCATCATTCCGTGTATGGTAAGCTTTGTTGCCGCCGGAAGCGCTTAAATCAATCTTCGAGCGTAGAGATGTCTCCCGTCGGCAATCCCAGATCTCTGGCTTTTAGTAACCTGCGCATAATTTTGCCGCTCCGCGTTTTAGGTAAGTTTGAGCAAAATTCTATCTCTTTTGGATATGCATGTGCCGCAAGACGATGCCGTACAAATTTTTTTAATTCTTCTTCCAGTTCTTGTGAAGGTCCAAAGCCCCCCCGAAGCACCACAAATGCCTTGATAATTTCACCTCTCTCCACATCGGGTTTCCCGATTACCCCTGATTCTGCAACGGCCTTGTGTTCAAGGAGGGCGCTTTCTACCTCGAAAGGTCCAACCCGGTGGCCGGACGTGTTGATGACATCGTCCGCCCTGCCAACAAACCAGAAGTAGCCGTCCTCGTCCTTGTATGCAGTGTCCCCCGTAGCATACCAGCCATTTACACTAAAGTATTCTTTAAACCGCTTCTCGTCGCCCCATACAGCCCTGAGCATAGAAGGCCATCCGGGTTTTAAGGCTAAAAGGCCGTGCTGGCCTGCCGTCAGTTCATTGCCCTTGCCGTCTATGATGGCTGCCTTCGTGCCGGGAAATGGCTTACCCATGGAACCGGGTTTTATTGGTATGCACGGATAGTTTGCAATCATGATAGCGCCCGTTTCTGTCTGCCACCAGGTGTCGTGAATAGGGAGGTTATAAACCTTTAATCCCCATCGGATAACCTCCGGATTCAGGGGCTCGCCTACGCTGCACATATATCTTAAGCAACTTAAATCGTATTTTTTTACCAGTTCGTCACCGCCTTTCATGAGCATACGTAATGCGGTTGGCGCCGTGTACCACACGGTAATATTATACGTTTGGATAATCTCATACCACTTCGCAGCATCGAAACGGCCGTCATATACGTACGAAGAAATACCGTTCAGCCACGGTCCCCATAATCCATACACCGTTCCCGTTACCCAGCCGGGGTCAGCAGTACACCAGTAAATATCATCATCCCTCAAATCCAGCGCCCATTTGGTGGTGATGTAATGCGAGATCATGTCGTTATGGACATGGGTCACACCCTTTGGACGTCCCGTTGTGCCGGAAGTATAGAGGATATAGAGGGGGTCTTCCCGTTCCATCCATTCCATCTCAAACTTGTCGGATGTCTTCTTCATCAGGGTGTTATAACACACATCGCCTTCCTCTAACTCATGATCTTCTTTGTTATTTACCACGACGATGTGTTCTAATTTTGGCAGTTCAAAGAGTATCGTCTCAACGCGTTCTTTTAATTCAGGTGTCGTAATTAATACCTTTGCTTCACTGTTCTGCATACGGTCGCGCACGGCGTCGGGTCCGAATGCGGAAAACATAGGTCCTGCAATAGCGCCAAGTTTGGCGATGGCTATCATACTAATATAAAGCTCGGGTAACCGGGGTAAAAAAATAAAGACCCGGTCGCCTTTTTTTACTCCCAAAGACCTGAGCATGTTGGCGCATTGATCAGAAAGTTTCTTCATCTCCAGGAATGTATATTTCTCACACACGCCATCTGCGCCTTCCCAGTATAAGGCTACCTTGTTTCTTCTCCAGGTCTGCGCATGTTTGTCTATGGCATCGTATGCAATATTTACTTTATGCTGTGGAGTGGTGAATAGTTCTTTTTTTACAGCCTCCCATGAAAATTCTTTACTGGTCTTCTCATAATCGATTAGACCGGTTTCTACGGGTTTCTTATTGATTATTTCTCCATATTTCATAAATAATAGAATCCAACGTTTTTGTAAAAAAGTGGCCGAATGTCTAATTTCGTGTACAGGAATTTCAATATTGTAGAGACGCAAGACTTCGTCGTGAGCTCAGTCGAACGATTTTGCGTCTCTGCCTCTGCATTTTTCGATGTCGCCATAATGCCTCACATACTGAGCGCCAAAATATCATTTTATAACACGGACTTTTTCATAAGTCAATGAGAAAGGCATAACAACCTTTGTTGCCTGTTTAAATTTCGTTGTTTTTGCGCAGACGCCTTTGCTATAATCACAAAAATTACGTATGGGTGCGCTGTGGTCGTATAACACAAACATATGCATTATTACGCCTTACAGAAGGAGGATTTTTAGAAGAAAATGATTTTCGTTCGTAATGTTATTTCTGATAAAAAATGAACAATACGATTTCAAACCATTGCCTTTCCCGCATAAGTGATTTTGTCGCTTCTTTGATGGGATTGCATTTTCCGGAAGACCGGTTGTCATGTCTTGAACAGGGGGTCTACGCTGCTTCCCGTGAATTCGGATTTACGGATATTGATGCATTTGTGAAATGGCTACAGTCATCTCCTTTAACAAGGAATCACATAGAGATTTTAGCAAGCCATCTTACCATTGGCGAAACATATTTTTTCCGGGAAAAAGAAGGTTTTGCGGCGCTCGAAGAAACCATCCTGGCCGAACTTGTCCGGTTAAGAGCGGGAAGCGAAAGACGTATCAGGATATGGAGCGCAGGCTGCAGTACCGGAGAGGAGCCTTATTCAATTGCTATTACCCTGAGCAGGATGATCAGCGATGTAAAGGATTGGAATATCACCATCCTTGCCACGGATATAAACCCCCATTTCCTCAAGAAGGCTTCTCATGGCATATACACCGAATGGTCATTTCGCAACGCCCCGCCATGGCTTAAAGATAAATATTTTACTAGCGCAAAACACGGACAGTATGAGATACTTTCTACGATTAAGAAAATGGTAACGTTTGCCTATCTCAATCTGGCTGATGATATCTACCCAACACTGTTAAACAATACCAATGCCATGGATGTGATTTTTTGCCGGAATGTGCTTATGTATTTTACCCCTGAAAATATCAGGAAGGTTATTCAGAAATTTTCTAACGCCCTCATTGATCGTGGCTGGTTGCTGGTTAGTCCGTGCGAGGTCTCAAATGTTCCTTTTTTGCAGTTGATGCCGGTTCATTTTCCGGGCGCGACAATGTATAGAAAGGAAGACAAGCAGTTTCGACGGTTTGGAGATGTTCTTCCCGGTGATTTCCTGAAATATGGAAAAACGGAAGGCCAGGCTACTCCAGGTCTGACAACTTTTAAAGACGCCGGTAGTGTTGCGGGTGTAGGTGTTTCTCCCTTATCAGATATTCCTGAAAGGTTGTATGAGAAAAAGATTTTAGAAACACAACAGACGTCCGGTGACAAGGCATTCGCCTTGTATAAGCAGGGCCGCTATGAAGAAACAATTCAACAACTTACTCAATTACTTTCACACGATGCCGCAGGGAGCGCTCCATTTCTCCATGAAGAGGCGATTGCCCTCCTGGCGCGTTCCTATGCCAATCAGGGGCGGTTGTCTCTTGCGCTGGAATGGTGCGAACGGGCTATTGCAAAGAATAAAGTAAGCCCTGGTTTTCACTATCTCCGCGCAACGATCCTTCAGGAACAGGGACAGGTTGAGGAATCGGTGAAATCACTGAAACGGGCGCTTTATCTTGACCAGAATTTCACCCTGGCACATTTTGCGCTGGGAATTTTGTGCCAGACCATGGGAAAATTACAAGAGTCTCATAGGCATTTTGAAAACGCCCTTTCTCTTTTAAACACACATCCTGATGACGAAATCGTATCGGAATCAGAAGGAATAACCGTGAGAAGGCTCACGGAAATTATTATGTCAACAAGGCATTAAGGTAAATGGTGGAAGAAATATGCACGGCAGGTTGAAAACCTGTTTGTAGTGGCGACTTCAGTCGCATTCAAAAAAGAGATAGTTGTGACGGCCGAAGTCCTCACGACAAACCTAATTTCTCATTATGAAAAAAGATATAAAACAACCTTCAATACAAAAAAAAGAAGTGGATTCTGGCAGGATAGAGGGACAAGTGCAGCATGGAGCGACTATTTCCGATGCGGAAAAGCAGAAAATTTTAAGGCAAAGGGCGAAGGCGCTTGCGCAGGAACCCCTTAAGAAAGAATCTGCCGAAGAGCATCTTGAGATTTTAGAATTTCTACTGGCCTATGAAAAGTACGCAGTTGAATCAAAGTATATTCGGGAAGTTTATCCCCTGAAAGAATTCACACCACTGCCCTGCACGCCGCCGTTTGTGCTCGGCATCATCAATGTACGCGGACAGATTTTTTCCGTTATTGAATTGAAAAAATTCTTTGACCTTCCTGAAAAAGGTATTTCCAATCTGAACAAGGTTATTATTATTTCTACCGATGAACCGGTTGTGAATGGGATTGCAGGGATGGAGTTTGGCGTACTTGCAGATGCCATTCTTGGCGTGCGATTAATTCCCGTGCATGAAATTCAACCTACCCTTCCCACGCTCACAGGGATTCGGGAAGGATATCTCAGGGGGATTACCAAAGACAGGGTGGTTATTTTAGATGGAAAGAAACTTCTGTCTGACCAAAAAATTATCGTTAACGAACAGGTGGAAGGGTAAGTATAATGGCAATTTGTTTGTAGTAGCGACTTCAGTCGCTGCCTTGTAATGGGCAATATGCAGATATGACGACTGAAGTCGTCACTACAAACCGTCACTATAAACTTAAAGATAATAGTAGGGAGGAGACCATGATGGGTTTTATTATCGGGAGCTTAAAAAGAAAGTTGATTTTGCTGTTTTTGGTTGTTTCTCTCGTGCCTCTCGCAGTTGTGGGGTATTTGAGTTACTCATCGGGTAAGGAGACTTTAAAACGAGAATTTTCGGATAGCCTTACCACAATTTCACAATCGAGGGGAACGGCCATTATTCTTTACCTGAGGGCAAAGGCAGGACGGCTAGTAGATTTTTGTTCGGATGGGTTTTTACGTGATAGCCTGGAAAAAATAAGTCAGAAATCTCCGGATGCAAAGCGGTTATCTGAGGAATTGTGCAGGCATCTCATGGAAAACAAGAAACCCCTTGATCCTGAGATTTATGGGATACATGTGCTTGATATGGAAGGTACGGTGATTGCCTCCACAGAAAAGAGTATGACCGGGGCTGATAAATCGGGGGATGCTTACTTTGTTGAGGGCAAAAAAGGTGTTTACATTAAAAGTGTCTACTATTCTGAAAGAGACGGGAAGTGCCTTATTGCAATAGCTGCCCCCATAATGGCGATGTCAAAAAAGGAAGTGATCGGCGTGATGGTTAACCGTTATGAACTGACAGGATTGAATAAAATTACGACCGACAGGAAAGGCATGGGTCAGACGGGCGAGGTCTATAT
>CAYJME010000024.1:0-24018 GCA_964370795.1 uncultured candidatus Brocadiaceae bacterium
ACCTTATAATAGATTAAAATTCATATTTTGGTTGCGGCCAGAGGCCGCGCCAGGTTCTTCGTGGTGAGAAAAAGTTTCTCAAAAGGAAGGAAATATGATTTGTGAATTTTGCGGGGGTCAAACGATTGAAAGAAAAGCAAAAAGACAACACTGGCTTCGTGACAGGTTATATATTGTCGAAAATGTGCCTGCAGAGGTTTGTGCTGAATGTGGAGAGCGATACTTTCATGCCAAGGTTCTTGATGAAATAGACCATTTTCTTGAGGCATCACATACCGTAAAGGACAGGATAGAGGTCGAAGTTGTGAGTCTTTAAATAAGAAACATCTGAGGAAGGCAGGAATTGCAGGAAGGTTAAAAAGGATAATTCCCACGATCTTTCTTCCTGGTTTTCTTGTTTTCCTTAGCGGTAAGGTGGGTAATAAAAACAGAAAAGGAATGGTTTGCTACAGATATTATAATTCAGTATAATCCTGCTGATTCTGCAATGGTATAAAATAACTGTTCGGTTTCAATGGAATAAGAGATGATTCTAAAAAATCCTGAAAATCGCAAAAAAATCCTCGACTATCTGAACAATGTTGATGAGGACACTTTTATAGATGAAGTAGTTATTCCTTTTTTTGGTTCACAAGGGTTTCAGGTATATCGAATTAATTCACATGGGCCTGGTGAACATGGCAAAGATATTATTTTTTGCAGGTACGTTTCTATCTTTTTTGAAAACGAGTTTATAGCAGTACAAGCTAAAGCAGAACAAGTAACTGCTTCAAACGTGATCAAATTCAGTGAGCAGGTAAAACGAGCACTTAACACGAGATTTGCACCTCGCTCAGGCAAAGGTGATTTGTACCCTCATTATGCAGTTTTTATTAATGCAAGGAAACACTCCAATGACGCATATACAGAATTTCCGCAGCTTGTTAACAGTCCACATGCAAAAATTCTAAGCCAAGAGAATGTATGTGAATTAATCATTCAGTCAGGTATTGCCCCCCTTCACATTCTAAAACAACTCAGCATAAGCACCCCTGATGCTCAATCTCAAGAAGATAAACTCATATTTGAAACAATACTGGGCAACAACCCAGCAGAAAGAGATAATTTATTAGATCACAAACTGAAATTTATACGTAACGAAATTTCTCAACGAACTAAAGAATTAATAATAGACTATATTTATGATAGATGGCAAATGGACAGGTCATGGTCAGGAACAGTCAAGCCAATGAAATGGTTTGATACTTATTTTGATTTTTTTAAAGAAAAGCATAGCAGATATTTAATCGAGGTTTTTGAGGAGCTATTGTCTTCAACACCGTCATTTGACGCCATGCCATATACCCAGTCTGTGGTTGAAAAAATAACGCCTGAATTACTGTCTCCCATTGAGAAAGAATTCATTAAATTTTGCGCTGAAAGAGTAATATCTTATCATAGTGATAAGATAAGCTACTTGATCGACAAATTGAAGGAATTTTATGATGCAGATATTATCAAGGATTCAAAGCTAAAGAAGATCGTTCAACTCATAATATCAATTGAAGATAATACAAACTTGCCGGTAAAAGGTCGAAAAAAAGCTAAGGACAAAATTTATAGGTTTCTTTATCCTGAAGATGATTGAAACAGCTAACAGCAAAACTTAATACCACATTCAACCTGATGCCAAAAGAAATGCAGTGTAATTTTGGCAAAAGTAGTCTCGCATCGCTGGTTTAATTCATAATTCCGTTAGAATTTAAAGATATAACGATACATATTTGTAATAGTTGAAACGTTTTTGCTAAAATGTATGTGAAGTTTAATCTTCAAAATAAATGTTAGATGAAAAGAGGAAGTGATCATGCGGGACGATTTTCCTGTAAACATCAAAGACGTGTTGGCGAAACGCGTCGGCTTTCGTTGCTCCAATCCCGACTGCCGTCAACTGACCAGTGGCCCGCAAACCGATCCAAGTAAGGTGATAAATGTCGGCGTTGCCGCACACATTACGGCTGCCTCTCCGCAAGGGCCGCGATACGACCCAACCCTTATGCCTGAGGGGCGCTCATCCATCAACAATGGCATATGGCTTTGTCAAATTTGCGCAAAGTTGGTGGACAATGATCCTATTCGCTATCCCGCGGAGATACTCAAATCGTGGAAGCGGGAAGCCGAAGAAGCAGCGATTAAAGAGCTTGAATCACGCCAACACCGCATTCCTAAAAGCGATGCATTTGCTCGGCTCGAAAAGCAAATGCCCCAGCTGCTTATCGAGATGAGACAGGACATTGCTCAGCATCCGTTGCGCCGAGAATTTGTCTCGTTGAAAAGGAACTGGAGTTACTGGGCCAAGGGTAATGAGTTGTGTTACTACTTTGATGAGCATCCCGACCTTTTGAGTCAAATTCAGATTCTCGAGAACTACGGTTTGGTGCGCAAGATCACATATAACAACGTCCAGCGATATATTATATCGGAAGAATTCGCGCAGTACCTTGGCGACTGATAGATACTTACCATCTAGCACTTATAAGGCCGCAGGAATCTAATAATATAACGATAAACACTTATAGACAATTGAAACATTCGTGCTAAAATTTATGGGAAGTTTGTTCCTCAAAATAAAGCATAGTTGATGTAGGGTGGGAGAAGCAGAAGCGAACCCACCCCTGAGTCCCCTTCCAGGAGGGGAATTAGGGGTGGGTAATAAAAAAAGTGAATACGTCATGAAAGACAAGAAAGAATTTAAAGAGTTATATGGATGGGATGACGGGAAGATATATTTTATGGATGACGAGCGCAAAAAAGAATGGTGTGTAACGGACAATGAAGAATTGTATAATTAATTGAAATTTGCTGGAAATATTTTAAAGATAATAGAACACCGAATTAAAAAATTTGAGGAAAAGACACAACCCCCTGAATCCCCCTTTTCTAATGGGGATTTGATTGCATAAGTACTCTAATTGTCCGTGGTTATTCGTGTAAATTCGTGGCAGATTTTTTTGTCAATAGCTATATCTCTTCGTGCTTCGTGGTAAAATTATTTTGGTTGCGGCTTTGCTGCACCATGATTATAGTGGCGTTAAATCGAGGTTAATTAAGTAGGAGGTTGAAGTATGATCACATATAAATTCTCAGTAGTAATCGAAAAGGATCGTGACGGTTATTTTGCCTTTTGTCCTGAACTCCAGGGTTGCTATACACAGGGAGATACTTATGAGGAGGTATTGGCGAATATCAAAGACGCTATAAGGCTTCATATAGAAGATAAAATTGAAAGCGGTGAAGATATTCCACAATCTGAATCTGTGAGTTTGACCCTGATGGAAGTATCGGTATGACAGAGAAATTGCCAAGAGTCACCGCCGGATCTACAATCAAGGCATTAGAAAGGGCAGGATTTTACTTTTCCCGGCAGAGCGGAAGTCATAAGATATACAAAAATAAAGAGGGCAAAAGAACAACCGTTCCTTATCATTCAGGCAAGATACTTCATCCCAAAACATTAAAGAGTATTTTAAGAGATGCAAACCTTACTATAGAAGAATTTAAAGAATTGATGAAATAAATGCGAAAAGATTCAGACATGCTTAAAGAATATGATTTTAGCAAAGGTATTCAGGGTAAATATGAAAAAAATACCGTGAAGGTACAAATGTTGTGGTTACTGATCCAGATGTTGCAAAGTTTTTCCCTGACCATGACTCTGTAAATGAGGCGTTGAAATCATTAACGGAAATTATTAAAAAGCAAAAAAAGACGCCTGGCAAGTCACTCAAGCGGACGGCTGATAGTGCCGATGACTTTGGCATTATCTGCTAAGGGTTGAATGTCTTACAGATATTTGACATAGCTTATAAAGTAATACGTTTGTAATTATAGAATAGAGATAAATGTTATCATGGACAACGAATATAAAGAAACATACACAAAATTATACAAAATTTATAAAAAACATCAAAAGAAGTATAAACATAACCCAGACTCAAATCAAATGTGTTGTATGTGGTCAACGATTAATCCTCCAGATACAATTGAGGATACTAAACCAATATATGAAATAGAAAAAACTTTTGAGATAAATTTGGATGAAGATGAGGCATTGGCGCTTTATGATATGGATTTAGAAGAAGCAGTTCAAAGGATTATTGAGATAAAGAGAGGAAAAAGAGGCGGATAGAATGAAAGAAATGCTCACGGGGAATGCGGCAGCGGCTTGGGGGGTGAGGCTGGCGGATGTTGATTATCTACCAACGTACCCGATAACGCCACAGACCGAGATTATTGAGACACTGGCGCGGTGGATTTGTGATGGCGTTATGGACGGCACGTTCGTTACCTTAGACTCCGAACATTCGATGATTACGGCTGCTGGCGCTGCTTCGGCCACAGGGGTGAGGGTTTTTACGGCCACATCAAGCCAGGGACTTCTCTATGGATTTGAGATGCTCTATACCGTGGCAGGATGGCGTGTGCCTCTTGTTATGGTGAACGTATCACGGGCATTGTCGTCACCGATAACCCTCGAAGCTGACCACAATGATATCCTGGCCGCCAGGGATTCTGGTTTTCTCCAGATACACTGCGAGACTTGCCAGGAGGTACTGGATTCCATTCTCATCGCATATAGATTGGCAGAGGATAAGCGGGTGCTCTTACCCGTGTTGGTGAATATGGATGGATTTCTCCTCTCTTTCACCAGAGAACCGGTAGAGATTCCGGACAGAAAGAATGTTCAAAAGTTTTTACCACCGTATCAGCCGGAACATGCCTTTTTTAGGGCGAGCCAGCCGATGGCGCAGGGAGTGGCAGCCCTTGGCGGGCCGGTATATTCATATTTTAAATATCAAATGCACCTGGCCAGTATGCGTGCGCTGGATGTTTATAAAGAGGTTCTGGGGGAATTTGATAAAATCTTTGGAAGAAAGTACGGCACCGTTGAAGAGTATATGATGGATGATGCAGTCTATGTGATCGTGATGACCAACTCCTTTTCTACCTTAGGAAAGGCGGCGGTAATGAAGGCGCGGGCAAAAGGTATTAAAGCGGGACTTTTACGACTCAGGGTTTTGAGGCCATTCCCAGAAGCGGATATACGCGGTGCGAATAAAATGACCAGGGCAGTTGCGGTCTTAGACCAAAACGTTAGCGTGGGAAAGGGTGGTATTTTATATTCAGAAATTTCCAGTGCGCTCTACCATGAAAAGGAACGTCCCCTCTTGCTTTCATTTATCGGGGGACTTGGGGGAAAAAACATCAGTCCGGAAGAATTTGAGTTTATCTTCGATGCCATGATCCATGCGGTTGATACAGGAAAAGTACCGGCGCCCCGTCTCCTTTATACGGAAGAGGAGTGGAAACAGATGGAAGGGTTAAAGAAGATGGCGGGGAAACAGTAAAAGTTTACCACGGAGAATTACAGAATAACACGGATTTAAAAATTTAAGATTTACAAATTACGATTTGAGATTGAAGGAAATTGTAAATCCAAAATTTTAATTTATTCAAGTTTATGAATACTATGCCCATAAAATCTATAAAAGAACTTACTCTTGAAGAAGCCCTTTCCCCCGGGACTCCCACATGTGCCGGGTGTGGGGGACTTTTGGCGTTAAGGCATTGTTTAAAGGTGTTGGGGAAAAAGACGGTTATCGTGAATGCCGCAGGGTGTTTTACCCTCCTTGCCATTTATCCATTCACCCCTTTCCAGAATTCCTGGCTTTATACGGCAATGGCCTGCGCCCCGGCTGGCGCACAGGGAATACGGGATGCGCTGGATATATTGATAAAAAAGGGAAGACTTGATCCAAAGGAGGATTTGAAGGTGGTTGTGCTGACGGGCGATGGGGTTGCCTATGATATTGGCATGGCGTCCACATCGGGCGCACTTCACCGCAACCTGGATTTTTATTATATCTGCTCTGATAATGAGGCGTACGGAAATACGGGTTTTCAGTGGTCAGGGGCGACGCCTTTTGGGTCAAAGACGGCAACAACGCCAGTGGGAAGGATGCATCCATCGGGGACTGACATATCCAAAAAGAACCTCTTCGAAATATGGAGAAGCCACAAACCTCCGTATCTTGCCACCGTATCGCCATCACATCCCGTTGATCTGGTTAACAAGTTCATAAAGGCAGAACAGTACAAAGGTCCCAAGCTCTTCATAAACCTTTCTCCGTGTCCCCCTGGTTGGGTAACAGACCCGTCACACTCAACTCAGTTGGCAAAATTAGCTGTGGATACCGGTGTCTGGGCATTAAAAGAGGCAGTTTATGGAGAGGTAAAACATACCGTTGTTCCGAAAAAGTTTAAACCGGTTGAAGAGTATTTAAAAGGTCAGGGCAGATTTGCCCATCTCTTTAAACCGGTGAGGCAGGAAGATATTTTGAAGAAGATACAGGAAATGGTTGATGATTACTGGAAAGATGCGCAATAGGGGCCGTAAATCTTTTCAATGGTATGTTTTTAGGCCATCGCTTAATAACGAAAAAATACGTTCTTTTCATGGTCGTCTTTAAAGAATGGGTGACCCCATCGCCCCTATTGATGGAGGATGGACAGTATAGTAAATAAAAAAATATAAAATTATTTTTAAGTGATGTGGATGATGTTATGATGGATGTAGGAGCCGAAGTTGTATATATCGGTAATAATATGAATTGTATCGTATTATTAAAAGCGGTTGGTATCGCAGCATGCCCTTCCTTCCAATACAACAAAAAAAGTAAAAGAAATTCAGGGTATAATTCATTTAAATAAATCGGGCGATGATGGGGCTATGAGAGAATTTATTGACTGGCTGCTGGAAAAAGATGATGAATAGTATTATTTATTATTTAAGGTTGTGGCAAAAATGCGGATTAAAAGTTGTATTTAACCTGTATTTTCAAAAAAAGAAAATAAACAGTATCATTTGTATCAGCGTAAAAAATTTTAATCATAAAATTTATTTGCGCACTCAAACATCAGATATTCAAACCTTTTCCGATTTAATTATTGGTTCACATAATCATCTTGATAAAATTCAATTAAATAAACCTGAAATTATTGTTGATGCAGGAGCAAACATTGGCATAACAACAATAATTTATGCTATGAAATTTCCCAATGCACATATTTATGCCATTGAACCCGAAGCATCAAATTATGATATTCTTAAAAAAAATACCGGGAAATATTCCAACATAACAATATTGCAAAATGCTTTATGGTATAAGCATGAAAAATTAACGATTAAAAATTCACATGCGAATAAGTGGGCATTTACAATGATGCCTGCACAAACTGAAACAGATTCTGTTGATTCAATTACACTTGACGATTTATTTTCAATTACAAAATCTAACACCATTGATTATTTAAAAATAGATGTTGAAGGTGCAGAAAAAGAAATATTTGAAAATGCAGCTATTTCAAATCTGGAAAAAATAAAAATAATTGGTATTGAGTTACACGACCGTGTTGTTGAAGGATGTAGTAAAGCATTTTATACTAAAATATCGCAACTGAATTATAAAGAAATACGAAATTTTACAGGCGACCATATTATTGAAATACTGCCTTAACTGTTTATGAAAATTATTGATGTTTTTTAGCGAAACTTACGAAAAAGAAATATTATTGCTGATGAAGTTCAAAGACATATCATACGTATACACAAGCTGGACTGTTGTTGAATCAATAAAGGCGGCAACAGGTAAATTAAATTTAAATCTGAGCGGTCTGACAGCCATAATTCAAGGGTTTGGGAAGGTTGGCAGTGAATGTGTAAAACTTCTGAGTGGAATGTTGGCAATGAAGGTTGATTTAAACTTCAATAACCTTAGGATACGCCACGTTAAGAGTAGGACAAAAGGTTACTTGCGCCGGATTCGAACACTAAAACCAATCACAAATTTGTGTGGTTACAAATATTTTCGAAGCCTGACAAAAATAGAGATCGATATTACCTATGCTTGTAACTTAAAGTGTCCTAATTGTAATCGGTCTGTTAGTCAGTCCCCAAGCGTCGATCATATGAGTCTGGATCAGATAAAAAAATTTGTTGAAGAGAGTAGTGAAAAAAGTTGGCGTTGGGAGTCTATTAAATTATTAGGCGGGGAGCCAACGCTACATCCTCAATTTTTCCAGATTCTAGAAACCCTTATTCAATATAAACGGCAGTGCACGCACGAAGTTCGAATTCAAGTTGTAACTAATGGGCATGGTAACTTCGTTCAGTCAAGGCTGGGGAATATACCAGAGGAGATTGAGATACGAAACACCTCTAAGAAGTTTTCAGAAACAACTCCTTTCGTTCCTTTTAACATGGCTCCTATCGACTCAGACAAATTCAAAAATGTCGATTACCGTAATGGATGTGAGATAACGTCAATTTCCGGTATGGGACTCAGTCCCTATGGCTACTACCATTGCGCGGTTGCTGCTGGAATTGACAGAGTATTTGGCTTTAATAAAGGGAGGAAGCAACTTCCGGAACAAACGGACGACATGCGGGACCTGTTCGATGCTTTTTGTCGTTACTGTGGTCACTTTGGTAAGGGATTTGGTTACGATTATCATTTTATAACTGAGGGGAAAATCTCCCAAACGTGGAATGAAGCATATAAAAAATATAAAGAGAAGAGAGGTTCGTTAACGCGGTACTAATAGAAGTTCTTCTTATCAGAAAGACGCCTATTGACCGTTCAATAAAACGGAGATTTCATGCAATATTCAGGTCGTACCTTGAAGCAAAATACTCCTAAGGTAAGTGTTATCATACCAACGTATAACTCAGCACAGTATATAAATGAATCGATTGATTCTGCTCTCAATCAAACTTATAAAGATTTCGAGATTATTGTTGTAGATGACGGTTCAACAGATAATACCAAAGAAATATTAAAAACGTATGGAGATAAAATTAGATATTATTTTCAAAAGAATAGTGGTGTTAACAAAGCACGTTTCCTTGGGTTAAATGTTGCAAAAGGTGTGTATATTGCCTTACTTGATGCCGATGACAAATGGTTGCCGGAGAAATTAAATAGCCAGGTTGAGATTTTAGATTCATGCCCTGATATAGATTTGGTATTTTCGAATTTTCATGATTTTTACGAAAGCGGTTTTGATAGACGAACTTTTTTTGATCAGAACACTATATTCCGGAAAATTCCGGTAAAATCCATATCTGAAGCCCACCCTGAATACAAAGCATTTGCTTCAGGAAATATACTCTACGACTATTTGCGAGGTAATTTTGTTGCCCCATCTACATTGACGGTAAGGAAAAAAATCGTCGTCAAATTTGGGATGTTTGAGAAAATGGTTGACGGGAGGGAATTCTATGAGTTCGGAACCAGAACTTTCCATCAAATTAAACTTGGCTTTGTTGACAAGGTGTTGACACATAGGCGATTTCATGGAACTAATATAACATTCAATAGGGAGCTTGTCTGTAAAAGGACAATCGAAATTTGCCCGAAAGCAATGAATTATCCCTGGATGGATGAGAAATGCCAAAAATTCTTAAAGAAAGAATTATTTAATGCCTATTTAAAACTTGGAGAATATTATTTCATAAAAGGTAGATTTTTAGAAGCATGGGGTTCGTTCAGTTTAGCATTTCAAAAGCAATGCTTTCGCACAGATGCAATGGCAATTTTTTATTTAATATCATTTTTATGGCAAGAAATAATTTTTACTACCAAGATTATAATAAAACGCGCCTTAACATTGCTAAAAATTATATAACCGCTTGAACACTGTATATCGGCGTGAAAACAATTCCTTAACAAAATACTTGTAGGGCGAAGCGACACTTCGCCCTACAGGGCTGGTTTGTATTAAAGTGGGTTTGTTACTGTTTGCAGTGGTATCGTTTATGACGGATATTTCCTTTAAATACCCTTAATCAGTGGAATTATTTTTTCCTTAAACTGCCTCAAGGCATCGGCACGATGACTGATCTTGTTCTTTATTGACGGACTTAATTCTGCAAAGGTTTGATGATACTGAGATACATAAAAGATGGGGTCGTAACCAAAACCGCATTTTCCTCTTGGTTCTTCCGCAATGGAACCTTCGCAGCTGCCCTCTACCACAAAAAATACCTGGTCCGGACTTGCAAGGGCGATGGCACAAACGAATCTTGCGGCGCGTTTCTCTTTTGGCACCCACCGTAATTCTGATAATACCTTTTGAACGTTTTGTTCATCAGTTGCATTTGGGCCTGCATACCGGCAGGAATAAACGCCAGGGCGACCATCAAGCGCATCGATTTCAAGTCCTGAATCATCTGCCATTGCCCAGGTGTTACATGCCTTTGCCAGTATTGTTGCCTTTTGTATCGCATTTTCCTGAAAGGTCTTTCCCTTCTCTTCTACGTCTGGTAAAAAAGGAAAATATTCAGGCCCCCGGAGTAATATTCCTGGAATATTCTTCAGGATGTCCATAATCTCCTTTTTCTTGTTTTCGTTTTGTGTAGCTACAAGAACGGTTTTGTTATGAATTACATTTACCATTGAACTCATATTGTTCTCCTGAGTTATTAATAAAAATAAACATTAAAATTCTTTAATCGTTTGTTTCCAACGATATCCGCTGAATTTCCGTAATTTCACGTACGCCCTTTTTTGCTACCTTCAGCATCTCTGCAAGTTGACCATCGTCAAAGGTATATTCTTCGCCGGTGCCCTGTATTTCAATAAACCGGCCGTCTCCTGTCATAACGACGTTCATATCAACCTGTGCGGCGGCGTCTTCTGCATAACAGAGGTCCAGGAGTACCGTACCATTGACAACGCCGGCGCTCACGGCTGCAATGCTGTTGAGGACAGGATTCTCTTTTATCATGTCCTTTCTTTTGAGCCATTGGACGGCATCCATTAATGCCACATAACTTCCCGTGATGGCGGCTGTTCGTGTGCCACCATCTGCCTGAATTACATCGCAATCAATCCAGATAGTCCGTTCCTTGAGCAATGCAAGATCAATGATAGACCGTAAAGAACGACCGATGAGCCTTTGAATTTCGTGAGTTCTTCCGGCTATTTTTCCTTTGGCGGATTCTCGTGGCGATCTCGTTGGCGTGGAGCCTGGTAACAGTGAATACTCAGCCGTGATCCAGCCTTCGCCCGTGTTTTTGATGTGGGGCGGAACGTTTTCTTCAATCGATGCTGTACAGATAACATGCGTGTTACCCGTTTGTACAAGTACGGAACCGGGGGCGTATTTGGTAAAATGTCTTTTAATAATTATGGGACGTAATTCATCACGTGCCCGATTATCAACTCTCATAGGATTCATTTACGCAAGAGTAATTTTAAAAGCGCCTTTTCAACGTGCAATCTGTTTTCTGCCTGATCATAAACAATGGAATGAGGACCGTCTATAACCTCATCGGTTATTTCTTCTCCTCTGTGTGCTGGTAAACAGTGCATTACCTTAACGTCACTCCTCGCAATTTTCAGAAGATCGTTATTGATCTGGAATCCCTTGAATGCCTGTTTGCGTGTTTCTTTTTCTGTTTCCTGTCCCATACTTACCCATGTATCCGTGTAGAGCACGTGGGCATTGTCTGCGACTTCTTTTGGGTCATGACAGAGGTGGATTAAATCGCTTCCGTCCGCCAACTGTTTGGTTTTTGTTACGAAGTCTGTTGTTAGTTCATATCCTTTTGGTGAGGCAACATGGAAGTGTATGCCCAGTCTTACGCAGACTTGTGCAAGGGAACGCGCAACATTGTTTCCATCGCCTATGAATGATATTTTTAAGTTATTATACGTACCAAATTTTTCCTTAATTGTATACAGGTCTGTGAGCGCCTGACATGGGTGAAGATAATCTGATAAGGCGTTAATGACGGGTGCATTGGCATACTTTGCCAGTTCCAGAACGGTTTCTTGTGCGTATGTCCGAATGGTAATGCCGTTGACGTACCGTGATAATACGCGTGCGCCGTCTTTTACTGCTTCCCGTTTGCCCAGGTCTATGTCATTCTGTGTCAGGTAAATGGCATGACCGCCCAATTGAAGCATTGCCACTTCAAAAGAAACGCGTGTGCGCATGGAACTCTTTTCGAATATCATGCCCAGGATTTTTCCCGTAAGGCATTTTTCGTCGTAGCCCTTATTGTGCCATTCCTTGAGTTCTCTCGTGACATTAAATATTTCTTCAATGTCCGCAAATGAAAGGTCTGCTATTGAAATTAGGTCCTTGCATTTCATTGGCATTTCTCGCAAATTAAGTTTTTGATAGGATTGTTTTTAAAATAGCTATGCCCTCGTCTATGTTTTCTTTTTTTACGTTGAGCGGGGGCATAAACCGGATTACTTTATCGTGGGTGCAGTTGAGGAACAATCCCGCCTGGATGCAATTTTTAATAATTTCTGCGCCATTCACGGTGAGTTCAATTCCTATCATGAGACCCATACCGCGCACCTCTTTGATAACGTTGCATGTCTTTTGCAGTGATTTTAACTGCTCCTGGGCATAACTTCCCATGTTCTTCACATTTTCCAGTAAATGCTCTTTTTCAATGGTTTCAAATACCGCAACACCTGCCGCACACGCCAGTGGATTTCCTCCAAAGGTAGAGGCATGGCTGCCAGGCACAAGACTCTTTGCAATTTCCTTTCTGGCGGTCATTGCTCCGACGGCCACACCGCCGCCAAGGGCCTTTGCCAGTGTCATAATATCAGGTTCTATACCATAATGCTGGTAAGCGAAATATTTTCCGGACCTTGCCATACCGCACTGTACCTCGTCGAGGATGAGCAGTAGTCCCTTCTCATCACACAGTTTTCTTATGCCCTGCATGAATTCTTTTGTTGCAATATTGATCCCACCTTCGCCCTGAATTGGTTCTAACATGATTGCACAGGTTTTATCATCTACCGCTTTTTTGAGGGCATCCAGGTCATTAAAGGGCACGTATGAAAATCCCTCAAGAAGGGGAGCGAATCCTTTATGATACTTTGGCTGTGCAGTGGCTGTGACCGTAGCAATCGTTCTGCCGTGAAATGAGTCTAAGAAGGTGATAATTTTGTATTTACCGGCGTTCGAGTTATGGATACGGGCGAGCTTAATTGCGGCTTCGTTGGCCTCGGCCCCGCTGTTACAAAAGAAACATTGGCCACCAAATGATTTTTCTGAGATATGTTTTGCCAATAATCCTTGTGGCTCTGTATAATAAATATTAGGCGCGTGCTGGAGTTTGGCTGCTTGTTCCTGCAAGGCCTTCACAACATTGGGATGGCAGTGTCCCAAAAGACTAACTGCCCATCCTGAAAAGAGGTCAAGATAGCGCTTTCCCTCTGCATCCCACACGTCTACACCACTTCCCTTGACCAGCAGGATAGGATTCCGGATATAATTCGGGATTACATATTGATCATAAATTTCTTTAATTTCTTTTGTGTTCATGCCTTTTATTCTTTACGTTATACAAAATTTTTCGAGGGATACTATTTTATAGTTCTTATTTTAAACGATTATTTCTGTTCCAACACCCTTATCGGTAAAAATTTCGAGCAAAAGGGCATGGGGTATCAAGCCGTTGATAATATGTGCCTTCCTGACGCCGCCTTTTATTGCGCTGATGCACGATAGCGCTTTGGGGAGCATGCCGCCATCTATTATCTTTTGTTTAATCAGAGTGTGAACTTCATTCTCATGCAGTGTGGAAGCAAAGGAGGTCGCATCATGTGGTCTCGTCATGATACCATTGGTGTTTGACAGAAAGACGAGCTTTTCTGCCTTTAATGCCGTTGCGATAAAGGATGCCACATTATCTGCGTTGACATTGTAAACGTCTCCGTTGACTCCTTTTGCAATGGGAGGAACGATAGGGATTGTACAGGTAGTGCACAGGTTTAAGAATTTGTCCTTATCGATCGATGTTACCTTGCCAACAAAACCAATATCCAACTTTTTCGGCGTTCCATTTTCCGTCTTTGTTTCGATATAATGTTTTTCTGCCTTTATAGGACAGCAACCACTTTCCCAGATGCACGCGGCGTCATTCCCAAGCCCGATAATCTTTTTTACAATGGAAGCGCTAATCTGGTTAATGAGGATGTCTTTTGCTATCTCAAGCGTTTCAAGGTCTGTTATACGGTGTCCCTCAACGAATTTTGGCGTTAGTCCCCGATTTGCCATTTCCTGGCTTATGTGCGGACCGCCGCCGTGAACGAGGATAGGCATGATACCGACCGTCTTCATGAACACAATGTCCTGGAGCACATTGGTCAATACCGCATCGTCAGACATGGCGCTGCCGCCGAACTTAATGACGACCACCTTATTCCTGAACGAGCGAATGTAAGGTGTGGCTTCTACCAGTATATTTGCCTTTTGTATGGCGCGTTCCATAGAGGGTATTGAATAATTAATGGTATTTGAAAAAATACAATAATTTAAAGAGTCGAATTATAACAAAAGAGGATTTCATGTCAAGACTAAATACAGGGGATAAAAAATGAACACTTCCATAGTGGCAAGATATTAAAATTTTTGAACTACGACAAGCTTTGGGGGAGAGTGAATGTGAGATGATAATTTGCGTGTG
The DNA here is from genome assembly GCA_964370795.1 of uncultured candidatus Brocadiaceae bacterium. Lineage (GTDB taxonomy): Bacteria > Planctomycetota > Brocadiia > Brocadiales > Brocadiaceae > JAHFOW01. The sequence goes on from CAYJME010000024.1 coordinate 14,543, forward strand.
ATTCACTGTTCTACAATATAAGATTATGGCTGTGACAAATTGCAATGGCAAGCGCATCTGCGGCGTCTTCTGGTTTTGGGATTTCAGATAAACCGAGTATAATTTTCACCATTTCCTGCACCTGGCTTTTATGGGCATGGCCGTTGCCTGAAACGGCCTTTTTGATAACGGTGGCAGCATATTCGGCAATAGGGATATTTGCCGATGCGGCGCATAAAAAGACGACCCCTCTCCCCTCCCCAATTTTGATTGCTGCCTTTACATTGGTACTGTAAAAGACCTCTTCAATGGCCATCTGGTCCGGCTGATGCCGGGAAATAATTTCCATAATTGTGCTATAAATTATCCTGAGCCGCTGGGGAAAAGTACCAAGATTTTTACTGGCCTTAATAGAACCATATTCTACCGCTGTTATACAAGAACCGGTCTTTTCTATTATGCCGTATCCAACAATCTGTGTACCTGGGTCAATTCCAAGAATCTTCATAAGAAATATTTAATATGCTGAAGAAATTATTAAGACCTATACATTATACAGGTATTACGAATTGTCAATAAAAATCATGGGTAAGAATTTGTAAAATTCTTTTGTATCTGCGGTATGATTCCTATAATATTTAGACTTTTAGAATTTGAATATGTGACTTTTTGACTATAGTTAATGCTCAGAGAACGTTGTTATTGCGAAGTTCCTTCGATTAACGCAGGATATGCTTTGTCTGAAGCAATCTCACAAGGGAAAGATTGCTTCGCTCCGCTCGCAATGACAATGGTGACGTTTACTATTAAGAGAGCACACGATTTCATGGAAATAAGATGTCTCGTATAGATCTGTCGGTCAGTTTATGTAATATCCAATTAACCAACCCAACCATCCTTGCCTCCGGGATATTAGGGACAACGAAGGCGCTGTTGAAGCGGGTGGGGGAGAATGGCGCGGGTGCGGTAACGATTAAATCCATTAGCAGGGAGCCACGGGAAGGACATAAGAACCCAACCGTTATTGCCTTTGAGGCTGGCATGTTGAATGCCGTGGGTTATTCGAATCCCGGCGTTGAGGCTGCTGCCAGGGAATTTACCAACCTCGAAGATGTCCGTAAACCTGTTATTGCCAGTGTTGTTGGAACGCAGAAGGATGATTTTGTGCATGTTGTTGAGGGGCTCTCCGCACTAAAATTCTCAGCGATAGAAATACCTCTTTCCTGTCCACATACACCAGGGTTTGGTCTGCTTGCCGGGCAGGGTACTCCACAAGCGACATTTGAGATAACATCCGCGATAAGAAAAATTACCCGATTACCGATATTTGTTAAGGTCTCCCCTAATATACCGGAGATTTGCACGATTGCAAAGGCTGCCGAAGATGCAGGCGCTGATGCGATTACGGCTGTGAATTCAATGGGACCGGGGATGTGTATTAATATAGAAGCCCGAAAACCCATTTTGAGTTTCAAGGTGGGGGGCGTTACAGGCGATGCTTTGAGACCTATTGCCCTACGATGTGTGTATGATATTTATAAGGCTGTAAAGATTCCCATCATTGGTGTGGGTGGAATTTCAACAGGACGTCATGCTCTGGAGATGATGATGGCAGGGGCATCAGCCGTTGGGATTGGCACGGGTGTTTATAACCGGGGGATTGATATCTTTCAAAAGATATGCGACGAGATGTCTCAATGGATGCAGGAAAATGGTATTCACAATATAAAAAGTATTATAGGCGCTGCTCATGATTGAACAACCGGTGATGGTGAAAATTTGCGATATAGAGGAGGAATCCCCGGGCGTTAAAACGTTCTTTTTTCAATCTCAGGTACGATTTGACCCGGGACAATTTGTCATGGTATGGATACCGCTCCTCGATGAGAAGCCATTTACTATTTCTTATATTCAGGATGGGCGTATAGGTATTTCTGTCTTGAAAAGGGGGGTATTTACCACCGCCTTGCATAATAAAAAAATAGGGGATATGATTGGCATCCGCGGCCCGTACGGCAGGGGATTTGGTTTAAAAACAGATTCAGCGGTATGCGTTGTCGGTGGTGGTATCGGGATGGCATCGCTGACAACGGTTATTGAAAGATTGAAACGCGTAACAATTATTCAAGGGGCCAGGACTTTAGCGGAGTTGTTGTATCGAAAACGCTTCAAAGACATGCACGTGTGTACCGATGACGGTTCTGCAGGGTTGAAAGGCACTGCGGTTGACCTGTTCGCCGATCTTTTGGTGAAACAACAATTCAGAAAGGTCTATACGTGTGGTCCTGAAAGGATGATGGTTCGGGTTGTTGAATTATGTAAAAAATATGCCGTCGAATGCGAGGTGTCACTGGAACGATATATGAAGTGTGGTTTTGGGGTGTGCGGGCAATGTGATTGTAGCGGCAAACTCGTTTGTAAAGACGGCCCGGTTTTTGATCTGCAAGAATTAGGCACGATGGGAGATTTTGGCAAAATGATAATGCGAAAGACTGGAGAAAGAGTCCCGATTAACAATTCAGTACATTAATTTCTTACAAAAAAATATTTTTACATTTTCAGTTGAGATGATAAGGGGATGATGTGTTGGTTGTTCTTCCTGTTCTCTCTTTTTTAATTTTATTGACATCGTAGGGTAAATATAGTATTTTATTCAAATCAAATTTTAAATAGCAAATAGCAAATAGAAGAGATTTGCCAGTCTTTTAAAATTTTTTTGCATTTTAGGCCCCCATCGTCTAGTGGCCCAGGATGCCAGGTTCTCAGCCTGGAGACAGGGGTTCAAATCCCCTTGGGGGTACTTAAACAGAGTTATCCTTTCACAACAAATACCGCAGTAATCAAGTTCTTGTTCTCATTGCCCGTCCGAAAGGAGAAGTTACAATCCAGGTTTTTAAGATTTTAGACAAAAAATCTCATATTAATGTTGGGGAATTTTGAACTGGGGATGTGGTGCGGGATGTATCCTGCATAAGCAGCATAAATGTCGAGCTAGAATGAAAAATAGTCGCTGCCGAAGGCAGCCTAATTCGTCGGATATAAAAATAAATAAAAAGGAGGATGTAATTATGGGGAATGCTTATACCTGTAAGACATGCGGGCTGGTATCAACGGATAAAGGTCATCTTTGTAACCCGGTCATGGCAAAAAAGGTCGTTGCCTGTAAATATTGCGGGACAGTAACGGGTGACCCCAGGCATGTTTGCGCGCCAAAGGTAATGAATTTAAAGTATGCATGTGGTTCCTGCGGTCGGCTTGCTGCTAAGAAAGAATTACTGTGCCATCCAACGCCCCTGGCAAAACCAAAGAAAGCGGTTAAAAAAGTTGCGCCAACAAAAGCAGTAAAATCTAAAAACTTAAAAGGTAAAAAAAAGTAAGGAACGGTAAACACAGGTTTATTTGTGGGGTAGGCGTTTGATTATATGGTCGGGGCGAGAGGATTTGAACCTCCGACCTCCTGCTCCCAAGGCAGGCGCGCTAGCCAAACTGCGCTACGCCCCGTTTTATAGTGCGACATACGAGTAGGATGCTATTATACGTAATATCTGCTTAAATACAAGTAAAAATAATATTATATTTAACTATTTTTGAATTGTGCAGTTAGAATATGCCGGAAAAAATAATTAAACACGTGGAACAATTTTAAATATAATATTGTTTTTAAAAAAGTGAAGTTTATATTTGTTGGCTTTTGTAGGAGTTGATTGATGGGAGTTCAGCAGAAAGAAAAAACCAAACGTAAAACAACAAAAAAATACAACGAAAAGACCCTTTCTCTCAAAAATGTTTATACGGATAAAGCGGAGAGGTCTTGTCTCATGTGTGGAAAAAAATTCATTAGCCGCGGTCCTCACAACAGAAGGTGTCAGAAGTGTAACCAGAAGATTGACCAGGCGGCAGAGAACACTTTCTATATTCCAACCATTTATACAAATGACAGTACGGTTGGAGGAGATTTTGTGCCGGTTGTTGAATAGTTAAATTGTAGCGGGAAAAATATCATAAAGGGGTTGTGTAAAATTATTACATAACCCCTTTTTTGTTTGATAGTGTGGTTAAGATATTCTTTAACATTATTTTAGACTTAAAAGTGATTTCTTGCGATAAAAATAATATAAAATAAAAAAATACGATTGCGCATGTGTGTACGTGTTGTTTTTGAAAGGCCAATTTGAATGAATTCAATGCTTCCCCAAACCTGCCTTTTATAAAATAGTATTTTCCAAGCCTAAAATGGGCATTCAATAATTCCTTCTTTAAGATTTTTTTGCATTTCTTATCCATCCAGGGATAGTTTATTGCATTTGGACAAATTTCGATTGTTCTTTTACAGATAAATTCACTATTGAATGTTACGTTAGTTCCATGAAATCGTCTGTGGATTAGTACCTTGTCTACAAAACCCAGCTTGATTTGATGGAATGATCTGGTTCCAAACTCATATATTTCTCTCCCATCAAACTTTTTCTCAAACATCTCAAATTTGACAGCAATTGTTTTCCTTACTATCAAAGTAGAAGGCAGGATAAAATTGCCGAGCAAATATTCATAGAGTATATTTTCTTTAGCAAATACTTTGCATTCAGGGTGGGCTTCAGATATTGATTTTACGGGAATTTTTCGAAATATAATATTCTGGTCAAAAAATGTTCTCCTATCAAAACCTCTTTCATAAAAATCATGAAAATTAGAAAATACCAAACCAATATCAGGGCATGAATCTAAAAATTCAACCTGTATCTTTAATTTCTCTGGCAACCATATATCATCGGCATCAACTAAGGCAATATATTCACCGCGCGCAACATTTAATCCATGTAAGCGTGCATTGGTGACGCCACCATTCTCTTGGTAATAATACCTAATGGTATCTTCATACGTTTTTAACACTTCTGTGGTATTGTCAAATGAACCGTCATCTATAACAACAATCTCGAAATCTTTATATGTTTGATTGAATAATGAATCAATCGTCTCGCGTATGTACAGTTCAGAATTATACGCTGGTATGATAATGCTTACTTTCGGGGTGTTTTGTCTTACGGAGTTAATTTCATTATTATTTGGGCCAATAAATTGATCATAATTCATTATTTGTTCCCTAGGTAAAGCAGGAAGCGTTTATATACTATTTTACTTCCTGTGAATAATCTGTTGACAGTTGAAATATTGATTATAGTTGTTCCTATAACTTTAATGTCTTATTTTGTCAAATAGTACGATAATGTCAACAATTTAATGTGAAGTATTTTACTTTAATTTGTTTGAAGATAGTTCGATGGTGATACAGGGCAATAAATAGGTTGAATACATGAATAGGAAATGATAAACTTTCAGCCACTGGAGGTATTTCTGAATGATATTGATTTTGTCTGATGATATCTGGGTTGGGTGCCAATTACGGTCGATGGATGATTGAGCCAACCTTCACATAGTTATCGAGGGAGGTTACATAAAATGCATGTCACCCCAGAACTTTTCATAAAAGTATATGATGAAGAATACGGGTTATTCGGTTATTTAGTAATTGATACAACCGTTGGTGGAAGATGCTGGGGAGGGGTAAGAATCATGCCTGAACTCAGTGAGGAGGAAATGATGCTTATTGCCCGAACAATGACTTTAAAATATGGCTTTCTCGGTTTTGGCATAGGTGGTGCAAAGGCGGGTGTAATGGTAAGCGAAAAAGCAACAACAGAAGATAAGAAAAAAATACTGTTTAAATTTGGGCAGAGGATTGGTGCATTTATCCAGGGTGGAATTTTTATGCCAGGCACTGATATGAATTGTAGTGTAGAAGATCTGAAATCAATTTATCAAGGAGCTCAAATGAATGCGAGGTTTCAGAAATTCAAAGACATATCATATGTATATACAAGCTGGACCGTTGTAGAATCAATAAAAGCAGCAGCGGAGAAATTAGCGTTAAATTTGAATGGTTTAACAGTCGCAATTCAAGGTTTTGGGAAGGTTGGCAGCGAATGTGCAAAACTTCTTGCTGAAATGGGTTTGAAAATCATTGCAGTTTCCACAGTAAAAGGTGCTATTTACAATGAAAATGGTTTAAATATTGAGATGGTAATGTCCTTAAAGGATACATTTAGCGATGATTTTGTAAACAAGGCGAACGAAAAAAAAATAGATCGGGAGGGACTTCTTTATTTAAATACAGATGTACTGATTCCTGCTGCAACATCGCTGAGTATAAATTCTGAAAATTTTCAAAAAGTAAATGCGAAAATCATATCATGCGCTGCAAATGCTCCAATGACCGATGAGATTTACGAAAAATTGCATAAGAAGGGTATCGTGGTTATTCCCGATGCCGTAGCTAACTGCGGAGGTTCTTTTGGGAGTTCGCTTGAAAGGTCTGTTGGGTATGATAAGATTTATAGAATAATACAGGAAGATTATTCTCAGGTTATTAAGCGACTGATAGAAAAAAGTTTGAGAACGGGTATAAGTTTAAGAAGATTAAGCCTGGAAATCGTAATGAAACGGTTTACCGATAGCAAGAGAAGGATCGAAAATAGTATGAAAAATAAAGTTATCCATTTTACGAATACCAACATTACGCGAGTTTTGCATAAAATACGTAACCAAAAATATAACGTTAACATTTTTGGTGAATTGTTAAAATAAAAAAATAGATCAGATTCAGACAAATATTTCTTTCTTAAACAAATTCCTTAAACAGTTTGCCTCATGCTTCGGCAAAAAGCAAATGACGATGTTTACCCCTCTCATCTATGCCCTCTTTAAAGAGTTAAGTTTTTCCCATAATTCTCGTAAACAATACAAACAGAAGGAGAAGAGATGATAAAAATGATGATGCGAAATTATGATAGTGCAAGACGTTTGGTTCCTGTGGTTGTTGGAGTGGCGCTGATAGGTATTGGGTTGATTATCAGCAGGTGTGCTATCTCCAGCGATTGGAACTTAACTTCTCAGAATACGGCTCAGAGCGAGAAAAAATCTGTTGATGAACCCTGGTCAAGTCACGAAAAAACGGTAAACAGCGTTACCTTCAGTCCTGATGGCAAGATGCTGGCCTCGGGTAACGATAACGGCGTTGTACTATGGGATTTGAAGGGTATGAGGACTATTGGTGAACCTCTTATTGGTCATAGCGGTGGAGTATTGAGTGTCGCCTTCAGCACAGATGGAAAAATGCTGGTATCGGGTGGTGCAGATGGTACTATTATTCTATGGGATATGGCGAGTATGAAGTCTTTGTGTGTGCCACTGACTGGACATGAAGGGTGGGTGGAATGTGTTGCATTCAGTCCGGATGGTAAAACATTGGCCTCATGTGGTGCGGATGGGCTCATTATTTTATGGGATGTGGCGGCTATGAAACCCATTGGTGAGCCTCTCATCGGGCACGATGAACCGGTTGAATGCGTAGCTTTTAGTCCAGGCAGTAAGATCTTAGCCTCGTGCGGCGTGGACGGAAATGTTATTTTGTGGGATATAGAGAATATGAAACAAATTGGTGAACCGCTCAGAGGCCATAAAATGTGGGTGGAGAGTGTTGCCTTTAGCCCGGATGGCAAGATACTGGCATCAGGTAGTGATGATGGAATGATTATCCTGTGGGACGTGGCAGGAAGAAAGCCGATGGAAAAGCCCTTAACAGGCCATAAGGGCGCTGTTGAGAGCATTGTATTCAGTCCGGATGGCAAGATACTGGCCTCATGCAGTATGGATAAAACCGTTATCCTGTGGAACGTGGCAGACAGGAAGCCTATCGGTGAAGCCTTAACTGGTCATACAGCGTCGGTGGAGAGCGTTGCCTTTAGCCCGGACGGCAAGTTATTAGCCTCAGGTAGCGAGGATGGGACTATTGTTCTTTGGGATGTGGCGAGCCAGAAACCAATTGCTGTACCCCTGGCTATAAGCAAATGGGATTAAAAAGCATGTATATTGCCCGTTAGAAACAGACCAATAAAAGGTTTGATGGTTATCCACCCTTTTCACCTTCACACATCATCTTTGCCCTGACCAACCTTATTTCCTCGTAGGAATAAGCATCTCCAAGTTTTTCTTTTACCGGGGTCAGCCGTTCTATGCCAGATTCGTTTAATGCCCTGCGAATGTGGTTTTGCTTTTCTGGATTTACCATCCTGTCTATAGAAACATCTTCGCCATCCAGGATAAGTTTTTCGAGATGAGAAGCGATAGTGGAGGGGGCGAGACCCCTTTTTTGTGCAATTTCCTGGATCGTGAGGTTTTGCTGGTACAGCGACAGTGTTGTTTGCGTGGTTAATGCCCTCTCGTGTTTGGTGGATAATTCGGGATATTTATAGGTGGTTTGTTTGGGGATTATATTGTTTTGTTCACAATACCTGCTGATCTCTTTTACAAAAATCTCCCCGTATTTCTTTAGTTTTTGATCGCCGATGCCGCTTATTTTACTTAAGGCCAGCAAACTTTGCGGGTAATAGATAGACATTTCCTTTAAACTTGTATCGTGAAAGATAATATAGGGCGGCACGCTTTCCCGGTCGGCCATTGTTTTTCTCAAAGACCGCAGGTGTTCAAAGAGGGCGGGGTCGAAGTCCTCGTCTGTTTCAACGTGGCGAATTTTCAGTTTTTCTTCGGGTTTTGTGAGAAACACCTTTTCATTGCCTGTTAATACATTCCGGCTCTTTTCCTGCAACTTCAAAATGGGATACTTATCTCCATCCAATTTTAAATAGCCTGATTGAATTAATTCACGGATAAATGACTGCCATTGTTGTTTAGAATATTCTTTTCCGACGCCGTACGTTTTTATGGTGTCATGATAGTTCTGCAACACCTTCTGGCTTTTAGCGCCTTGCAAGACATCAATAACGTAATTTATTCCAAAGCGTTCATTCACCCGGTAAACGCACGATAAAATTTTCTGTGCGGCAATTGTTCCGTCAAACCGTTCCTTTGGTTCTAAACAAGCATCACAATTTTCACAATTCGGCTCATTAAATTGTTCTCCAAAATAGGCCAGAAGTAACCTTCGCCTGCATATATTGCCTTCACAATAACTTACCAGTTCCCGTAATTGTTTGTACGCCACCTGCCGTTCATTTTCGGCCGCTTTCTGAAGAATGAAGTGCTCAATCTTAAACATATCGCCGTAGCTAAAGAACAGGATACAATCACTTTTTAACCCATCCCTGCCCGCCCGGCCGGTTTCCTGATAATACCCTTCGATACTCTTCGGCAAGTCATAGTGGATGACGTAGCGAACGTTGGGTTTGTCAATGCCCATGCCGAATGCGATCGTTGCCACGATAATCTCTACGTCGTCACGAATGAACCGTTCCTGGTTTTGTGTCCTGGTTTCCGGAGTCAAGCCCGCATGGTAGGGCAGGGCGCGGTATCCCGCTTTCTGTAGACTTGTTGCTAAATTTTCCACCGTTTTACGGCTTTGACAATAAATAATACCCGATTCGTTTTTTCGATCTTTTAAATAGTGAAGTATCTGGTTGTAGGGGTTATCCTTTGGTTTAATA
>CAYJME010000025.1:0-23579 GCA_964370795.1 uncultured candidatus Brocadiaceae bacterium
CAAATAATTGATATTACTGTTGATACGACTTTTACTTGTCGAACTTGGGTTAAGATTGACGACGCCTTCATGCAGGGATCAACACGAATATCCTGCCGTCCAGACGTTTGGGGGGGGTTATTATGTCGCGGATGTTTTCTGTTACAATGAACAAAGAGGAATAGTTATGTGTGATATTCTGCGTTGATGGTAACGTATTCGTGGGACAGGTCGCAGGTCCAGACGGTGTCTGAAGAAGCGCCAAGACCGAGTTCCAGGCGGATATGGATGTCCTTGTTTTTCATAGAGGCGCTCAATGATTCGAGGTTGCTTTGGGTGGGCATTCCTTTGGCAAAGATTAAAATATTGTTGATATAAAGATTCGTCTTCGATTCGTCGAGTTCCACACCTGCATACCCGGTGGCAGAGACGATACGACCCCAGTTGGGGTCTTCGCCGTTGAGGGCTGTCTTGACAAGCGGCGAGTCTGCAATTGACCGGGCAATACGCGTGGCGTCGTTACGTGACCGTGCGCCAACCACGTCTATCTGGACAAATTTTGTTGCGCCCTCGCCATCCTTTACAATGGCATGGGCAAGGTGTTTTGCCACGAAATCAAGACCTTCCTGAAATTTTTCCAAATCCGCATGCCGGGATGTCGCGCTTACCCCGGAAGCCCCATTTGCCATGATGGCAATGGTATCATTCGTACTCATGTGGCCATCGATAGTAATACGATTAAACGAGGATTCTACAGATTTTTTGAGGCACTCGTTCAAAAGAGCGGCCGGAATGGAGATGTCGGTTGTAAGAAAGCAGAGCATCGTTGCCATGTTTGGGGCAATCATGCCGGCGCCTTTGGCAATACCACCAATGGTCACATCCCTGTTATTTATCTTCAACCTTACCGCAATGTCTTTTTGCCTTGTATCAGTCGTCATGATGGCCCGCGCCATGGCATCGCCATGTTCGCGGGTATTTCCCACGGATGCGGTTGCCTTATGAATGCCATCAATAAGCTTGTCCATGGGAAGTTGCCTTCCGATAATGCCTGTGGAAGCAACCAGGACTTCGTCTTCTGAAATTTTCAAACACCGCGCGGCGCTACGCGCCATTTCCACAGCATTTTTGTAACCCTGCTCTCCGGTACAGGCGTTTGCATTGCCACTGTTAATGACAAAGGCGCGTACTTTTCCTTTCTGGGCGACATTTCTGCTGTATTTTACGGGCGCGGCATAAATCTGGTTTGTGGTAAACAGGGCGGCGCCTGCTGCGGGGTATTCCGAATAGATCACTCCGACGTCGAGACTGTCTTTCATGGTTTTGATGCCGCAATAGACAGCCCCGGCCAGAAATCCCTTTGGGGCAACAATACTTCCTGCCGTTATAACTTCCACGTTATGAATACTCTTTCTATGGTTCTGTGAACAAAGACACGGTGATCGAAATACCTATGTAAGAGGTGCTCTGCCTGAGGATTCAGGGAATGCACACACTTTTTGCAAGCTGCGGATATCAGAGAATAAATACGGCTGCTGCAACCACGGTGGTCCATAAACCGTTTTTATCACCGCGCGCAGCCTGGGTGATGTTGCGTGTTTTTACAATTTTACCGCTCATACGGTAGGTTTCTTTGCGTTCATCATAATTCTTTGCGGGGTCAAATTCTATACCCAGGGTACTTGCCAACATGGTAGCGGCAAGGTCTTCCGCATAGTCGCCTGATTTCTCTTCAGTTTCACCATATGCATGGTGTTCGCTCAGGTAACCGTAGTGTTCCTGTTCAGAGGGAACTGCCATACCAACAGAGGCTGTTATCATTCGGTTGGGTTCATTGGTAGAATTCTCGCTCATAACGCAAAAAACAACCTGTCCGGCTTTCAGCATCGGCACCCCTTGTTCTTTCGTAACAATTTTACAATTCGGGGGGAAGATACTCGAAACCCTCACCAGGTTGCATTTTTCAATGCCTGCCACCCGCAATGCAAGCTCAAACGACTGTAACTTATCTTTATGTTTTCCAGCACCCTTGGTAAAGAATACCAACCTAGGTATGTTCATGATTGCCTGGCTCCTCAAACAATAAAAAAATCATAAAAAAGATAAAAGAAAATGAGTGTGTTAGTGAAACAAATTTCACATTGAAATGCAATATAATTTTTTTGTAATAAAGCGCCTTTTTTGAAAGGAATCTGTGCGCCTTAATTTTCGCTTATTTCCAGCTTGTTTCAATCAATATATTTAACGCCTTTTTTGCATTACCCGTATCGATTGATTGTGCAGCGATTTCTAATCCTTCCCTGAAATTGTCTGCCAAACCGCCAGCGATGATTGCTGCCGACGCGTTAAAAAGGACAATATCCCTTTTCGGGCCGTCGCTGCCTTCGAGAACTTTCCTGACGACCTGCGCGCTCTCCTCCGGCGTGTTTACGGTCAGGTCTGAAAGTTTTGATTTTTTTATCCCAAAATCTTCCGGATTCAGATAATAACTTTTCACAATATTTCCCGTGAGTTCGCACACCTTGGTTTTATCGGTGACCGTTATTTCATCCAGTCCGTCCAGTCCGTGGACAACAAAGGTATGCAAGTCGCCAAGATTTTTGAGCACCTCTGCAATAATAATGGTCATGTGTTCATTGTACACGCCGAGAATACGGTGGGTAGCTCCTGAAGGGTTTGCCAAGGGGCCTAAAATGTTGAATATCGTACGAATGCCAATTTCTTTTCGCGGACCAATGGCATGTTTCATTGCCTGGTGCAGGAGCGGCGCAAAAAGAAACCCTATATTGGCAGTTGCAATGCATTTTTCTACCGTTTTGACGTCCGCTTCGATGTTTACTCCCAGATATTTCAGGACATCTGCGCTTCCACACATGCTGGAAGAAGCCTTGTTGCCGTGTTTGGCCACCTTGAGTCCGGCGCCTGCCACGACGAAGGCTGTTGCCGTTGAGATATTGAAGGTGTTTTTTGCATCTCCGCCTGTCCCACAGGTGTCGATAATTATACCCTCGCCTGCATGTATTTTGACTGCTTTACGTCTCAGTGCAATAGCACATCCCGTAATTTCTTCAACGGTTTCTCCTTTCATCCTGAGAGCGGTGAGAAAAGATGCAATTTGTGCATTGGTGGCGTTTCCATCCATGATTTGTGTCATGACTGAAAAACTTTCTTCTGTGCCGAGATCCTGTTTGTTTACCAGTTTGGATATGGCTTCTTTTATAGGCATAGATTATTACCTCATTAATTTTTATTTGACTTTTGATATAAAAAATTTATAATGTAATTTTTAAAATATAATACATAAAATGGTCATGGGAAAGGAATGTTAATTATTTATGGCGAAAATACAAATAACTGGTGATGAAAATATTCGGGACGCATTGCGAAGATTCAAAAAGATGTGTGATAAAGAAGGTATTATTAATCAGTCAAAACGTATAGCCTATTTCGAAAAACCGTCCGAAAGAAAGAGACGCGAAGAAAGCCGAAGGCTTAAAAATATTAAAAGGGCCCAAAAGCTCGGTATTCCCGGACAAACGCCAATTCGCCCGCAAAAGAGCAACTATTAGAATATATTCGTTTTAATATGGGGGGTTCCATGACAACTTTGGCGCGTCTCCCCACAGGAGTTCAAGGTCATAAAAATGTCTCATATCCTTATTGAAAAGATGAATGATTACATCTCCATAGTCCATGAGTATCCACTGGGCATCCGAATATCCCTCTCTTCCTATCTCGCGGATATTATAATTTTGCAATTTTAACTGTATATCGGTTGCAATGCTTTGCAGCTGTTTCTTGTTGAGACCGCTGCAAATGACAAAATAATCGGTAATGAACGTTAACCCTTGCACATCAAAGATTATGATATCCTCACCCTTCTTATCGTCAGCAATCCTTGCACAAAGGATTGCGATGTCTTTTGAATCTATCGTTGCCGTTTCTCCTCCAAAACTATCTGTGTTTTGTGTCGACATTTTCACCAAAATCCGATCCGTATTGAACTGAAGAAGCGCCTTCCGTTAAGCTGCTTCCACAATAATAACAAAACCTGGCGTACCGCGGATTAACCTCTACACAGTTTTCACACCGATGGTAGAGGAGCGTGCCACAGAGAATGCAGAAATTTGCTCCTTTTGCGTGATTGTCGAACTGACAATTTTCATTTGGACATACCCTGTCATCCTTTTCCGTAATCCCTTGCATAATGACCTCCTGATAAAATAGTGTTACTAAATTCCGGGCAAAGTATCCCCCCTGCCCATGGTAAAAAGGGCAAGGGGGAATTTGCCTCGTGAAGATGTCTCCTTAGGGGAGATGTAAGAACGCACCAATCTTTGGAGAAAATTTAATAATAACTCCGGCAAAAACTACGGATACAATCGACATTAATTTGAGCAGGATGTTCAACGAAGGACCCGATGTGTCCTTGAAAGGATCGCCCACGGTATCGCCTACAACTGCTGCCTTATGGGCGGGAGAACCCTTTCCGCCGTGTTGTCCGCTTTCAATATACTTTTTGGCATTATCCCATGCTCCACCGGCATTTGCCATGAAGACCGCAAGCAGGAAACCCGTAGTCAAGCTTCCGGCCAGAAGTCCCACAACGCCAGGCACACCCAGCACCAGGCCAGCAACAATTGGCACAAGCAATGCCAGGATCGAGGGCAGCATCATTTCACGCTGCGCTCCCTTTGTGCTAATCGCCACACATGCAGCGTAGTCGGGTTTACCTGTGCCTTCCATGATTCCGGCAATTTCTCTGAATTGCCTTCTTACCTCTTCCACCATACTGCCGGCAGCGCGGCCAACGGCCTTCATCGTCAGGGCGCTGAATATAAACGATGACAAACCGCCGATAAACAAGCCGACCAGCACCTTGGGGTTTATCAAGGTGATATCCAGATAGTCCATGAGTTCAGACAATTTTGCCTGGGCCAAATTTATAGAGGTCCCGGCAATCTGAATCGTGTGTGTGCCGGCCCTTTCCAATCCTACCTTGATTTGTTCGACAAAGGAAGCAATTAATGCCATGGCCGTTAATGCAGCGGAACCGATAGCAAAGCCTTTCCCCGTTGCCGCCGTGGTATTTCCTAATGCATCGAGCGCATCCGTCCTCTCCCTGACATAGTGTTCGAGACCGCTCATCTCTGCGTTTCCACCGGCGTTATCGGCAATTGGTCCGTAAGCGTCGGTTGCCAGGGTTAAACCCAGCGTTGAAAGCATGCCGACTGCCGCAATGGCGATTCCGTAAAGACCAAGCGAGATATTGGTAAAACCGCCTGCAAATCCATAACTCAGGACGATTGCAATAGAGATCGTGATGACGGGTAATGCTGTTGATAACATGCCTGTTGCAATACCGTCAATAATAACCGTTGCCGGTCCGGTTTTCGCCTGTCCGGCGATGCCTTTTGTGGGCTTGTAATTTGACGAAGTATAATACTCCGTGCCCTTACCGATAATAACTCCGGCAATCAATCCGGTTACAATAGAGCCCCACACGCCAAAGTTATGGGGTAACAAGACCTTGATAATTACAGCGGAACAAATCAGGACAAGGATGGAACTCAGATTAATACCCTTGCCGAGCGCCTTTAGAAGTTCTTTCTGCGTTGCCTCTTCCTTTGTTTTTACTGCGTAAATACCAATAATGGAAAGAATAACACCGATACCTGCAAGCACCATAGGCGCAATCATACCGGCTATGCCAAGTCCTGCCGTTATTCCCAATGCAGCGCAGGCAAGCATGGAATTATAATAGGATTCATACAAGTCGGCGCCCATACCTGCCACATCGCCAACGTTATCGCCAACGTTATCTGCGATTGTTGCAGGATTTCTTGGATCATCCTCAGGGATGCCGGCTTCTACCTTACCGACCAGGTCTGCGCCAACGTCTGCTGCCTTGGTAAATATTCCACCGCCGACCCTTGCAAATAGCGCCTGTGAACTTGCGCCGATACCAAAGCATGGCAACATCATTGCCATGTCAAGCAAGGTCACATTGGTGAACTTGCGGAATACAAAGAACCATAATGATACGTCAAGAAGCCCCATACCCACAACGATCAAGCCCATAACAGCGCCGCTTCTGAATGCAACCTGGAGTCCCTGATTCAGAGATTTCCTCGCCGCCTCTGCTGTCCTCGAACTGGCGCTGGTAGCTGTCCTCATCCCCAAAAACCCGGCAAGACCCGACAAGAATCCGCTGGTAAGGAATGCAAACGGCACCACCTTTGACTGGACGTGCAATCCGAAAGAGATGAAGAGAAGCACTAAAAATGCGCCAATAAAAAAAATGCTTACTACTTTGTATTGTTGTTTCAGATATGCATAAGCGCCTTCCCGCACGTGGCTGGCAATGGAGACCATCTTTTCATTGCCTTCAGGCGCTTTCATAACTTCTTTATAGAATTTCCGCGCAAAAACAAGGGCGAACAATGCGCCTATTGGCGCAATCCACCATATTCTGGGAATGGTATGCGATGTATCTTCTGTTGCCTTTTCTGTATGTCCTTCCAGTTCGAACAATGGTTTGTCTTTGTGCGTGGACTCTCCCAGTTCAAACAGAGGCTTTTCCCCGCTTGACTTTATCGCCGTCTCTGCCTGGACGTGACGGGACAGCAGTCCTGATCTCGACAATCCAAAGATCAGGATGGTTAGCATTAAAAGTATCATAAAAATGCTAACTCCATTTTTTTTCTTTAAATCAGGTTTACGCTTACGCGAAAAATTATTCATGAGCTTTAATCCTTTCTCCTTTCTATCATAAATCCGTAATTATAATACATTACTCCCCTCCATTTTTTTTTACCAAGCTTTGTAATGATTCCTTTTTGTTTTCCAGGGTATTGATAAACTCGCTTACGTTAGTTTCCCTATCATCAGGATGATGCATACGATACATATTCCATTCCTGTACGGCTGATTCTACATAATTGAGCGCCTTATCAAAATTTCCTTCTTTCTCCGCACACAACGAGGCATACCACAAGGTGTGACAGATAGTCCTTTCGATGGACATGCTATTATGTATTTCTATGCTATTCCTATTCTGTAAGGACTTTCTGAACCAGTAAATCGCTGATTCGTAATTGTCCTCCCCGTTTTTTTCCTTTAATTGTGCCCTGTAATAATCTGCATATTTAAAATAACGTTCGTTAAATAAGTGCACATACATGTACCCCAGTTCAAAAAAGAGATCGCCGCTTGTGGGGTTTTTTACAGCCCCCTTTTTTGCAAATTCTAAACCGGCGTATATCCATTTCCACTTGTTTTGTGGCGAGTCCCATTCATAGGAAATATTATATGCCATGTTCCACGACTGAAATATCCATATTGCCGGGAAATTTGGCTGCAACCGGGCTATAAGGTTATTAATCGTCAATAATTCATAATACTTTTTTTCATCATGCCGGGCGATAGCCCTTGCCCAGAGGAAATCTACTGCGATTCCCCGAAGACCTCCCATGAGCAGAAGGGGAACACTTTCCGCCGGGTCGTATTGAAAGAGCGGCGTTGTTGTATCGCGGAAAGAAACAATATATACGTTGATAAAAAAAAGGGCGCATGCCAACGATAAAAAAAAAGGAATTCTCTTTCGATACATTCAACGCTCAAAAAAATTCTCTTTTCCTCAATATCAGAGAGGATATTAAAAGACAGATACCTGCATACAGAGCTGTATATCCAAGTGACATTCCCACGATCCCGGAAGGGATATGTATGCCTTTTAAAAGAAATTTTAAACAATCAAACCTTTTGAAATCAGGGAGAATAAAGGCAATCCATTCTAAAGGTTTTTTTATAAGGTAATCTACGTATATCAACAGAGCGCCGGGTTTCTTTTGTACCGTCTGAATTATATGTTCATGAATATCGTAATGTTCAATGAGCAGGGAAAAATCTTTCATAAAATCCAACACATGTCCGCACAGGAAAACAACCAGCGCTGACACCATATTTACCGGCGCCGACAGATACGTAGAACCCATTACGGCAATTATTACAATCAATAAAAATTTAAAAAAAGTTATGGTCGCTGCCTTTGCATAATTGAACGCGAACCCTCTTTGTGCCGAGAATATTTTAACATCTTCCGGTGTTACGCCCATGTAATCGGTTTTAAGCACTGGAAAGGCAGAAATATTTACGGTGTCGCCCTTTTGAATAATTGCAGGGTCTATATTCAGGATCAATGATTCATCCATCTTTGCCGGTACAACTTCGGCTATACCCTGCCCCGTCACGGGATTTTCCATACTAATCATAAGGGGAATTACATTTACAAACCCTTTACTGCTTTCCAGCTTTAAATTGAGTTCCACTTCAGGAGAATACCTGTCTCCCCCTTTTTTGTTTACATCAGTAAAGCTCCACACCGCAACCCCTGTTTTTTCACCCTCAATCCATGCAATGCCTCCGCGTGCATGATGTATCTTGCCCTGAATAGAAAAATTTGACGGCTTAAACTCCTCCCTCGCTTTTAATATCCCTTTGTGTTCTGTCGGGATTCTTAATGCGGTGTACTTGACGACCACGATATTTAACAAACTTAAAATAGCTAACAAAAGAGCAGAAAGGAAGGCAAACCCGGTTATTTTACCCACAATAACGTTCATCCTTGAAACCGGTTTCGATAAAATTCCAAAAATGGTTTTGTCTTCTATTTCGCGAGGCAGTGAGGCAGCAGAAAGAAAAATTATTCCGATATTACACAAAACCAAAACCACCTGGAAAAATACCACAAACGCCATTTTAAGCCGCGCATCAGGCTCTCCTGATGTTGGGATAAAGGGGGTAATCGCCATGATAAGTATGCCCACTCCAATCAGCGCGTGAAGCACTTTTCTTCGAATTGCATCCCGAAACGTATGGCAGGCAATGGCCAATATCAACATGGGTAATTACAAGAACGTTTATGAGTGATTTTGTATAATTTTAACAAATATTTCTTCCAGCGTGGAGGAGGGATGGCTGATAGAAAGTACATCGCCGCTTTTATCCTTAATAAATGCCTCCACTGCGTGAATATCAGCATCAGAAAGATTTCTGACCAGAAATTCGATAACGTCTTTCTGAGAAAGCAATTCTTTTACACCTCCTACTACCTGAAGGGCGCCTTTATTGAAAATGGCAATCCGATCACAGACATTTTGCACTTCGGCTAAAAGGTGTGAGCAGAGGACGACCGTTTTTCCCTGCCTTTTGAACGCCAGGATCATGTCCTTTATCTCACGGCAACCGATAGGGTCAAGTCCGCTGGTTGGTTCATCCAGGATTATCAACTCTGGATCATTGATAATTGCCTGCGCCAGTCCAATCCTTCGCAACATACCCTTTGAGTACTGACTCAGCGGGCGCTTGCGATGGGGGACCAACCCAACTTCCCGAATCAACCGGTCAATCCGTTCTTTTCTTTCTTTTTTAGAAATGTGAAAGAGCTTCCCGTAAAAATCCAGAATTTCTTCTGCATTAAGGAATTTATATAAATAGGATTCCTCGGGTAAAAAGCCTACTTTGTTTTTAACCTTTAAATCACTTGAAGGATACCCTAATAACCAGGATTTACCGCTGGTAGGAAAGAGGAGGCCAAGCAATAATTTAACGGTGGTTGTTTTCCCTGAACCATTTGGGCCGAGTAAACCAAATATCTCCCCGCGCTCAATGGCGAGATTAAGATTTGTCAGGGCCTGGATCTTTTTCCGTCCCCAGAAATCCCTGTAAACCTTTGTCAATCCTTCTGTTTTAACTGCAAGATTATCCAGAATATCCTTAACTTCCCACCTTAAAAAAGCTTTAGAATACTATACACGAAATAATAAGATGGTGCAAATTTTTCATAATTTAATCAAAATCGTTCAATAAGTCAATCAATATCTATGGGCGATCACTATTGAACCAATTTT
Organism: uncultured candidatus Brocadiaceae bacterium; assembly: GCA_964370795.1. Taxonomy (GTDB): domain Bacteria; phylum Planctomycetota; class Brocadiia; order Brocadiales; family Brocadiaceae; genus JAHFOW01. The sequence goes on from CAYJME010000025.1 coordinate 9,891, forward strand.
AATTTTCGATAATTACCTCAATGTTGTTGTTCGTGTTTTTCGCGGTCTTTTGCACAATCGCTCACCCGGCCCTGAATGAGACCGATAGTGTGGGGTATAACGGGCAGGACAACGGCCAGGTTTTCGGCTACTCCTTTGGGGCTTCCGGGAAGATTGATAATAAGCGTTTGTCGGTAAATTCCAGCAATAGCCCGCGAACCCATTGCCCTGGGGGTATGCTTGAGTCCTTCTATGCGCATGGCCTCGGCAAAGCCGGGTAATTCCTTCTCTATAACTGACCGTGTTGCCTCCGGGGTGACGTCTCTGGGTCCTACGCCTGTCCCCCCTGTAGTAACAATAAGGTCGGCCTTTTCGGCAAATTCAAAGAGTTTTTTGATGATGAGGTCTTTTTCGTCAGGAATAACTTCATAGGTGGTAATGGTTGCATTGATCCCTCCAAGCATCGTGCGGATAACCTCACCGCTTTTGTCTTCTCGTTCTCCTCGTGAACCCTTGTCGCTCAGTGTTAAAATAGCGGCTCGTATCATATCTTTACGGGTATATCTTTCTCCTGGATGGTAATTTCGTCTCCAACTTTGATAATACCCCCGCTCAGGATTTCAGCAAAAATGCCCTCCCTCGGCATAATGCAATCGCCGGCCTTATAATAAATGGCGCAACGGTCATGACACAATTTCCCAATCTGCGTTATCCGGAGAATTATCCCCTCGCCGATTTTCAAAATGGTTCCAACGGGGACAGATTTGAGTTCGATCCCTTCGGTCACAATATTTTCGCCAAAATCGCCGTCTTTGATATTCAACCCTTTCTGGCGTATGATGTCAGCGCTTTCCCGTGCAAGTAAACTTACCTGCCGATGCCATTTTCCCGCATGGGCGTCCCCTTCCATGCCAAAATGTTCGATAAGCCTGCGTGTGCCAACATCTTGTTTCTGGGTACCCTTCTTTTCACTTATACAGACGGCAACCACTTTTCCCATAAGAATCGTTCCGGTTGAAAATGTGTCTTTGTCTATTAAAATAGAATGTAATAGAAAATTTTAAGCAATTGAAACAAATAAACTTTAGCATGACCTTTATAAGGTGTCAAGAAAGAACCGTATGCCAATGGGTTATAAATTACTTGTTTTTTTATGGCAATATGTTTAAAATTAACGGACTTTTGATGAAAAAATTTTTATGTGGAAAATGACGTGTTGTTTTCCCATTTCATAGCGATTCAATGTTGTAATTGAGAAATTTTACATATTCAAGGAAAGGTGAAATTTACATGACCAGCGAGCATGCAGATTTAGCGGTAACCAGCAGGGCAAAGGAAGACAATGTAAGGCTTGTCCAATTGCAGTTTACCGATATCAACGGAAATATTAAGGCAGTTACGATACCGGTCGAGAGATTTCCGGAATCCATCGAGAAAGGCATCTGGTTTGATGGTTCTTCAATTGAGGGTTTTACCCGCATTTGCGAAAGCGATATGTATTTAAAACCCGATACGAGTACCTATGCGCTGCTTCCGTGGGAGACCGAAGAACCAACCGCACGGCTCTTTTGTGACGTCTTTATGCCCGATGGTTCTCCCTTTGAAGGAGACCCGCGTTATATTTTAAAAAGGGCGATAAAAAATGCCAGGGCGCTGAATTTTGAGTATAACGTCGGGCCTGAGCTGGAATTCTTTTTATTCAAGCCTAAAGCTAATGGCCAGGCTGAACCTACTCCCCATGACGTGGGAAGCTATTTTGATTTTTCACCACGAGACCTTGCAGGAAATGTCAGAAGGGATATTATTTTTACTCTTGAGAAGATGGGGCTGAATGTGGAGATGAGCCATCATGAGGTAGCCCCCGGCCAGCATGAGATAGATTTCAAATATGCCGAAGCGCTCAAGACGGCGGAAAACGCACTAACCTTTAAACAGGTGGTAAAGTCTATTGCGCATAATCACGATTTATATGCGACATTTATGCCCAAACCCATTTATGGGGAATGTGGGAGCGGTATGCACTGTCATCAAAGCCTTTTCGATATCAGAACACGCAAAAATATCTTTTTTGATGATAAGGACGCCTATAAACTCAGTACCGTGGCGAAACAATTTATCGCAGGCCAGCTCCAGCATGTGCGGGCGATGAGCGCCATCCTCTCGCCAACGGTAAATTCCTATAAGAGGCTGGTGCCCGGATATGAGGCCCCTGTGTACGTCTGTTGGGGACAGAAAAACCGTTCTGCCCTGATACGTATACCACGATTCTCACCGGGGCGCGAGCAGGCGACAAGGGCAGAATTGAGATGCCCGGATCCCAGCAATAATCCGTATCTTGCCCTTGCGGTTATGCTTGAAGCCGGACTCGACGGCATGCGAAGGGGTCTTACGCCACCCGAACCTGTTGAAGAAAATGTCTACGAGTTTAATAAGGACGAATTAGCATATCGGAATATTGCCACGTTACCTGGCTCTCTTGCTGAGGCAATCGATGAGTTGAAGAAGAGTAAGGTGATGGAACAGGCGCTGGGCGCTCATACATATCAGATATACATTCATGCAAAAATGGCGGAATGGGATGAATACAGGATACAGGTAACTGAGTGGGAACACAAAAAATATTTTGAGACGACATAACCGGCTCAACGGACTATATAAAAAATTCATACATTATTTTAAGCCTCTGCCATGAGGCCTGAAATACCGTTTGTTCTTTAGCAACGAAGGGCAAGATGTTCTATATTAGTGGGGGGATACGGTTTTATGTATAGGATTTTAGTATAGATAAATAAATTAAATCCAATAAGGGGGGTGGTTATGGAAATCGGTAATATTTTTCGTCACTTGTTATTACATAATGAGGCATTTGTAAAAAGCGCTGATGCAACCAAATTCCTCGCATATGCAACACACCAAACGCCTTACATTACGCTGCTTACCTGCGCGGATTCGCGCGTGCAAGGTGAAATTCTTGGGAAGGATATTTTTAACAAGGTATTCATTATTCGAAATGCCGGTAATCAGGTTGCCGTGAATAAGGGGTCTATTGAATATTCTGTTTCTGTACTGAACACCCCTGTTATGCTGGTTTTAGGACACACTGATTGTGGCGCGGTAAAGTTTGCCACTCATGCCTGTTTAACACAGTCTAAAGAAATTGTCAGCCTTGCAAAATCATTTGATAATGTCATGAAGACGGATTATTCGAAGGTCAGTCGTGATGTAAAGACGGAGATGTTGCCATTAACTATCCCCATTGAACGAGGCATACCACATCTGAGAAAGATACAAAACGAGATGAAAGAGCTTGCGTATTTAAGTCAAATCAACGTGGATTATCAGATTGAAAAGGCATTAAAATTTTATGGCGATAGGGTAAACGACGGCAGATTAACAATCATTGGCGGTGTGTACGACTTTGTGGGCGCTTACTCTGAACAACTGGGAAGGGTTCTGATTACCAACATCAATGGTGTTATTAACCCGATCGACCTGCAGGATAAGGCCAGGGCTACTGTTAAGAGGATACCAAACTACGACGAGGCCAGCCAGGGGTACAAGGTTGTCTGTCATTTGATTGAGGAAAAGGTAACACGGATAACGGTATAGAGACCTGCATGAATACTCAAGGCACACAGAGTGAAAATCATTGTACCGCGAACTTTTCAGCAAGTGAATGTTCGGACGGGATGTGTTGTTTTACCTGTGTCATTCCTCCGGATAATGGGCATATTGGCTTTTTCAGGTCTTTCTGGAAAAGAGGGACAGGGTCGCCTCACGTCAAATTGCTGGTAATCAGCGAGGGATGCAAAGACGAATTGTACGATTCGTGCAAATTCCTTGATTTTGTGATTTCACGAGACAACGCGGATTCGAAACTCAACATGGACTTGCGGTGCAGTATTTATAAAAACCGTCCACGACAGTGCAGGGATTATCCGGACAGGGCCGGAGAATCAATGCATTATAAAATAAGCGGTCCCTGTATATTCAACGAATATGCCGCGCCCGGCTCATACAAAAAACTTGTTTACAAAAGGGATTGGCAGGCATTTTATGCAATTCGGGACAGTGAAGAAGCTATCGAAAACATCGTTGTCCACGGGAATACTCCTACAGCAAGAGAGATGCTCCTGAATGCGCAGGATGTGCAGCGTGCTACAATATCGACAGGGAAAGAAGAGTGGGATTTTATCCTCATTCCAATTCCCCGGCAGACAAGCAAAATCCTCTATGTATCGGACAACCATATGCCTATTTCCACCATACGGCAGGCATATCATACATGGGAGGAAAAAATAGAAAGAAATCTTCAGAACCATTATGGACCCGAGTGGGAAACAAGGCTTAAACAAGCCATAGAAATGGAGGAAAATGATGCTCGTAAAAGATGTGATGAAAACCCAATTGGTAACCTTGAACGTTGATTCAAAACTGGGCTTTGCCAATGATATCATGTATCTGGGCAGGATACGGCATTTACCCGTTGTGAAGGGAGATACCCTCGTTGGTATCCTGACGCAACGAGATCTCTATCGCTCATCCTTGACGTCAATCCTTACCAACTGGAAGGAAAATAAGGAATTTCTGGATTCCATCAGGGTTTCAGAGGTTATGTCAAAGAATGTGGTTACCATAAATCCGGACGCAACAATTGAAGAGGCGGCGCAGGTTATGATCGATAAAAAGGTAGGATGCCTGCCGGTAGTAAAGGAAAAAGACAAGCTCATTGGCTTAATTACCGAGACGGACGTGCTGCAGTATTTTGTAGATGAATGTAAAAAGAAATAAATTTGATAAAGGAGTGTTCCATGTGCGACGTGGGCGGTCATATCAGTAGCGACATGATTACATGGCAGTGTGCGTGCTGTGGCGCTGCAATAAGGGATTCCAGCAGTATATCGGATGGGCTTTGCGATCTCGGGATATGCGTATCCTGCCGTAATTCTCCTGAAGACTGGATAACATTTGTTCGGGAAGAGTGGGAAGAGGGCATCTGTATGGATTGCACAACACCCTGCGGTCTCAAGCGATAATGTTCTTTAACCGGAAATTACCCTGTTTACGCTGGTGAATCGGAAACAACGTGATGTTTAGGAAATGAAATTACATTCGATGTTCTTTATTCGATACTTGACATTCTGTTTATTTCTTCTTAAATGAGATGCGCAAATAAATAATCGTAACAATAAACAAAAGGGTGAATCCGTTTGCCAGCGCAATAATAAGATTTTTTAGATGAATTCCATAGACCATCCACAAACTAACGCCTACCAGGAGAAGCCCCAACATCACCGGTGAAACATCTTTCAATTCTCTTGTTTTTATCCCCCGCATAATTTGTGGTATAAATCCTACCGTTGTGCAAATTGCGGCAATCGTTCCCATAATAGACCAGACCATGATTCTCCCCCACAGATTTTATTTCCCTGTCCTGATTTTATTGAATACACATTAAAACATGATATTATCATATACATTGAAAAATTTCATTTTATAAATGGAGAAGTAGATGGAAGTCAAAGAAATGGTTTTATTTTCGGTGTCTCTTCTTATCATGCTGATGGGGATGGCCGGAATTGTTATACCCATAATACCGAGCGTTCCCCTCGTCTGGCTTGGTGCATTTATCTTTGCCCTATGCACCCATTTTGAGAAGATTACAGGGATGTTGTTGTTGGTATTCGCCCTGCTTACTGTCTTTTCCATAGTACTCGAAAATCTTGGTAGTGTGTATGGCGCAAAGAAGTTTGGCGCTACGAGATGGGGAATTGTAGGCTCAGTCATAGGAACGGGCGTTGGATTTTATCTGGGTGGGCCGATAGGTTTAATCCTGGGGCCTATCATTGGCACGGTTATCTTTGAACTTATCGGTGGGAAGGATTACCGGGGCGCTTTAAAGTCAGGACTGGGTAATTTTGTTGGTTTTCTGGGTGGTTCACTCATAAAGTTCTTCATTGGTTTGGCAATGATTATTATATTTACCTGGAAGGTATTTGCATAGCAGCACTATCCTTATGTAACGCAAGGCTTCAGCCTTTGTGCAAAAAGTCGAGTTTTAGGTGTCATTGTGAGCGAAGCGAAGCAATCTTTCCCTCATTATACAATAATTATTTTGGCTGTTTTATCTTTTATGGTTTCCCTTTCAACGTTTACCGACTGCCTATAGAGATAAATTATAGTATTACCGTCGCCGCGTGAAATAGAAGGGTAATGATACAACAATTGCTATTGCCGTAGCTATTATTATCTTAATCTCCATATGACAGATCAACCAGCCACAAATTATCAGGGCAAGAATGGGGACACAATATCCGCCCGGTATTTTATAGCTTCTTTCCGCGTCAGGTCTGTGTTTTCTCAGAAGAATAACGGACAGACAGGTTGGGATGTACTGCAAGATACTCACCATAACACTCGCGGCAATCAGGTATTGAAAACTCCCCGTAAGGGTCAATACAAGCGTTAACATGGTATTGACCACAATTGCCCAGCAGGGGGTATGATAGTCGGAGTGTATGCGCGAAAATAGTTTGGGAAAAAATCCGTCAGCAGAAAGTGCATAAAGGCTGCGTGGACTGGTCAGTGCAATCCCGGCATTGATGCCTCCTATGGAAAGGATAGCGCCCATACCAATAAGTATCCCACCTGCTGGCCCCATGAAATATCGTGCGGCGTCTGCCAGTGGCTTATCGGATATTGCAAGACCAGGGAATGTTTTTATTGCAACAAACTGAATTACAACGTAGAAGAGGGTAACGAACGCCATAACAAAGAACACCACACGCGGTATATCCCTTTGGGGGCGCTGCATTTCTCCGGCAGGAACAACCATAAACTCAAATCCCGTATATGCATAAATGGCCACCATAACTGCCTTACTGAAATTTTCACGAAAAAGGCCTTCTGTTACCCATGCATCCGGAAACACCCCCACACAGATGCATGAGGCATTTCTGCAAATCAAACATAATCCCGCGCCAATAAAAATGGCCAGAGATACGAGCTTTCCCACGGTAAAGAAATTAACCGTCCTCGCGCCCGGTTTCACTCCAAAATAATTAATCGTACTCAAAGAGAGAATAAGCACAGAACCAATTATCTTGCCCAACCACAAACTTTTTACGGGGAGGAAGTACTCCAGGTAAAGCATAAAACCGCTGGCAACCGATGCCCATCCTATAATAGACGACAACCACATCATCCAGCCAACTAAAAAGCCTGCAAATGGGCATAGCGCATCTTTTGCGTAAAGATACGCCCCCCCGGTTGTATTGTACATCCCACCCATTTCTGCAAAACAGAGGGCGATGGCAAAGCAAAGAATTCCGCACAAGGGAAATACCCACAGAGCGCTCCCGCCCGCCAGGCCATAAAGTTGACCTGGTAATAAAAAAATACCGGCCCCTACGACGCTGTTGATACCGAGGCAGGTTACATCCAATAAATTCAAAGTCCGTCTTAAACCAGAATTTCGCATACGATGCCGTTGAGTTTGTCGCTTTATAGTTTCACATTGACGAACGTCTATTCAACTATATAATAAACATTGTATAACAGCAATCAAATTAATGGGGAAAATTATTTTGTCAAATGACAGCAGAATATCTTTTTAAAAGGAATGGTATGACTTATTTAAAAAAACAAACGTTATCTTTACTTTCTGTTGCTTTATTGTGCTCGTGCTACGGTCTGGGGTGTGGTAAGAAAGAACAAGGAACCGCAACAACAGCCCAGCCATCGGGTTCCGTTAAGCTCGAAGGCGATGTGCCGTCTATCCACAAAAAGTCAATGGCGGATACGGAAATTGAAAGAAACAAAAAACTCCTGGAAACCAATCCCAATGATGCAAAAATTTATGGAAACCTTGGTTTGTTGTACGAAGAAAAGGGCATGCTCGATGAATCCCTGGCTGCATATAAAAAGGCGTCAGAACTCAACCCTGCAATGGTGGAATCGCTTGTTGGGGAGGGGAACATCCTCAACAAAAAGGGAAAAGCAGACGAGGCGCTTTCTATCTTCAAAAAGGCCATAGAGGTTGATTCCCACGATGCGAAGGCATACGAAGGATTAGGGCTTGTTTATGTGCATAAAAGCCAGTTTGAAGAGGCGGCAAATGCCTTTCAAAAGGCCATTGACCTCAATCCGGGTCTTGCAGATTCACGCTACAATCTTGGTATTCTCCATGCAAAAAAAGCGCGATTCGATGACGCTATCACCGAATGGACAAAGGCCATTGAAATTAATCCGCAAAAGATAGAAGTTTATTACAATCTCGGCATTGCCTATACAAAGGTTAATAAATTTGACGATGCGATTTCTGTATGGCAAAAGGCGCTCACGATACGTCCGGATATGGCGGAGTTTTATTATTCCATAGGACTCACCTATAAGGAAAAGGGGGATTTTGACAAGGCAGAGGCATCCCTCAAAAAGGCGCTCGAAGTTAATCCGGATACGGCTGATGCACACAAGGTGCTTGAAGAATTATATCGCTCCAAAGGTATGATTGGAGAAGCGGATCGCGAGTCGGAAATGTATAAAAGTAAGTCCAGTCCGCATCACTCCGACCCGACTGGCGGTCATTAAGAAGAATTCGGGATGCGCCGCCAAATGTTTTGATTCAACCATGGAGAGTGGTAGAGACGTTCCGGTGGAACGTCTTCCTTTTTGGACATGTACTTTTATCAGGATGTTTTGTGGCTTTCATTCTCTTGCGTCTGGGCTGAGATACCCCATCTGGGACGTCTCTACCCGGACTTTTAATTTTAGATTTTTGATTTTTTCTTGCCAGGCACAATCTTTCCCAGTACAACAGGCTCTCGTGCCCCTGTGGCGTGCGGAATATTGTTGGGATTTCCGGAGATTGTCTCATTGGCCAGGATGGCAAAAGCCAGCGCTTCCTTGGCGCTGGGCGCGATACCAAATTTGTCTATACTGTATACCTTGATCGGTGAATCAAGATAGTGTTCAAGAAATCGTACCAGGGTACTGTTGTAGCTGCCGCCGCCGGAGAGAATTATCTCCGTTAGATGGTAGTGAGGCAAAATCCATTGTTTATAACTGTCTGCAATGGTGTGTGCGGTAAAGGCAGTGACCGTTGCTATGACGTCAACATCTTTAATACAGGCATATACAGCGTCTTTAAAGAGTTGATCGGCGAAAAGCCTTCCAAATTCCTCCCGTCCAGTGGTCTTCGGCGGCGACTTTTTTAAGTAAGGATGCGCAAGAAGGTTTGCAAGGATGCCCTCATGAACCCTTCCCTTGGCTGCGAGTTTGCCGTCTTTATCAAAATGATATTCATTCTTGGTAACTAACTCGGTAATGCGGTCGATGATCATATTCCCCGGCCCTGTGTCAAAGGCGACAACATCGTTGATGATACAATCGGGTGGCAGGAACGTGACATTCGCAATTCCGCCAATATTTTGCAATGCCCGCCCTTTTTCCCTGTCGCGGAAAAGGATAAAGTCCACGTAAGGCACGAGGGGCGCCCCCTGGCCTCCGGCGGCCATATCCGCTGGCCGAAAGTCTGCGACGGTTGTAACGCCTGTTTCCTGGGCAATAACAGATGGTTCGCCAATTTGCAGCGTGGAACCGTACATGGGCAGGTGATAGATTGTCTGACCGTGAGAGCCAATAAGGTCTACATCCGACAAGGGAATATGTGCCTTGTTTGCAATACATGTTGCCGCATCTGAAAAGAGCCTTCCCATATAAAAATTGAGACGGCAAACCTTATCAACGTCGCCTGTTTCTGGGTTGCATGCTTCTAAAATGGCAGTACGGGTTGCTTCATCATAAGGATAGGTCTCAAAATCCATTATCTTTATCTTTGTATCCAAACCATTGCCGGAGATTTCTACCAGGCATGCATCAATCCCATCTGCCGATGTCCCTGACATGAGGCCAATTACCCTTTTAGGATTTTTTTGCTGTATTTGAAGGAGTTCTTGTAACATTATGTATCAGATTGGTTTTGATGTAACTCAAGGCTTGAGATTGCTTTACTATCGTTCGCAATGACAATAAATCTGTAAATGGTTTAATGAAACGCTATGCTATCCTAATGCTTAATTGTATAAGTATCCAATATTGTCCTGTAGCTAATTTACCTTAATTTTTCGTTGTTTAAGGTCGATTTGATGTATCTTTTATTTATGCAAGTAAGCACTGGATAAAACATCTATTTTTTGGTGCGTTTCCCTTGCGCCGCCACGAATTGATGGCTACGGATTATAAAACGTACCATTTTTAGCAAATGAATGTCAAATGAAAACGCCTACCAGCAAAGAATTTTTTCATTTTTTAATTTGACAAACACATTAATTTAACTAATATAGTCCATGACCAATCGCATGAATCATTTTATACTATGTATCCTCAACTATAGTGAATGTCTTGAATACGTTGACATGCAAACATCATTGCGAGCGTCAGCGAAGCAATCCTTCCTTGTGATTGCTTCGGTCTAACGCCTTCACAACGACAACTTTCTTTTTGCGTTGATTATAAAATCAAAATTCCAAAATCATGAAGTTATTGTCAATGGTAGTCCCATAAAAAAAATCAACCCAGTATTTTTTAGGGAGAAAAGCGATGAAGAGTAAGGTCTATTTTGTTCGGGTAGAGAATGGAGAGGATGTCCCTTCGCTTGCGTACAAGACACAACAACTCTTTGATTTCGCCGGTTTCAGGGGCGCTATTCAAAAAAGAGATATGGTAGCCGTAAAAACTAGTTTTGGCGAGAAAGGAAATATTGGCCATATAAAACCCCCCGTCATAAAGGCCGTTGTAGACAAGGTAAAAGAATGCAACGGCAAGCCCTTCCTGATAGAAACAAATACGCTTTATACAGGCCGGCGTACAAACGCCGTTGATCACATTTCACATGCGCATGAGCATGGGTTTAGCTATGAGGCCGTTGGCGCGCCTCTTATTATCGGAGACGGGCTTTTCGGAGAGCATGATATACAGGTGGAAATTAACCAGAAGTTGTGCAAATATGCGTATATATCAGGGGTAGCAAGGGCTGCCAATGCAATTGTTTCCATCACCCACGTAACCGGCCATCTGGCAACGGGCATGGCGTCCACCCTGAAGAATATAGGAATGGGACTCTCCTCGCGCGGCGGTAAGCTGGCCCAACATTCGGGCGTCATCCCGCAAATCCTTAAAAAACGTTGCAATACCTGCGGGGCATGCGGACGATGGTGTCCTGCGGGGGCGATTACGATGGGTGAACAATACGCCATGATTGACCCCAGGATATGCATTGGCTGTGGGGAATGTCTGGCCGTCTGTCAGTTTGACGCCGTGAAGATTGCCTGGGATGAAAGCACGGTTAACCTGCAAAAAAAGGTGGCGGAATACTGCCTTGCCATTACACAGGGAAAGACGGGAAAGATGGTCTACTTTAATTTTCTGACTCATATTACCAAACACTGCGATTGTATGGATAAACCCTTTAAGCCGGATATTGCGGATATCGGCATTTTGGCGTCAACCGACCCGGTGGCAATTGAAAAGGCGACAACGGATATTATCCGGGAACGTATTGGAAGGGATTTTTTTAAAGACGCCTGGCCGAGTATTGATTACACCATCCAGATTGCCTATGCGCAGGAGATTGGGTTGGGAAGTACGGATTATGAATTGAAAACCTTTGAATCGTCAAGTTTGGCAACCATTTAGCCAAATTATTGCAAAAATAAAAACACAATAATTGAAGGGGTCCATGCTTTGAATAATTTAGAAAATTACGAATCAATACCTTCCCAAAAGCCAGAATCTTATCTTACGGAAGAACCATCGGCTCATTATCGCAACAATTACACGTCTCCTTTTTATTTCATAACCATTTTAACCATTTCGGTATTTGCTTTAGAAGCACTGATTATGGTAATGTTTAATTATTTTTTCCCTCAATTTTCCTCTCCATGGATTGCTGTGTTCGCCGATGCACTATCTTTACTTGCCTTTCTAACTCCTATAATTTATTTTTCCGTTTATCTTCCTTTAGCCCTTAATATCAAAGAACACAAGTATCGGGAAAAAGAACTTAAACTATTAGAAACTATGACCCGGTTAATCGCAGAGTCTTATGATTTCGAAACCGCCTTGAAAATTACCCTGGAAAGTGTTTGCAAAACTACAGGCTGGGTTTTGGGAGAAACATGGATGCCTTCTCCTGATAGAAAACACCTTGAACTCTTTGGAATGTGGCACATCCCAAATGAAGGTTTGAAAAAATTTATCGCATTGAGCAGAAAGTTTACATTTCCACCCGGAACAGGCCTTCCCGGGCGTGTTTGGTCTTCTAAAGAACCTGCCTGGATAAAAAATGTTACTGAAGACCAGAATTTCCCGCGTTCATCTCTTACCGTTGAAAGCGGTCTTAAAGGGGCGCTGGCTATTCCTATCCTACTCGACAATGGAGAAGTGTTTGCCGTAATTGATTTCTTTATGTTCAAACCGTTGGGGGAAAAAGACGAACGAGTTATAAGGCGTATTTCTTCCACAGCCATTCATTTGGGAGCTATCATTCAACGCAAACTTACTGAGGATGCACTTCAAAAGGCACACATAGAACTAGAACGGCGCAACTTCGAGATACATACGCTTGCCGCAATGAGTGATAAACTACACGTTTCCCATACACCCGAGGAGGCTTATACTGTTATTTCTCAATCGATCAGTTGGCTATTTCCAAATGGGGCATTATTCATTTACACTCCATCGCGTAATCTGCTTAACCTCTCGGCTACATGGGGTAACTTCTCATTAACATTAGAAGAGCCTTTATCTCCAAATGACTGTTATGCCTTGAGATTAGGAAAACCACATCTGTTTATGGATGCCCAAAGCGATATACAATGCCATTGCGTAGGGAAAATTACAAATCCGTACCTGTGTGTGCCTCTTATGGGACATGGCGAGATATTCGGCTTGTTGTATTTATCGTTTGAGCCTAACACATTGATTAATAAAGATCAGATCGAGGCAAAACGTCAATTGGCTATAGATGCCTCTGAACGGATTGGATTGGCGCTGGCAAACTTGAATCTCCGCAGCGCACTGCGCAATATGTCTGTCCGGGACATACTTACGGGTTTGTATAACCGCCGGTATATGGAAGAATCGCTGGAACGGGAAATATATCGCGCCAATCGCAAAGGCGCATCGTTGGGAATAGTTATGCTCGATATTGACCATTTCAAACGTTTCAATGACACTTTCGGCCATGAAGCAGGTGATGCGGTACTTCATGAAATTGGCGCATTACTTCAACAATGCATTCGCAGCAGCGATATTGCATGTCGTTATGGTGGAGAAGAATTTATACTCATATTACCAGAAGCGACCCTGGAAATGACCCGATTGCGTGCTGAAAAATTGCGTGAAATGGTCAAATGCATACATATGCAAATCAACACCACGTCTTTAGGCCCTGTAACAGTCTCCTTCGGCGTAGCCGCCTTCCCGGATCATGGCGCCACAACAGAGGTTATTGTGAAAATGGCAGATTTAGCTCTTTACAAGGCTAAGGCAGAGGGGCGCGATCGCGTTTGTGTTGCCATGGGAGTAAATAGGGAATAAGAAATACTACCATGGCATCAGATCCCTTCCTGCTATCTTGGCCCCCAACCTCCACGATAACTTCGCTAGTCTTTGCTCCACCTTTGTCAATTCATGATATAAGGTGAGGGC
>CAYJME010000026.1:0-23441 GCA_964370795.1 uncultured candidatus Brocadiaceae bacterium
AAATAATTGATATTACTGTTGATACGACTTTTACTTGTCGAACTTGGGTTAAGAATCTTTTCCGGCGAAAGGACACCGCATCTTTTAAATTCTCTATAGGCCTTTATGGCAACATTCGTCCCTATCCGGGCACCAAATAACTTCGAGGCGAGGAACCACTTAAATATTTCCGTGGATTTCCCTTTAGACAGGTCAATTCCAAGCTCCTCAGAGAATTTTCCGCCAAGTGCAGAAATGAGTTTCTTAATCGTATTTTTCACATTTCCCATATAAAATTTGTAAATTGTAATTCGTAAATTATTTGATGTATCTCTATGTATGCACTCTGTGCGTCGAGTGATTGTTGTTGCAGAAAAGAGCGGTTGATTTGAAAAGCTTCGTAGTTATTTCAATCTCAGCAGCAAAATGTTCACCGTTAAAGGTGCTTGACCATTATTTACTGTCCGATAGCAACGCTTTGTGGGTATTATCCTAAATGGATAACGCAGAGTTTAGTGACGAGTGCCACTAAAATCTTTTTGGTTGCGGTTATACCGCGCCAGGATCTTCTCCTAAATTATGTCCACGTATTTTTTTTGCAACCAGCCCCTCCTGATGTCGTTGCTCACCTTTTCTTCCACGCCCACCTTCGAGCCGGTATTCTGCTGTACGCCTATATTTACATATACCCTGTACCAGTCATCTTTTTCGCCTTCTATGATACATTCTGCGCCGCTGTGTATTTCAAATTTTGGTTCATACTCCTCGCCAGGACCGTATCGAACCTGGCATTTTTTAGTAATAATCACCCCCTGGTTTACGCCATGTTCTTCATAGTGCTTAATGCCCAGAGATACTATTGCAATAAACAAACCAGCCGAAAAGCCTATGATAATTCTTTTAAGCCATGGATATTTCAAAATAATTCTCAGGCAGAGGAGTATCATTAATGTCACATACACGGATATTGCCACTATGGCCAGTTCATCCTGATTAAGCAGAAAAAACCAGAAGAATATTCTCTGAATTGCCTTTGGGGCTCCCTGAGATAATTCTTTATCTTCGGTGGAATTTTTAACCAGTCTTAGGTTGACGTCAATTTCGGCATTCCTTGGCATAAGACGCTGTGCCCTGCGGTAGTTTACCACAGCTTTTCCCAACGCTCCCTGGCGATAATAGGTATTTGCCAGATTGTAATATATCTGTCCATTTTTGAATCCATGTGTCAATATAGTTTCGTATTGTAATGCCGCCTCATCGAGTTTTTGGCTTGCCGCCGGGTTATCGTTTGCGGCGATAAGCTTTGCAGCCTGGAGGTATTTTTCATTTGCATCGGTAAATAATTTTATGACTTCATTCCGAGACGGAGCGGATGCAATGGCATTGTCAGATAGAGAGAGGGAAATTATACAGAAAATAAAAAACAGGACTCTGTTCTTCATGATAACTGCCTTTCTAGTTTTGTAATCAGTTGTTCCGCAAGGTCTAAGGAATGGCGCATCTCTTCGCCAGTCCCTGCATCTTTTGAAAAGCGTCTGTAGTCTAAATCGTTAATAAAATGAGTAATCTCAGCAATAATATCTTCGTTAACTTTCTGATATCTTAACAAATCGCCTATGCTGTCACCTGTGGCGCTTGCGGCAGAGACATTGCATTTATCGGCCAGGTAATCTGCCATAGCCCTGGAAAGGGAGTTGTAGAATTCGGCTGGCGAGTCGCCGGAAAGGACGGATTGCACGAATGCAAGTTTCTTTTTTGCTGCGTTATGAGCGCGTCTTTTCCTCGCATATTCAACGTCGGTTTGTAATCTTTTCTTCTGTTGCGTGATGAAAAAAAACGCTAAAACGGTAATTGCTGGAATGGAAAGACACGCCAGAAGAATAGGATTTTTAAAAATATTATCCCCCTGATTCCGCAACGAAGAGAGATTGGTCATAATGGGTAAAATATCCTGAGTTATGAGTTGTGCCTGCTGTTTCGATACCATATTCATAGGAGACTGCGTTAACTGGATGGGCATTTCCTGTTCGCCAGCCTCAACAACAATGGGGATTGGTTCTTTGGTAATGGTTTTATATTGTCCTTCGCGTGGATCAAAAAAGCTAAATACAATTTCAGGTATGCTTTTCAAAGTTGCTTTTTGGGGTTCAAGTACTTTGTCAAATACCTTTCTGCCCCGAATCGACTCTTCCCGGTTGGTAATTTGTGTGACCGACTCGGCGGGGTATAGTTTAAAGTCACTTTCATTATTTAATACAAGAACTGGTTCGCTAATTGTCTGAATATTCCCCTCGCCATAGATCGACATGGAGAGGGTAACCGGGTCGCCTGTTTTTACCTGCTGTGATTTCGTTGATACCTCCATATTAAATGTACCCACAGCGCCACGAAAATATTTTGGTTTTCCCTGTTCCGGTAGTGGTTTCACCTTTAAAACAATTGAGCGCGTTGTCTTTTCGACCGGGTAGATTTTCTGTCCCCTGTTGAAGAACTCATCAAAAAACGAGTCATCGAAAAAATTATCAGACGATGTGTTTTGCCGGTTCCGCCTTTGTTGAAGGATTAAATTACATTTCAAGGTTGCCTGCGATATAACGAGGTCTCCTGAGACTATGGGAAAAAGCGCTGAACGTAATTCGAGGACGTTGTACATAATGCCATCCCTAGCCTCTTCGTACTGTCTCTGGTCACCCAGCTTTTCTTCCATAAAATTTTTTATGGCCGGCGCTACGTAATCTATATCGCTGATCGGCAGCCTCTTTTGGAAATAGAATTTAAACGACAATATAACCTGTTCATATAAATACGCTTCACTCTTGTCCGTGCCCAGCTCGACAAAAATCAACTTATCGAGATCGGGCTGTTGTGCCTCTGTGGTCGTTTTTGCGTGGGCTACTTCCACCGTTATGGGCTGTGAGGAGTAGGTCTTTCCTTTGTATTCCACCGTTGAGGGGCCGATCGTGAATTTACCCTTTGCATTTGGCTGCAGTATATACGTGTATCCTTTGCTTACAGAAACAATATTATTTACTACCCGTGTTTCGGCAGAAATTTTTGGCCCGTAGAGTAAGGTAAATCCATCAATACTGGGGAAAGAAGGCGGTAAGGTATCCTGCGTACCGTGGATAGTTAGCGTTAACTGAAGTTGATCGTTAATGGTTAAGACATTCCTGTCGACGGTTGCACTTAATCGAATATCCGCAGCAAACGTTTTTTCCCTATATCCACTGATAATAACGATCAGGATAAAAATACTTATGGATATGAACCTTTTCATACTATAATAACCTTTCTAAAACCGAAAAAGCTTTCATTTCTCCAGGGGATGCCAAAAAGTAACTATACCATGATAAACTATTCATGAAACCTGTCACCAATCCTTTTCAACAGAGCCGTGCTGTGTTTGTTGTTTCTCTCTTTTTATAGCCCGCGCCTCTTTTTCTGATTGATTTAATGCCTCCAATAAACGCTCGGCTTCCTCTTTGGACATCTGTTTCTGACCGGAAGGCTGTTGAGATCTTTGTTCCTGAGGCTGTTCCTTCTGTTTATCTTTTTCCGAATGTCGGGGGCTTTCTTCCTTTTTCTCTTCACTTTTTTCAGGAGTATCTTCAGGTTTGCTCTTTTGTTGATTTTGCGGTGATTCTTCCTTGTCTTTTTTCTTGTCCTTGTCTGATTGTTCTTCGTTTTTCCTGGTGTCTTTATCTTCCTTTTCCTGCCGGTCTTTTTGTTGCTTATTTTGCTGCTGCTGTTTTTGTTCCTCTTCCTTCTTTTTTTCTATATATTCATAATTGTAGAGGGCATTGTTCTTCAGGGTGTCAAGGTCTCTATTCCCCTTTGATTCCAACTCGTCGATAAGATCGATGGTTTTTTTGTATGAATCCTGCGCCTCGTCTTTTTTGCCCTGACGATAGAGGGTATTGCCCATATTAAAGCTTGTTTTTGCTCTCATTTCAACATCGCCTGACTTCATCACCTTTTCATATGACTGCACAGCTTCATCATATTTGCCTCTCTTATATTGTGTGTTGGCAATGTTGAAATCTATGTGAGGCGTGTTCGGAGATTCTAATTGTGCATTTACATATTTGTCGAGCGCCTCATTATATTTTCCATCGTGATAGCGTTGATTTCCTTCACGGATTTTATCGGCAAGGGGGTCTATCCACCCTAATGATGTCCAGCTAAGAAAGAGCGACAGAAGAAAAATGAGTGTAGGATATGTATCTGACTGATTCATAACAAAACGTTTTAAGGGATATAACGATAAATTTTTCAATTTACCGTAGTTGATATTCTTCTTTTCTTCGTTCAAACAGAAAACTCTCCAGCGTGATAAGAATTATCGCAATAAAAAGGGGTATCTGATAACGATTCACGTACCTTTTTACCTGGTGTGTCTTATAGGTAGTGTCTTCAAATTTTGCAATGCTATCCTGGTAAATTCTTTCTAAACCCCACTGTGTGCCATAAGCGGGGGTATAAAGGCCGTCCGTTTCCAACGCAATTTTGTTTAAGGTGATTTCATCCAATCTTGATTTTATAACCTGTCCCTGTCTGTCTTTGAGCAAGGACTCCTGGCCACGTTCGTCCTTAATTTTAATATAGGCGCCATCCTTCTTTCCTACTCCTACCGTATAGATAACGATGCCTTGTTCTTTTGCCTTTTTGGCAGCATCAAGCGGGTCGTCTTCGTGATTTTCGCCGTCAGTAATTAATATGATGGCCTTGTGATTCCTCGAATTCTTCTCAAAGGTAGCAATTCCTTGCCGTATGGCTTCGGCCATTGCTGTGCCTCCGAGGGGAATAATACGTGTGTTTAAATCATTCAAAAAAAGGCGAAAAGCGCCGTAGTCCGAGGTTAAGGGGCAATACGTAAATGCGGTGCCGGCGAACACGACCAGTCCAACCCGGTCTCCTTCCAATACTTTTAATAAATCTTCCACCTCTCTTCGTGCAACTTCCAATCGGTTTGGTTTTACATCGTCAGCAAGCATACTTCGTGATGTATCCATGGCAATCACAATATCAATCCCCTTTTTTTCCACCTCTTCCCAGTGATATCCCCACTTAGGCTCAATAAGTGCGCATATAACGAAGAGGATTCCAACAATGATAAGAGTGGCTTTTAACCACGGTCTTTTCTTGCTCATAGAAACCCCACATTTTTTGAGCAACTCAAGTGACGCAAATTTTTTTAAATCCCGGGTCTTTTTTCTGAAGACAAGGATGTATACAATGATCAAGAGGGGAATTATAAAAAGTAAATAAAGATAGTCAAGGTTTCCGTACTTCATGGAATCTTTCTGAACCTCGTTTTCGCTAAACCTAATTCAGCCAGTAACAATCCCAATGCAGGGAGCAAGAAGTAGTGAAACAACTCTTTGTATTCGGTGTACTGGGTCACTTCCGTCTCAGTTTTTTCAAGTTTATCTATCAGACTGTAAATTTCCTTCAGTGATTTCGTATCAGTTGCACGATAATATCTTCCGTCAGCGATCCTGGCGATTTCCGTAAGCGCATTGTCGTCAATATCAATTTTTACCTGTCTCATGACCTTGTTTCCAAAGAGGTCAACCATAGGAAATGGCGCTAGACCTTTTGTGCCTGCGCCTATTGTATAAATCTTGATGCCGAAGGTCTTGGCTATTTCTGAGGCTGTAAATGGGTCAACCTCTCCTGAATTATTTCTTCCGTCTGTTAAGAGGATGATTATCCTGCTCTTTGCGTTGGTGTTCTTCAGTCTTTCTACCGAGGCCCCAAGTGCAGATCCAATCGCTGTGCCGTCCTCAATCATTCCAATATCAACTTTTTCTAAAAGCTGCAGAAGCATTCCGTAGTCGGTTGTCATGGGACATTGTGTATATGCACGTCCGGCAAAAACGACCAGCCCGATGCGGTCATTGGCGCGTCTCTGGATAAAGTCTTTTACCACCTGCTTGACTACATAAAGGCGGTTATATCTCTTACCGCCAATTTCAAAATCTTCTGCCAGCATGCTTCCCGAAACATCAACGGTAAGAACGATATCTATGCCTTCCGTTATGACCTTTGTTTGTTCATTGCCGAGTTGCGGTCGCGCCAGCGCAATGACAAACAGCATAATAACGAGCGATCTGAGTATGATTAATATAAATCTGTACCGTTGAAAAAACGAGGGTTTCAGATTCTTTACCGTTTCTAAAGAAGGGAATATAACTTGGTTTGTACCGGTGCGACGGAAGTAAAAATAGAGTAATGGCGGGAGAACAAGAAAAATCAAGACCAAGATTAAGGGATTGTGAAAGACCATGTGAACTAACCAGCATCCTTACATAAAAATTTAAATATTTGACAGATGAATGTTATCCCCTTTCAAAAGAACATTCCAGATTTCTGTTTCAGAAAGCTCATTCTCTATGAGCTTATCTACCAGCGCCTGAATTGCTCCATTTGTTGTTTTGAGAAGTTCTTCCATTCCTTTTTCAGAGGAAAAATACCTGTTGATCAATGTTTCTGCCTGCTTATATACTCGAGCGCCGGCAAGTTCTTTTTTGGCGCCCGTGTCTAATTCATATTCCATAAGAATGCCGCCATCTGTATAACTAAGAGTCATGTTCGTAGTGGCCGTTTCTACAGTTAAAAAACGGATGGTGCCTTTTTTTGACAGAATCTCTTTGATTTCCGGTGTATTGTAAATGCCCCAGAGCGCCTCCACATTGTGTTTCAGTTTTGCGATTTCTGCATCTGTAAAATCACGATAATGTTCCCGTATTGGTTTTGGAGCAGTCTTTCCGCCAACTCCCCCCTGATGACTTAAATATTCTTCCAAAAATTTTTCAGGCGCTTTTACCATGTCAGTACCCTTTTATAAAAGGTTGAAAATAAATATTATAATTAAAAATTTCAGTAACGATTTCCGGTTCCGGAGTACAAAACGAATATAATCGGATTTATAATCTTGTTCTCGATGTAACTCAGGGCTTCGGCCTTGAGAACAATCTTTATCCTGGAAGCATTCAATCCTGAAGGATTGAGTTACCGTTCACCCACCTCCATTCCTTGTAAACTTTCTCTGGTTTCATCAATGAACCGTTTTGCAATGGAAAATACCTCTTCAGCTTCAGTTTTTGATGGACCGTATTTTGCGTATTTTACCCTGTCGCAACGCTCAAGGAATTCCCCCATAAATTGTTTGTGGTAATCGTGTAGTTTGTTTGTGTGCGCCATTTCCACGAGAAATTCTTCCGTTGTATGTTCCGGCGCCAACAGACCAAACCTGTCTTCGATATAATGACGTACGATGTTTGTTATACGGTAATAATACTCTTTGGCTAAACCTTTCGCAACCAGGTCATCCCTGGATAACTGTTCTAATAATTCGTATGCAATTTCATGAGACGACTTTCTTATAAATGCCTCTTCTTGTTTTTCCTGCCGATTTTTAAACTTATGCAAGAATACATAGATGATACATCCTAATGACAGCCCTCCCATTCCCGCAATAATCCAGAAAACCAGTCGTTTATAACTCATGGGCACATCAAGGGGGGGGATGATGTCTTTGATATCCGCAGCCGGTTGCCCGTCTTTTATAATACCCCTGATGTCAACAACTACCTCGTTGGTGGCAATTTCACCTTCACCCTGAATTCCTTTGTATTTTACCTTTAAAGAAGGAATTGTCTGACGTCCGATTTTATAAGAATCCACTAAAAAACTTTGTCCAAGGACAGTATATCCATCCCTTTCTCTTCCGGAGCGTTCAACACGCCCTTTTCCCTTTACCGTAAAGACGCCCAGTTGTTGACTGGGTTCTGGCATTTGTATGGTGATTTTATCCTTATATGTTACGCGAATGGTATATTGTATCTTTTCACCAATAGTCGCTTCTTTTTTATCAACGGTTGCTAATGCCTCTACAAACTGCGTATTTCCAGCGACTTTAGTATCCTGTGCTAAGGCAATAGAATGTAAAGATATAAGTCTATATATAACTAATACCAAAATCAATAGTATACTGCATATTCGGTATTTTTTTATCATATAATAATAGCCCGGAATTCGCTCTCATGCAAAACTTCTCGAGATTGAAAAAATCGTAAATCCGAAATCGTAAGTCTAAATTTAATATCTCTTTTCTCTCATTCTGAAAAAACGGATGATGGGTTCTACATAATGCCTGCCCGTATTGACCGTAATTTCATCCACACCCATAGATCGGAATAACCTGGACCGCTCCTGCCTTTGTTGGTTATTAAAGATGTGAAATTCCTTTCTTACCCGATCGCTTGCCGTATCAACCAAAAGTATCTCGTTTGTTTCTGCGTCTTTCAATTCAATAAGACCCACATTCGGTAGTTCGCATTCCCGTGGGTCTACTACAGTGACGGCAATGATATCATGCTTTTTGTTTGCAATACGTAAGGCATGTTCATAATTATGATCAATAAAATCAGAGACAACAAAGCAAATAGCCTTCCTGTGACATATCCTGTTCAAATATTCCAGGGCAAAAGAGATCGTGGTTCCTTTGCCGGTTGGTTTTGAATAAAGGAGTTCCCTGATGACCCGCAATACGTGTTTCGTGCCTTTTTTTGGCGGGATGAATTTTTCAACCCTGTCGGTGAACATGATCAACCCAACCTTGTCATTGTTTTTTATTGCCGAAAATGCCAGGATTGCGCATATCTCCGCGGCAACTTCATTTTTTAAATGCCTGATTGACCCAAAATTTCCCGATGCGCTCATATCCACCAGGAGCATGACGGTTAGTTCGCGCTCTTCCACGTAACGCTTAATAAAGGGTCGTCCCATGCGGGCGGTGACGTTCCAGTCAATAGTGCGGATTTCATCGCCTGGCTGATATTCCCGTACTTCATCAAACTCCATACCCCGTCCCTTAAAAACGCTGTGGTACTCGCCGACAAAAGCCTCGTTGACAAGGCGACGGGTATGAATCTCTATTTGTTGAATCTTTTTTAATATTTCTTTTGGGATCATAATTTAATGTTAATATGGCATTTGCATCGGGTTGATTAATTAGCCCCTCAATAACCGTTTAAACCGCTTAAGCCGTTTAAGCGGTTTAATCTGCTTATCAAATAATTATGGTACCTCCACGGTATCAAATATCTTTTGTACAATCTCTTCAGAGGTTATCTCTTCTGCTTCTGCCTCGTAGGTTAAAATAATTCTATGGCGAAGCACGTCCATTCCTATGGACTTTACATCCTGTGGGGTAACAAATCCCCTGCCCTTGAGAAAGGCATGTGCCTTGGACGCAAGCGTGAGATAAATGGTTGCTCGAGGGGAAGCCCCGTATTCTATGAATTCTTCCAGTTTGAGGTTATATGACTTCGGGTCCCTCGATGCGAATACAATATCAATAATGTAATCTTTAATTTTATCATCTATATAAATTTTATCGACTATTGCGCGGAGGCGTAAGATATCTTTGGGGGAGATCACTGGATTTACCTGAAAATCTTTTTTTGTAATTGCCATACGGTCCAGAATGTCCCGTTCTTCCTTTTTGTCCGGATAGGTAATATGCAATTTAAACATAAAGCGGTCAACCTGCGCTTCGGGTAAGGGGTACGTACCCTCATGTTCAATGGGATTCTGGGTTGCAAGTACAAGAAAGGGGTCATCCAATTTAAACGTCTGATCTCCAATAGTAACCTGGCGATCCTGCATTGCCTCCAGCAATGCGCTCTGTACTTTTGCAGGGGCACGATTGATTTCGTCGGCAAGGACAATATTCGTAAAAATGGGGCCTTTTCGGACGCTAAAGTCGCCCGTTTTGGGATTATAGATAAGAGTGCCAAGTAAATCGGCTGGGAGTAAATCCGGTGTAAATTGTATTCGTTGAAAGCCGGCTTGCATGACCTTTGCAAGGGTCATAATGGACATGGTTTTTGCTAATCCTGGTACGCCCTCCAGTAATACATGTCCATTGGAGAGAATTCCCATGAGTAGTCGTTCGATTAAGTACTTTTGTCCAACGATTACCTTTCCAACTTCATACATCAGGGTATTTACAAAATCACTTTCTTGTTTTACCCTTTCCGTAACTTCTTTAACGTCCGATTCCATCTACCCCTCCAGCGTAAAAAATAGCAAACACACAAAAACGTTTTTTATACCTTTAACAATTGAAAATTAACAAAGAATCCGGATGATTTGTTCCCCATTTCTATCTCTTATAAAATCTTCGAAGTTGTCATAATTGAGTAAAATTATATACTAAATTTATTTACTTTTAAACACCCATTTCTGAAATTTCGGCCTCAAGGGAATGTGCTTGACTCTCAAAAAAAGAGATGTTATGATTAAAAGTTAAATTTTGCAGAAAGTTTTTTCAACGCAGATTGGTCTAAAAATAAACATTGCCAAAGGAAATTTCCGTTGTCTCGATCGTTGGTAAACAAAACGTGGGAAAGACTACCCTCATTGGGATTCTCATACCCCTGTTAAAAAGAAAAGGGTATAGAGTCGGGACGATTAAGTATAATATTCCTTCCTTTGAAATTGATTATGAAGGAAAAGATACTTACAATCACTATCAGGCTGGAGCGGACGTCGTTTCTATATCTTCGGCGAAAAAGCTGGCAATTATAAAAAGACTGGAAAAAAAATCCCCGACGATAAAAGATATTATTAGTCGCTATTATCAGGGGGTTGATATTGTGCTTGTTGAAGGCTATAAAAACTGGCGGTATCCTTATGTTGAGATTCATAAAGATTGCAGTATTAAATCATCCGGTAAGGAATTCAGGCATCACATGACGATTGTAAGCAGTACGACAACCGATTCTCCTATACCCGGCTTTCATAAAAATGATTTGAATACTATCATAAAATTTATAGAATCAAAAATAAAATAAATTTGAATGGAGGTGATAATTATTCCGTAACGCGGTCGCGATCGATGTTCAGTATATAATTATATGCATGATGTTTATTGTATTTAAATTTTTTCATGGTAATAAAAATTACCTTGTGAGGAGGAAATGTTTAGTGAAGAAGTTTTTTACTTATTGCGCTATTCCCGTTGCAACGATATGTGGTCTATATCTCGGTTTTTCCACCACTTCAGCCCATGCAGGAGATATAAAAAAGATTTATAAGGATACCTGTGAATTATGCCACGGGCCTGATGGAAAGGGTAGTGAGGCTGGCAAACAATTCGGTGTGCCGGATTTCACCAATGCGGATTATCAAAAGTCAAGGACTGATGCAGACATGAAGAAGTCTATGACTGAGGGCACCAAGAATCCAAATTATGTAAAACTTTCAGACCTCGGGGTTGACGCTGCCGACCTTGACCCGCTCATTAAAGTAGTGAGAGGCTTCGGCGGAAAATAGAATACTATAATCTGGAGTAAGAGCGTATTAAACAAATCCCCCTGCATTCATCTCGAACAGAGCATGATGAGGGGGATTTTTTATGGCCTGTTTTGTAATCGTTCACCGCAGAGGGCGCGGAGAACGCAGAGAAATAAAGGGAAAATTTTGCATAATTTTTCTGTTTATCCTCTATCACATCCTCTGCGATCTCAGCGTTTTGCGATGGGCGGAACTGTTACGGTTTTTTTAACAACCCCCTTGATTCCCCTTTTATAAGGGGTATTTGGTTGCGGTGTCGTCGCGCCCGGAATCTCCTGTAATCAAAAACTGAAGGTTATCCCCGCATGACTGAAGATATTATAAAAATCGATGGTTCTTTTGGCGAAGGCGGCGGGCAAATCCTGCGCACTGCGCTTTCTTTATCGGCTATTACGAAAAGGCCGTTTGAGATATACAACATCCGTGTAAAGAGAAAAGTGCCGGGACTCAGTTACCAGCATCTTCAGGCGGTAAATGCAACTGCTCAGATTTGCAATGCCGAAGTTGTGGGAAATCAACTCCGCTCGACTGACCTGATATTTTATCCCGGCCAGATACAGCCGGGTTCATATCATCTGAACATCGGAACCGCAGGTTCTGTATCTCTCGTATTGCAGACGGTCTTCTATCCGCTCAGTTTACAAAGCAAACCTTCATCAGTGATTATTACCGGCGGTACGCATGTTAGTCATAGTCCGTGTGCAGACTACCTGAAGCTCCAATGGTTATTCTATCTGAAATACATCGGTTTTCATGCAGAGATACAAACCGTCAGGGCTGGATTTTTTCCTCAGGGTGGCGGAGAGATTTTTGTCAAAATAGCCCCCGTTGGCCTGTTGCATCCCTTAAACATTGAAGACCGGGGAAGGCTTATTCATGTGAATGGAATATCTATGGTAAGCAATCTGGACACGTCAATTGCGCAGCGGCAGCAATCACAGGCAGCGAAAAGACTTTCAGAACACGGCATAGGTCATGAAATATTACTGGAGGACGCCCCTGCTTTTGGGAAGGGGACAATGCTCCTCCTGCTGGGAAAGTTTGAACACAGCCAGTGTTGCTATTTCAGTCTCGGCGCTCTTGGTAAACGTGCTGAAACCGTTGCCGATGAGGCATGTAAAGAATTCCACTCTTTTCTCAAAACAAAGGGCGTTGTTGATGAACACCTTGCCGACCAAGTCATCATTCCCCTTGCCCTTGCCCAGGGTACATCATGTTTCATTACGCCAAAAGTTACGCAACACCTGCTCACCAATATTGAAATTGTAAAGCTGTTTCTTCCGGTAACTATCAATGTTTCTGGAATACCTGATGGAGAAGGAACTGTTACAATAAGCAGGAAGGCGTAAAGAAAAATCGCAAATCTGAAATTTTAATTTACTTCTTGCCTGGTTTGGATTTGTTCGGGTTCGGTGTGTTGTACGTCCACATTTCTTGAAAAGGTCTTTTGTGGGAACCTTTTCAAGATGATTCTGTGGCTTATGAAGTATCAAAAACTACATGGTATTGCTTTGCAGGGTACGCTGTGCCTTGAGAAGTTTTTGGGTCATCTGGATATATCGTTTTCCAGTAGCCGCAGCGCTATCATGCTCAATCCTTTGAAAGCAACACTTGCATTCGATGTACGTGTCGTTTTGCCGCAAACTGGGTAGAGTATCGCTTTCTTCGATACGCTTGCCAAGCTCAGGCGACTGCCTGATGGCCTGAAAGCTGCTGGTAAAGACATTGAATTCTTTATCATTACCGCATTTGGGGCATATAAAAAATGCATTCATTCACAATCTCCTTTCTTTAGTAAAAAATGTAATATAAATTCACGATTATTCGTGGTTGATGAAATATTAAAAAATAATCCATAACACCCGGTTGTTTCTTTGTGTTCCGGTTGCTTTATGGCAATAAAAGTAGCCAAATGCTCAATTTAAAGTTCAGGAATTTTTTTGGTAGCCACACCCTTTATGGGTGCATAATGAGAGCAGACAGAAGTCTTTGCCCCTCAAATGCTCAGCCGAAGGCTCGTTGATTTTGTAAAAACCCTACTGATGTGTTTGAATATGACATGTATATGGTTTCCTGTATCTCAGCTTATCAAAAATATGACCATTTTTTTAAAAGTAACACAATCCCCACAGGATTGCTAACGGCTTATTGGTTTACTCTCATTAAGAAATAAAAAAGGCCTAGCTCAGGTATACTTAGGAAAGGTACACATGAACGAAGCCTTTAAAAGTAACAACAAAACATAATATACCACACAAACAAAATAAATACAACAGAAAATAATAATATAATTCTTGAATTACCAAAAACAATGGTTGACGTCAAACATACTTTGCTGACTTCTGAAAATAGAAAATCCCCAATAATAAGAGGAAGAGATTGACAGTATCTTCAATGGTCATTAGTATAGTGTTTCAGAAAAAAGTATACCGTACAAATGTCATTGCGAGAAACGGAGTAACAAAGCAATCTCTACCCATTTAAGAATACCACTTTGCCAAAGGGGATAACCTGACACTTTTACCCGATTATAAAATAAGTTAAAATTTTCCTTGATTGAAGGCCTGTAGATTGTGATTAAACCCAGATTGTTCGGTTCAATGTTGGTTATATATGCCTTGTGCAGTCTTTTTCTGGGGCAGAACTTTTTTTATTTATCTGCCTTATTCCTTGCAAAATCTCTCAGGATAGATTGGCAAACGACGGCAAATACGGCAGGTGCTCTTTGGTATCGTACTTGGTATTGCTCTTGCTCTTTTGTTTAACTCGATGCTTCTCCTGTGGAAGGGAGGGTCTATAGTCTATTTTTTCACTTTCTGGTTTGTGGTTATATTTATTGTGCCTGTTTTTATCGTAACGAAGGCGGTTACTTGGGTGTCGCGGAAGGGCTGGTTGCCGAAAGCGCCCTGGGCAGTTATTGCATTTGTTGCTGTTGTCGGATGGCCTTTTTGTGATTATGCCCCGGTTACCGTACGTATTTTACATCTCCGGTCAGTCGCTAACCAGGAAATCCCCCTGTACCCTGACGCGGTAAAGGAGGGGACGTTCGTGCAGCCAATTGCAAATGAACCCACAGGTTGTCAATATGTTACGCTCGTTCTAAAAACATCCGCAGAGCAAAAAGAAATTGTTCGATTTTATCAGGAAGAACTCAGCCGTCTCGGCTGGGATTTGAGTAATGAAACGGTACCTTCTTCCGATAACACCCCATACTGGTTTGTAAAGAATGAGCGGCATATTTCAGTTAACGTAGCAGTGCCTCAGCAGATCAAGGTCACGTACTACATGAAATAATGAATTATAAACAAAATAAACGGTTAATCGTAATCATATGGCTGTTTTTGCATCTCTCGTGTGCGACAGTTCCAGCAGGGATTGACGTCTACCCTGAAAACAATTCCCTGCTGCTACGGGTAAATAAAATTGCAGAGCGGGCACACTGCAGACTCGGCGTGGCTGCTTACCGTATTGAAAGCAGCTGGAGATTTGAGTGGCGGGGGCAGGAGAAGTTTGAGGCGGCAAGTGTAATCAAAATCGCCGTTCTTGCTGAGGCCATTGCCCGTTATGGCGAAGGCAGGCTGGACTTGACAGAACGCTGGACGCTCACCAATGAGGCAAAGGCGGCGGGCTCAGGCATTCTGGATGCATGTGAACCAGGGCTTCAACCTACTAAACTCGACCTGCTCAGGCTGATGATTATCGTCAGCGATAACACAGCGGCCAATTACTGGATTGACTGCCTCGGCGTGGATGAAATTAATAAACGGATGGAATCCCTCGGATTACGCGGCATTCGTATCTTTAACCGTATGCCGGATATGAACCCGAAAGAAACAGAAGCAAAGCAATGGGAGGGTTTGAAACTGGGAGAGGCAACTCCGCATGATTTAGCCGCGTATTTCCGCATGCTTGCGGAAGGGCGGCTTTTTACTGAAAAAGGGACCAGGCTGGCGCATGAAATCTTTTCCCAGCAGCACTTTTCCAGGATTCCCAAACGACTACTCAGTGGGAAGGAAAGGACGTGGGAAGGAAAGACAGGCACGATGGGAAGAACCAGGATTGATACAGGTCTTCTCACAACCCCCAAAGGACATTTTGCAATTGCCATAATAGCCGATCAAATTCCGGATGGGAAGGAGGCCGAAGACGCCGCAATTGCGGCTATCAGCGATGTGGCTTATGAGATCGTTACTGTGTGGGAGAATATGCTTCCCGAACTTGTTCAATGAAACAGCCGCAATCAGAATGAATTTGACCACAAAGACACAAAATAAATGAGAAAGAAATTACGATTTTAGATTGGGGATTTAATTCCGCTCTTTTTTCGGTATTTCTTCTACATCAAGGGGGAGGCTTTCGGCGAGTTCTCCATTAAAATAAAGATCGAAATAGTATTTTCCAGGTTTTGGAATGGGCAGGCTCAAGGTTTTTATACCTAAATCAGGATGGTGCAGCCGGGAAGGGATTGTTAGGGTAATGCCTTCAAAAACAGCGAGCTTGCGGTTTTCGGTATCACAAAATTCAACCCGGATATCGTACTTTCCTTCAGCGTCTGATAAACGGATGTAAAGGGCCAAATTGGGGTGCATGCAGGGAAAGTTCGACGCCATAATTCTGTCAAATATGCCGATAGCGCTCCACTTATTGGTTGCCTTGTCCTGGATAACCATATCGGCAATGAGGAAAGAATTAATTTTGGGTTTTACGGGTATCATAGTATTGTATAAAGATAATACACCGTTGCTCACGCTGTCAATAAAAATGCAAAAACAGGATGGACGATGGTTTTGGATTGCTTAGATATATGCTGATTGTTAAAATTATTTGATGTATATAATTTTGTGTCAATTAATGAAGCAGTCAAGAAACACCAATAATGAATATCCTCCTCGTTGATCCCCCCTTTTACAGATTCTTCCACTATTACAATCGTTATTTTCCTCTGGGTCTGGGTTATCTGGCCTCAACATTGAAAAAGGCCGGGCATCGGGTGACAATTTATGATGCCGACTGTAATAGGAGTTCAAAAGGAATGGATTATACGAGATTGCCCGAAAAATATCGTATTTATTTAAGAGAACTGCAGAATCCGGAAAATCTTATTGTTAAAGAGATATCTGAAATATTTGCGAAATATCAGCCTGATTTGGTCGGGATAACGGTAATGACCCCGAAGGCGGCATCGGCGTTTACCGTGGCTGCCTTAGCGAAAAGACACAATAAAGACTGTCATGTAGTCTTTGGCGGTCCCCATGCAACCTTGAAATCGGATGAGATTCTCAGAAACTGCAAGGACGTTGATTTCGTTGTGGCCGGGGAGGGAGAGGCGTCTCTGCTTGATTTAGCGAATGCCTTAGATGCGAAACGTTCCGGTCACGGCCAAATATCGAAGGTTAATTTCAACAGGGTCAACGGACTCTCTTACCGCGAGGGCGATACGATTGTGCATAACACAACGCGGAGATTTGTCGATAATTTAGATGAACTTCCATTCCCGGCAAGAGAAATGTTACTGGGGATGGATACGTATACTTCCGAAGATATGGGTTTGCTTATGGGAAGCCGGGGCTGTCCCTACAATTGTTCATACTGTGCGACGCAGATATGGACGAGGAAGGTGCGGTATCGTTCCCTGGAAAATATTATTGAAGAAATCAGATATGTACGGCAGCGCTACAGAACCCGACAGTTTACCTTCAAGGACGATTCTTTTACGGTGAACAGAAAGAGGGTTATGGAATTTTGTCATCTCCTGATGGATGCAGGAATAAAGATCAACTGGGACTGTAACACGCGGGTAGACCTGGTGGACAGTGAGCTCCTGAAAACCATGAAGCAGGCAGGATGTAATAGTATTAAGGTAGGGATTGAATCGGGCAGTGAGAGGATATTGAAACTGATGGATAAGGGCATTACCCTGGGATCCATAAGGGAAGCAGCAAAACTCTTTCGCAAGGCTGGCATTCACTGGACGGCGTATTTTATGATGGGCATACCCACCGAGACCAGAGAAGACATTCAGAAGACGGTGGATTTACTCCACGAAATAAAACCCGGTTTTGCGTCCATTGGCGTCTACGAACCCTTTCCCGGTACGCGGCTTTTTGATATTGGCGTGGAAAGGGGGTTGGTAAAAGAGGAAATGTCATACGAGGATTTTTTTTCGCATATACCAAGCGATTATTATCTGAAAGATATTAACCGGCGGGTTGACACCATGAGCCAGGACGACTTCGTTAAGATGGAGATGCAGGTCAAAGATACCTTTCATGCGTATAATAAGGGCGTGGGGCGTATCCTTGAAAGGGCAAAGGCCAGGAGCAGTTTGTATTTCCACAATCCCGGAATTCTGCTGGGCGACGTTAAAAAATTTCTTGGATGGATTTAAGGAAACCCGTTATTGTAAATTAAACCTTCAAAGCCCGTGTAAAAAGTCTGGTCCAGACTGTCATTGCGAGCGGCAGCGAAGCAATCTTTCTCTAAAAATCCATGAAAACAGAAAAATATGTCCACTAAGATTTTTCATTACCCCATCACACGGCAACATATATTGCTTATTTTTGGCGACCTGCTTATTGTCAACGGTTCTATATTCATGTCCGCAATAATCCGCCTGGGATTTGCGCTGGGATGGGATTATCTGAGGAGCAATCTTACCTCTTTTATCCTGACGGGCGTTATCTTTATCCTCACCTTTTTTTTAACCGACCTGTATGACCTCAGAAAAGATTTCAAGTCTCCCGGAAATCTGGTCGCGATAATTTTTGCTGCGGCAGGCGCCTTTGTTATTACGACTTTTTTATTTTATGTAAGCTGGTCTCTCCGCATTGGGCGAGGGGTATTTGTCATCAATGGCGCTTTGATCACGCTCTTTATCATGGGCTGGCGGATCCTTTACAGTTACTTACTCGAACAGCCCCTGTTTAAACGGAATGCGCTTATTGTCGGCGCCGGCTGGGCGGGAAAGACCATAGCGCGCGAGATACGCGAATTAAAAAAACCGGGGTTCAGGGTGGTTGGTTTTATTGACGATGACCCGCTCAAGAAAGGAACGCTTATTGAGGGGCTTCCTGTATGGGGAGATCGGTATGCATTGCACACCATCATTCGTCAAAATAACGTTGATTTAATCATCGTGGCCGTTACCCATGAAAAACACGCCGATTTGATTAAGGCGCTGATCAACTGCTCATGGAATGGTGTGGAAGTGGGCGATATGCCGGATATGTACGAACAACTTACCGGCAAAATACCCTTTAAACACATCAATGACATGTGGATGCTGCACGTAGTTATGAGTAAACCAAAACTCTATGGCAGGCTGATTAAACCCGTGGTAGAAATGGGTATTGCATTCATACTCTTTGTATTGCTCCTTCCCGTTATGGGCATTATCGCACTCTTGATAAAGATTGATTCACCGGGACGTATTTTCTATACACAGGAGCGGGTTGGAAAGGACGGTAAGAGGTTTAACATCATAAAATTCCGCACGATGGTCGAAAATGCAGAATTACTTACGGGCGCTGTGTATACAACAAACAACGATCCCAGGATAACAAGGGTTGGGCGGTTTTTGAGGAAGTGGAGATTGGATGAAATTCCGCAATTAATAAACGTAATAAGGGGGAATATGAGCCTTGTTGGTCCGCGTCCGGAGCGGTATATCTTTATAAAGGAGTTTGAAGAAAAGATACCCTTTTATGGTCAGAGGCTTGTCGTCAGACCCGGTTTAACAGGATGGGCACAGGTAAAGTATCCTTACGCATCTTCTCTGGAACAGACGGAAGAAAAGTTGCAGTACGATTTATATTATATAAAAAATATGTCTGCGATTCTGGACTTTGTAATCCTTCTGAAGACAATACGGGTTGTGCTCTTTGGGGAGGGGAAATGAATTTCAAGTTATAATATTTTTCTCCACAAGGTGCGCCTTTCATAGTCAGATGCCTTTTCCTTGTTTATGAGTTCTTTTATTTTGTGCGGGTGTTTGATCCCTTTGAGAACCCGGCTCTTCTGGTCATTGCTTATGATAAGGTTGCCAACTTTCAATCGTTTTTGTATGGCCCCCTGTTTAACCGTTATGTTGTTAATCGCCGTATAGTTTATCTCCTTCGACCTTATCGAAAAAGGCCATTTTCTTACCTTGATTCCCTGATGGGTTATCACACACCTTGTTATGCACACGGTAAGAATACTGTGAAGAAAAAGAACACCGCTTGTCACCAGAATAACCTGTCCCGTTATAGTATCCGTGCCAAATGCATTGAATGCTAAAAAGGTTGCAAAACCCAGTATCGAAAAAAGTGGCCAGTAATGCCGGAAGCTCGGCTTGAAAGATTGAATAACGGTGGTATCTGGATTCTTACGAGACACGCTTTCCCTCTGAAGAATTTTTGTATCTGTTAGCGAAGTTGCCATTGAGGAATTATAGGGAAGGGTATGAGAGATGTCAAGGAAATGCTTTTCTCTCAAGAATCTCATTTGAATATGGAAGTTTTTGTGGTAATATTTTGTTTTTGATGAAAAATTACTACAGAACAGGCAGGAGAATGAGATGAAAAAAGTTATTTCCTTTGCGGCGCTCTTTATTTTTTGCGCCTTACTATCGTGTGGATGCAACCCTGAAAAGACGGCGCTGTCTGACAAGGGTGGTATATGGGCCGTGTATGACCGGGAATGCAGGAAATGCCATAAGGTTAGCGGAAAGGGTTGTTTTGTCGGGAGAATAATCTACAAAATTCCTAACTTTACCAATGCAAGGTGGCAGGATAATGCCTCTGATTCAAGATTAATTATTGCCGTGGCTAATGGCAAAAGAAAGATGCCTGGCTTTAAGGGTAAAATCACCGATGATGAGATTGTTGACCTTGTTAAAACATGCGTCAGGAGTTATTACCCGCCACAAAACAAGTAGGGAATTTCTATTGGTTTTGAATGGGTATAGTTTAAAATTTGGAATACCAGAGGAGAAACAATGTTACGGGAGATGTGCAAGGCCAAGATACACGCCGCAACGGTGACGGAAACCAACCTGAACTACAATGGGAGCATCACCATAGATAAGGCGCTTCTCGATGCGGTGGATATCTTACATTATGAACGGGTACAGGTGTTGAATATCAATAATGGCACACGGGTGGAAACCTATGTCATCGAAGGGGAGCGAAATTCGGGAGTTATCTGCCTCAATGGGGCGGCTGCCCGGTGGGCGCAAGTCGGCGACCGTGTCATTATTATTTCGTATTGCCTCGTTGACGATAAAGATGCAAGAAATTGGAAGCCAAAGATTATTTCGGTAGATGGTAATAACAAGCTCGTCAAATATATCCCCACATGAGAAGAATCTTATTCAAAATCCCCCTGCCTTTTTTACACACGAACATCCCTGTTTATGCCTATGGATTCATGTTAATGGTCGCCTTTCTGGCTGCCATTACCATTGCGCGCTGGCGGGCAGGGAAGGAAAACATCGACCCCAATAAAATCACAGACCTTGGCATTTATCTCGTCTGCGCCGGTATCTTTGGGGCAAGGCTTTTTTACATCATACAATTTTTTGAAAACTACAAAGACAATCTCCTCAACATCTTCAAGATTTATGAGGGGGGGTTGGTTTACTATGGAGGACTTTTTGCCGCAATCATTACCTTGATTGTGTTTGTAAAATTGCATAAAATGTCTTTTCTCAAACTTATTGACATCCTCATGCCTTCTGCGGCGCTGGGACTTGGCCTTGGACGCATCGGATGTTTTTTAAATGGGTGTTGTTTTGGAAAGGTTGCGCTTCATATTCCCTGGTCAATTCCCTTTCCGAGGACGATTGATAAGGCTGGTATGATTGATGGGAGTCCTGCCTTTCTGCAGCAGTATGAACTTGGATTGGTTCAGCTTTCTGACACCCATTCCCTCCCCGTGCATCCCACTCAACTCTATTCATTTCTCTCAGATATAGCGCTTTTCTTTATCCTCAGCATTTATTTTAAACATCGGAAGAGGGATGGGGAGATCGCTTTACTCTTTGGCATAATTTATCCTATCATACGATTCAGCATGGAAGCCCTCCGTGGAGATAACCCGCTCATCTTTCATCTCTTTACCATTGCCCAAATTATCAGCATAGTCATGTTTGTTGTATCAGTAACGCTTTTTATCATCTCCAGGCTCAAGCCGGTGAAAGTTGTTTCTCATGCCTCAAATTAGTATATCGTTTCAGAAAAAAGTATACCGTATAAATGGCATATTTAGTTAGAAACGAGTGTAATTAAAATTTTTCATGTCTTACTTTTGCATCAAATTTAATTTCAGTACCTGTCATTTGTATCTGATATGCCATTTGTAATGGCAAGACCATTACGAATACAATACGAAGATGCATTATACCATGTAACCCGCCGGGGTAGCGAGCGGAAGGCAATATTCAGGGATAACCATGATAAGAATCTGTTTCCTGATCTGTTGAATGATGGGATGAAAACGTATACTATCATCCTCTATTGCTACATCCTCATGGATAATCATTTCCATTTTTCATTTCGAGGTTGCTAATATTCATAATCCTCCGTGTAAAACTTGAAGGTGTTCCGTCCCCGTTCTTTACCATGGTACATGGCAGTATCGGCCTTTTTGATCAGGTTTTCTGCATCACTTGCATCTAATGGATACACGGCAATACCTATGGTCGGGGTTATGTAAACTTCACGTTCTTCAAGTTGGAAAGGGCAGGACATCTCGTTAAATATTTTGTGCGCAATAAAGGCGACATCCTGCAGTTGGATAATGTTTGTGATAATAAAGATAAATTCGTCTCCGCCCCAGCGTGATACCGTATCGCTCTCACGCACGCAGACCTTCAGTCGCTCTGCTACGGCCTTGAGTATCTGATCTCCATAAGTATGCCCCAATGTATCATTAATGACTTTGAACTTGTCCAAATCGAGAAACATCACTGCCAGCATCCGTTCGTTGCGGTGCGCATGGGCCAGTTCATGTTGTAAGCGGTCGTAAAAGAGGCTACGATTTGGTAGATTAGTCAGGATATCGTAATGGGCTATGTAGTGGATATGTGCCTCTGATTGTTTTTTTTCGGTGATATCTTCATGCATAGCAACAAAGTGAACCACCTTCCCCTGCATGTCTCGAAGTGGAGTGATGGTTTGCGCCACCGTGTAAAGTTCACCATCTTTTCGGCGATTTACGACTTCTCCACGCCAAACCTCTCCTGAAAGTATGGTCTGCCAGACACTTTGATAGAATGAAGTATCATGTTTACCTGACTTGAGCAGACTCGGTGTCTGACCATAAATCTCTTCTGCAGGGTAACCACAAAGCCTGATAAATGCCTTGTTAACCCACTTAATGCGGCCATTACAATCGGTAATAAAAACCGCATTAGCTATTGCTGCCATCGCGGTACCTTGCAGATGTAACAGCTGTTGGTCTATTGCCATCAACAGAGCCACGCTAATACGCTTAGCCAGATTTTCTAACAATAGAACTGTTTTTACATCAAAGGCATTGGGTTTTAAGGCATACAGGTTTAATGTACCAAATGTCTCGCTCGGTGTACGCAGAGGAACAGAGATGAAAGACTGTAACCCATAACTGCGAGCACGTTCCCTGTATTGGAGATAGGCAGGTCCTTGCATGTCGCTCGTTTGTGTATATCCCTTACGGATAGCAAGGATTGTTGGGCATCGACACTCAGCGGTGTTATTACAGAGTACATGAAGATTGCGGAGGTGATCTCCACGGGCGCCGGCTTGTGCCGAAATACCAACGCTGCCGTCTTCCTCCATCGTACAGACACAAACCAGAGGATATGCAAGGATGTCAACAAGGCATTTGCATACGTGAGACAGAATAAAACCCAGGGTGCGTCCCTGCAACACAAGCCGATCGATCTCATAGAGCAAAGCTTCTATCGCCTGTGTTCGTTTACGCTCCGTTATATCGTCTACAACTCCCATGACGGCTTTAATATTGCCTTGTGCGTCGCGCATTGGTGCTGCCCAAATGCTAATATCAACCGGAGAACCATCCCGCTTTTGCTGACGTACCTCTACGCCCATAAATGGCTCACCAGACAGCACTCT
>CAYJME010000027.1:0-23241 GCA_964370795.1 uncultured candidatus Brocadiaceae bacterium
CTTCTAAGCCGCTCATGTCCGGCATACGAAGGTCAAGAATAACCACCATGGGATATTCTTTGTTGAAAACCGTAATCCCCGTGCGTCCATTATTTGCTGTATATGTTGCATATCCCGCCTCATTGAGGATGAGCGAAAGCATATCACACATGTCTGTCTCGTCGTCGATAATGAGGACTTTTGTGTGAGAGTTGGTTTTCATAGTGTCTTAATTATAATTTTAATATGTTATGCGTTCGACCGCAATATCAGGCGGTAGTTTCTCGTCTATCTTATGAAGCATACCCAGAAAAAGGATGCCTGTCTCGCCGTCCTTCAACGTTTCGTTAATTCGATGGGCGATAAAGGTATCCCGTTCGGCTATATAATTACATCCGGCAGTATCCTTTTTGCCCGATTTCCTGTGTGTTGCGCCTTTGATTAATTGGTATTCTTTCATCAATAATGAGGGGTCTTCTGTCCCTATGAGGGTGGCTCCTTTGTCAACGAGTTTAAGCAATAGCTGATGATTTCTCCCCCCTTTTTTCGCTATGTCTTGCACGATGTGCAATTCTTTACCGCATACCGGCAGTCCGTCCTGGTAAATCTTAACCTGATCATAACAAAGATGCCTTTGATTCAAACGATCCTCTATATCTGTCCATAGATTATTTATTTTTTCCAGATGTTGCTGCCACAGAACCATACCATACTTTCGAATGTATTCTTTTTTTAGTGATTCGGCAAGAGAACCCATATCTATTTCGGTATGGATAATCGGTATGTAAATAAGTCGTCGTTCCATTAGTTAACACAGGATTTTTTATACTATGCGATTGTCAACGATTCGCATGAAATGTTTTTATAATTTCTGTTTTATGCAGCGCAAATTCTGTTCCTGCATTGACACGGGTAAAGGTAAACGGCTTAAACGGTTTAAACCGTTTAACAGAGATTGCTTCGGAAAAAACCCTCGCAATAACCTAACGCAGCACAGCACCTTCTTATCAAGGTGGTTGTGAAAAACTTGTATAAAAAAGAAGTTTTTATATAGTAATACTATTGTATATGGCATACATTCCATACTAAACAGGGAATTGTTTTTCGTATTGTATGGCATGTATTCCATAATAATGATTTATAGAGAAGAAATTACAATATCGGTGGAGAGACGCAAAATATTAGTAACACGGTTGATTTATCCCTATAACCGCTTGCACAGATTTAAAGGTTCAAACGGCTTAAACCGTTCAAACAGTTCAAACCGCTTAAACCGCTTGAACGGCTTGAACGGTTTAATCGGTTTATCGCCGACCACAAGAGATCTGGGCTGCAATAAAAAGTTGCCAAATGCCTTAATTTATTCACTCATGCGTTGTATGGCTGCGCCGAGGCTTGACAGCCGTTCTACGAGTCTCTCATATCCCCGGTCTAAATGATAAATACGATGAACATGGGTCGTTCCTTTTGCCACTAAGCCTGCAAGTACAAGTCCGGCGCCGGCGCGCAAGTCTGAGACCATTACATTCGTACCGGATAAAAATGGTATTCCTTTTATGATTGCGCACGACCCCTCCACGGTGATATCGGCTCCCATCCTGCGCAACTCTGCGGCATGCATAAATCTGTCAGGAAATACCTTTTCGGTGATGATGCTTTTTCCCTCTATCGTGCATAAAAGCGCCATAAATTGTGCCTGAATATCGGTAGGCATGCCTGGGTATGGCATGGTTGTGAGGTCTATGGGGTGATAAATACCATTGTTTTTGACGTGGATACTGTTTGTGGTAGTTGTGATGTCAACGCCAATTTCCCGTAATTTGTTGATTATCGCAATGAGGTGTTCCTGTTTCACATTTTCGAGGGTAATATCGCCTTTCGTAATAGCGCCGGCAATCATATAGGTCCCGGCCTCAATCCGGTCGGGGATAATTTCATAATCTACTCCATGGAGTTCTTTGACGCCTTCAATGATGAGTTTGTTTCCACCGATTCCGCTAATTTTTGCGCCAGCCTTGTTTAAAAAATTCGCAAGGTCCTGTACTTCGGGTTCGCATGCGGCGTCCTCGATGACGGTGGTACCTTCCGCCAGCACCGCTGCGGACATGACATTGCACGTGCCAAGTACCGTCGTGCCATACTTTCCTTTCATGGATACTTCCGTTCCCGCGAGTTTGTCAGCAGAGGCAAGTATGTAACCTTCGGTTGTCTCTATCTGTGCACCCATTGCCCTGAGCCCTTTTATGTGCAGGTCGATAGGACGTTCACCGATAACGCAACCACCGGGATATGAGACCTTTGCCTTGTGTCGTTTACTTAATAAGGGGCCGAGTACGCATATCGATGCCCTCATGGTGCTGACAAGGTCATACGGCGCTGTGTATTTATCTAAATTTTCTCCATCTCTGAATATGATTTCTATAGCGCCATCCTCAAGTCTTTTGACCTCGCCGCCCAATTCTTTCAGAATTTCTGATTGTGTCTGAATGTCGACAATGTTCGGTATGCCCCTTATTCGGGACGGCCCGTTTAATAATATGCAGGCGGCCATAACGGGTAACGCTGCATTTTTTGCCCCGTTGATGCGAACGGTACCTTCTAACCGGTGTTCCCCTTCAATTACGATTTTTCCCACGCATTTCCTCCATTTGCGCAACAACAATACGGTTGATATGTTGATAATCTTTTATAAATTCGGCTTTTTTAAAACCATGTGTATCTTCCAGCAATTGCGCTACTTTGTATGCCTGTTTTTCACCCACTTCAAAAATAATAAATCCGCCGGGCTTAAGCCATATCCGTGCGTCCTTTATAATACATTTGAACATGGAAAGGTCGTCATGGCCGCTGATGAGCGCTCCATACGGTTCAAAGTTCCTCACTTCTTCCTGCAGGGTATCAAATTCATGGTGGGCAATATAGGGTGGATTAGATACAATAAAATGTACCCTGGATTCGATTTCGTAGCCTTGCAGCGGTTTATAAATATCGCCACATAAAAAGGTGATTTTATTAAGGACATGATGCTTTTGGGCATTGATTTTAGCCACAGCCAGGGCATCCTCTGATATATCTATTGCAAATACCCTGGTATTGTTTGTTTTTTTTGCAAGGGTTACCGGGATATTGCCACTGCCTGTCCCTATATCTACGATGATAATTTCACGTTCACCAGAGAGTAAATGCAGCTTTTTTAAAACCGCCTCAACGAGGAGTTCTGTCTCTGGACGTGGAATCAATACGCGTTCGTCTACATAAAAGTCCAGAGACATGAATTCGGCGTGGTGTGTGATGTATTGTACGGGTACACGTTGTATGCGTTTTCGGAGGGCTGCTTTGTACTGTATTGCCGTGGTATCTTCTACGGGTTTTTCGGGATGTATGTGGAAATCGATACGTTCACACGTCAGCAGGTGTGCAAGGATGACTTCTGCATCAAGACGGGGAGTTTCGATACGATAGTTTTGCAAGAGTCTGCTTGCCCATTGGACGAGACTGAAAACGGTACATTCAGCCGGAAATAAATTTTCTACCCTTCCCGTAGTATCTTCATTTAAAAAACCGGAATAGGACATAGAGATAATCGAATAACAGGCAACAGGGGATACCAATCCCCCCATCACGATACAGGGGTAATAAACCGTTTAAGCAGTTTGAACCGTTTGAACTGTTTAAACGGTTTAAACGGTTTAAGCGGTTTAAGCTGTGTAAACTTTTACGAGATACCAGTTTTTATTTCTATGGCATTTTAAATGCTTGCTGCCAGTTGTTTCAGTTGTTCTTCTTTGTAGTAAGCTAATAATGCCGCAATAATATCGTCCAGATAACCAAGCAATACCTGGTCCAAATTATGCGCAGAAAAGTTTATCCTGTGGTCGGTAACCCGATTCTGCGGATAATTATAGGTGCGGATTTTTTCGCTACGGTCACCGGTTCCGATCTGGTCACGACGGGTCTGGTCACGTTCGCTCCTTTTTTGTCCTTCAATGAGTTCGTAGAGCCGGCTTCGTAACATACGCATGGCCTTTGCGCGGTTCTTATGTTGCGATTTTTCATCGAGGCATTTTACGACCAGGCCGGAAGGGGTGTGGGTGATTCTTACTGCCGAGCTGGTTTTGTTTACCTTCTGACCACCAGGGCCTGACGCCCGAAAAGTTTCAATGACAAGGTCGTTGGGATTAATATCGATTTCGACATCTTCAATTTCCGGTAAAATGGCTACCGTAGCTGTTGAAGTGTGGATCCTGCCGCTCCCCTCTGTACGCGGTACCCTCTGGACACGATGGGTGCCGCTTTCAAAACGCAGTTTCTGGTATGCGCCTTCCCCTTCCATGGAAAACGATACTTCGCGGAATCCGCCTAAATCAGTCTCGCTGCAGTCAAAAAGTTCCACCTTCCAGCCCTGGTTTTCTGCATATTTGGTATACATGCGGAATAAATCGGCTGCAAAGATGGCTGCTTCTTCTCCTCCTGTCCCTGCCCGTATTTCAGCTATTACGTTCTTGCTAAAGGTCTTGTCGTCGGAAATAAACAACTCTTTGATCTCGCCGAATAAGGTCTCTTCCCGTTTCTCGAGTTCGCCTAATTCTTCCCGTGCCATTTCAGCCATTTCGTTGTTTGCGGCTTCCTGTGCAAGAATATCCGTGGTTTGCTGTTTTCTGGACATAGTTTCTGTAAGCTGCATATATTTGTTTGCCATTTTCGCGAGGCTGCCATGTTCTTTCATATATGCAGTATAGCGGGCGGTATCCGCAATGACGTCGGGTTCAGCCAACAGCTTCTCTAGTTCTCGGTACCGTTCGTACATTTTTTCTAATTTTTTTAATAAATTTTCACTCATTTGTTCTTTGCAGCAGCTTCCGCCTTCTGGCTCTTCTGTAATCTATTCTGAAATTTTTCTATTTGACCTGCTCTATCAACAAATCTCTGCTTTCCCGTGTAAAAAGGATGGCATTTTGAGCATACCTCAACAGCGATCCTGGGTTTTGTTGACCGTGTCTTAAAAGTTTCTCCACAACCGCACGTCACGACAGTTTCCACATATTCCGGATGAATTCCCATTTTCATAGTTTTCCCCTAAAATAAATAATGCGTTCTGTGAACGCATGACAAGATAAGACAAGATAATAATTTATCTCCACAATCTCTAAAATTTTAGCAAACCAGGGTATATTCTGCAATAGAAATTTTCATATAAATTTGTTTGAATATTTACCGCAATTATATATAATTTAAAGTTTAGTTTTTTGAGTTTATAAGTTTATTTTTCCCGAAAACAACTATTTATGTTTGAATCAATCACCAGTAGTTTAGAAGGTATATTTAGCAAACTCCGCGGAAAGGGAAGGCTTACCGAAGCCAATATCAAGGAAGGCCTGCATGAAGTCCGCCTTGCGCTCCTTGAAGCGGACGTCAACTACAAGGTTGTTAAGGAGTTTATCCAGCACGTTAACGAGCGGGCAGTTGGTGAGGAAGTAATTAAAAGTGTTACCCCCGGCCAACAGGTTATTAAGATCGTTCATGATGAGCTGGTTAAGCTCATGGGGGAATCCGATACATCGATACCTTTCAAGGACGTGGAACCAACGTTAATAATGTTGGTGGGACTTCAGGGTAGTGGAAAGACTACCACGGCAGGCAAACTTGCCAGACTGATCCTTACAAAAGGGAAAAAACCGCTCATGGTGGCTGCGGATATACAGAGGCCTGCTGCCATTGAACAGTTAAAAGTTTTGGGACAGCAGATCAATATTCCCGTGTATTCCGAGAGTGATTCCCAACCGGTGAAGATATGTAAGAATGCCATTCGGTATGCCACAGAGAATGCGAATGACGTGGTGATCTTTGATACGGCGGGAAGGTTGCATGTAGATGATGAACTCATGGCAGAATTAAAGGAGATCAAAGAGAAACTGTCGCCGCATCAGATTTATTTTGTTTGTGATTCTATGACAGGCCAGGATGCGGTAAATAGCGCAAAGGAGTTCAATGCCCAGTTAGGATTCGATGGGGTGATTTTGACCAAACTGGATGGCGATACCAGAGGTGGCGCCGCCCTTTCGATCCGGGCGGTTACCGGCAAGCCAATTAAATTCGTCGGTATCGGGGAAAAATTGGACAGGCTGGAAGAATTCCATCCGGACCGCATGGCCTCCAGGGTGCTGGGCATGGGTGATGTTGTATCCCTTGTTGAGCGAGCCCAGCAGGCTCTTGACCTTGAAGAGGCCCAAAAACTCACGAGAAAGATACAGGATGATTCTCTGAGCCTCGACGATTTCCTTACGCAGCTCCAGCAGATTAAGAAAATGGGACCGCTCAAGGAGGTGCTGGGGATGATTCCGGGAATGGGAAACAAGATGGATGGCTTGAATGTAGATGAAAATCAGTTGGTGAAGGTTGAGTCAATTATTAAATCCATGACGACAGAGGAGCGAAAGACGCCGGATATGGTAAACGGGAGCCGGAGGAATCGGATAGCATGTGGAAGCGGCACAACCATTCAGGACGTCAACCAACTTCTCAAGCAATTCAGGTCGATGAAGCGATTGATAAAGCATTTTAAAGGAAATGAGAAGGGCATTAAGAAAATGGGGCTCTTTTCTGGTAAGTTACCCTTTGGTAAGGGGATGGTACGATAATTTTAAGGAGAAAAAAATGGCAGTAAGACTGAGGATGATGCGTATGGGTCGTAAAAATAGACCATATTACAGGATTGGCGCATTTGACGCCCATGAAGAAAGGG
Source organism: uncultured candidatus Brocadiaceae bacterium (assembly GCA_964370795.1). Taxonomy (GTDB): domain Bacteria; phylum Planctomycetota; class Brocadiia; order Brocadiales; family Brocadiaceae; genus JAHFOW01. Next base: position 6,722 of record CAYJME010000027.1, read on the forward strand.
ATGGCAAGATCATCGAAAATCTGGGTACGTATGATCCCCTGGAATCGAACAACGAAAAACAGACCACCTTAAAAAAGGAACGGGTTGAATACTGGTTAAGCGTCGGGGCAAAGCCAACCGATACTGTTGCTGTTGTGCTTAAGAAGTTCGGTATCGCAGTAAAAAAATAAATCATGCGGATTGATATTTTAACATTATTTCCCGAGATGTTTGAAAATGTCCTGGGAAGCAGTATTCTGAGGATTGCGCGGGAAAAAGGTCTGGTTCAGTATAACCTTTTTAATATCCGTGAATATGCCGAAAACAGGCGGTGTGTAGACGACAGACCTTATGGCGGCGGGCCCGGCATGGTCATGAAGCCTGAGCCTGTCTTTAATACGATAGAGGCTATTGAATCGCAAACAGACATTCGTCCCAGGCGGATATTGCTGACGCCTCAGGGATGTCGGTTTACGCAATCTATTGCTAAGGAATTGGCAAAAGAAGCATCGGTAATGTTAATATGCGGTCACTACGAGGGTTTTGATGAAAGGATTCGGACAGGTTTGGATGCCAGGGAGATTTCCATTGGGGACTATGTATTATCCGGCGGCGAGATACCTGCAATGGTAGTCATAGACGCTGTTGTTCGTTTGATACCCGGTGTATTAGGGGATTTGAATTCTACCGTTAACGAATCCTTTAATGAAGGTTTGTTGGAATATCCTCAATACACACGCCCTCCTGAATACAGGGGTATGAGGGTGCCTGATGTCCTTATGTCGGGAAATCACCAGAAAATAAAAGAATGGCAAACCAATCATGCATTAAAGAGAACCAGGGAGAAAAGGCCGGATCTTATTTATGAATAAAAAGAAGTTTTTCATTGGGTAATGGTCAAAATTAATGAGGGGAGACAAGGATTAATGAATATTATAGAGACGATTGAAAAGGAACAAATAAAAAAGGCGGCGCCACAGTTCACGGTGGGAGATCAGGTGGATGTTTCCGTAAAGATTATAGAAGGCGATAAAGAGCGCGTTCAGGTTTTTAGTGGTGTGGTAATAGCCAGAAATGGCGGGGGATTCAAGGAAACCTTTACGGTAAGACGTATTGTTCAGGGCGAGGGCGTGGAGCGCGTGTTCCCCATCCATTCACCCAAGATCATTGATATTAAGGTAGTAAAGTCGGGCAGGGTAAGACGCGCAAAGTTGTATTATATGCGCGGGCGAACCGGTAAAGGGACGAGATTGCAGGAGAAGTTTGAAAAAGAACTTCCGAAAACTGAAAGTCCTGCAACACCAAAGAAGAATGAGAAAAATGCTTGAAACATTCCTGGGTTTGTTCAGGCATAAAAGTGACGAGACACCAGATAAAAGATCGATAGGTGCGCAAGGGGAACAGCTTGCGGTAAAATTTTTAAAGAAAAATGGATATAAAATTCTGCAACGAAATTACCGATGTAAAACGGGTGAAATAGATATTGTTGGTTACGATCGTGGCACAATTACCTTTATTGAAGTTAAAACACGTTTTTCAGAGGTATATGGCCCGCCAGAGCTTGCGGTTACGGATGGAAAAAAGAGGCAAATTATAAAGGTGGCCTTGCATTATGTTGCCGAGAAAAAAATAGAGGGTTTTGATTTACGTTTTGACGTGGTTTCCATCTTTTACCCGCCGGTAGAAAAATACCCGACAATAACGCTGTTTAAAAATGCCTTTACAAAAAACGATTTGATTACTTCGAGGATGCGAAGCTGAGAATATGATTATTGATACCCATGCCCATCTGGATTTTCCCGATTATAAACCAGACCTGGATTCTGTTTTATCCCGTGCAAAGGAAGCCCATGTGGGATGTATTATTAATGTAGGGACAGGTCTTTCTTCAAGCAGGAAATGTATCGCCTTGGCGAATCAGTTCCAGAATATCTATGCAAGTATCGGGGTTCACCCCCACGATGCCTCAAAGGTTTCTGAACAAAACTGGCTGGAACTGGAGTCTCTGGTTAAAGAATCAAAGGTGGTGGCAGTGGGGGAAACGGGACTTGACTATTACCGGAACCGCAGTCCTCATGAAGATCAACAGAGGCTCTTTCGCAAACACCTGACCCTGGCGAAGGCCAACAACCTGCCGATCATTATCCACTGTCGTGATGCCAGCAGTGATTGTTTGAAAATCCTGGAAGAGTATAAAAATGGCACCCTCCCGGGGGTTGTGCACTGCTTTAGTGGAAATCAGGAAATGGCGGAAAAATGTTTGGAATTGGGATTATATATATCATTTGCAGGCCCGATTACCTACTCAAACGGAAAGAACCTGAGAGATGTTGCCCGCTTTGTTCCTGTTGAGAGGCTTCTTTTAGAGACCGATAGTCCTTTTCTATCACCCCAACCTAAAAGGGGGGAACGTAATGAGCCTTCGTATTTGTCATTTGTTATCCCTGTGCTGGCAGAGATCTATGGGCTGTCAGAAAAAGATATTGAACGGATCACGACTTTTAATGCATATAAACTCTTTGGTATCGGAGAACCTGTTCAGGAAGGAAAGATTGCTTATGCCATACGGAATTCATTATATATAAATCTTACGAACCGGTGTTCAAATGTATGCGCTTTTTGCATGAGGGAAACCTATCCTATTGTAAAAGGATATCATTTAGGATTAAAGAAAGAACCGACGGTAGACGAAGTAATACAGGCTATTGGCGACCCCGGCAGTTATGATGAAGTTGTTTTTTGCGGTTATGGTGAGCCTACAGAGCGGTTGGATGCGCTGGTAATGGTGGCGAAGTTTCTGAAATCGAAAGGGAAGCGTATCCGGTTAGATACAAACGGTCACGGTGATTTAATAAACGGACGCCCCATCATTCATGAATTAAAGGGATTGATCGATACCATCTGCATTAGCTTGAATGCAGAGACGGCTGAAAAATATGAAGAAATCTGTAAACCGGTCTTTGGAAAAAAGGCATATCCAGCCCTCATTCAGTTTGTTAAAGATGCAAAAAAGGTAATACCGAATGTACTGGTTTCTCTGGTAGACGTGCCCGGTGTGGATGTGGAAAAATGCAGAAAAATAGCCGGGGAACTGGGCGCTGACTTCAGGGTACGAAAATATAATGTGCTTGGTTAATTTCGAGAGAAAGATTGCTTCGCTGTCGCTCGCAATGACAGGCAAGACAAGGCTTTTTGCATAGCTCTTCAGGTTTGAAATATGGCAGATTTGAACCGGTACGTAACAATTCAACAAGAGAAAATATCTTTCATATAAAAGTGTTTGTAATTTTTGGGATTTTTTTACATGCTCAGAAAAGCGACCATAGAGGACGCAGAAAAAATATATAAGCTTATCAATGAATTTGCGGCAAAAAATGTAATGCTGCCCCGGTCTTTGAGCGAGCTTTATGAGAATATAAGGGATTTTTTTGTGTTTGTTCACAATAACACGGTTATTGGTTGCGCAGCCTTGCATATTTTCTGGAAAGACCTTGCGGAAATAAAGTCGCTTGCAGTACAGGAATCCTGTCAACATAAGGGAATTGGTAAAAAACTTGCTACGGCTTGTATACGTGAGGCGCGCAAGCTGGGTATTGCAAAGATGTTTGTGCTTACCTATGTGCCTGAATTTTTTGAAAAATGCGGGTTCCACAGGGTTGAGAAGGAAACGCTTCCCCACAAAATATGGTCTGAATGTGTCAAGTGTCATAAGTTCCCCGATTGCGGGGAAATTCCATTGATTTACGAAGTAAACAAAGAGCACTTAAAAAAGCAATGTTAAGAAAAAAAGAAATTCCACGTTTTAAGGGGGGATTTAATCTCCTCGATACTTATCCATTGAGATTCTGCAATATTCTAGAAAAGGTTTCTTCTGACACCATACCTGCTCTATTTGAATTTACGCCTTTTGCCCAAAAGATAGAACATGTTATAGTAAATCTGTGTCCCACGGAACCCTGGGCATTACCGAACTGGGCGATATTTGGTCACAGGGCAAATGTATTTTTCAATAAACTGAAAGAGATAAAAGGCCGATTTTTTCCTGACGTGCGATGTTATATCGCTTTAAATAACAAAGATACCGAGACTATTGCAGCGGCAAGGAATTTTGCAGGCGGCGAAGAGCGGGTCAGGGTTTTTTCTCTTGATGCTCAATACCCACAGGATGATTCCATCATATTATCAAAGGTTATGCTGGGTATTGATATCAACTTTGGCCAGGAAACGACGTCTCAGGGCATTTTTATCATGGATGCCCAGACAGTATCGGCCATCTATGATTCATGTATTTCTGGTAATAAGGTTGACTCGCGTTTTATTGCCATTTCAGGAACAGGCCTGAAGGAAAATGAGCTTGTCCAGGTACAACTGGGAACGCCTGTCGAAAAGGTGCTTTCCGATAGGGTCAAAGAGGGGGGTAAGTACCGTGTGTTTCTCAACGGCCCGCTTCGTGGAAAGGAAATAACAGATTTATCACATAAGGTAGATTGGAATATTAATAATATTGTAGTCCTCAGGGAACAGGATTACAAGGTCATGTTTCCCATGCTTAAGGCAGAAGAGTTGATGTTTACGACAAACGTGCTCGGAGAGATAAGGCGATGCGTCTCTTGTAATTTTTGCGATGACATTTGTCCTGTTGATCTGGAACCAGCGCTGTATTATCACAGCTATCAAAGGGGGGAAAGACATAAGGCGCGCCTTTACAATCTGGAAAGATGCATCGAATGCGGGTTGTGTAGTTTTGTCTGTCCCTCAAAGCTTGAACTCCTGAAGATTATCAGGGAATGTAAATGAAACATAGTTTTTTCCAAGGCCATACTAAAGGGGATTCGGGAATTTGCAGATAAAAAAATTTCTCAAGCCAATAGAACCTATATTTAACAAGGGTCTGGACAGGGTTGAATTAATTATTCATACCCATAAGAAGGTTAATTTTGTGTTTGGCGCCCTCTTTGGCGCCTTTGATGGCTTGCTCCGGAGTCCGAAAGAGACTGCAAAGTCGCCACCCTTTATCAGAAATAATTACGACGTGAAACGCTTTATGGGCGCAGTGCTGGTGGCGCTGGTTATTGGTTGGGTATTGCCTGCTATCTATTTTTATGGGTGGCAATGCGTTATCTCCAAACTTCTGGTCTCGTTTATTATTGGCGTTTTTATTGTGGACGTGCTGTGGGCGATTATTGCACGGGAAGACCACATCAGCGAAGGTGGATTTGTCTCCTGTCTCCTTGTGCCGGCCATTCTCCCCCCCCAGTCGCCTCTGTGGCTGGTGGGTTTGGGGGCAGCGGCGGCTATTCTCTTTAGAAACATACTGGGCGGCGTTGGAAATAACCTTGTCAATCCAGCCCTTTTCAGTAGATTGTTTCTTACTGTTTGCTTTCCTGCACTTCTCGTTACGGGTTATCAAACACCCTTTACGGGTATGCCCGACCTGCATACATTTCGCTACGGACTCGACGCAGTTACCCACGCCACGCCATTGACCGCGTTCAAGACCAATGGAGAGGTTGCATCGTATATCTCTCTCCTGTTTGGAACCGCAGGCGGTTCTCTGGGTGAGACGTGTCGTTTTGTCTTGATATTGACGGGATTATGGTTGATCAGAATAAAGGTGGTAAATTGGAGGCTGCCGGTATCCTATCTGGGGAGTGTATTTATCATTTCCGCATTTTTCTCACTGATGATGGGTAAGGCTGTCGCCCCGCCTGTATTCCAAATCCTGAGCGGCGGCTTAATCCTGGGGGCATTTTTTATGGCAACCGATCCCATAACCACAACGTATAGTCAAAAAGCAAAATGGATTTATGGCGCAGGATGCGGTTTTATTACGGTATTGCTCAGGGACTTTACGACGCTGTCGGAAGGCGTAATGTATGCGATTTTACTCATGAACCTTGTGGCAGTACCCATTCAATCCGTAATGGTAAAAATGAGGTATCGTAGATAAAGGATTCTTTAAAATTTGTACTGCAAGATGGACAATATTAACATCTGTGTTATCTGTGAAATCTGTGGTTAATGCGTTATGGAAGAATTAAAAAAACTTATAAATCGTATCGGCTCAATTCTCTTAATTACTTTTTTACCCTGCGCAGTGCTGCTCCTGGTATATTTTTACACTGCGCCAAAGATTGCAGAATACTCTGAAATAAAAGAGAAACGCGCCGTCCTGGACATATTTCACGTCCCATATCGTATGTATGAAAAAAAATTCCTGGGATTTACCTTTAAGGGATACGATAAAAAGGATATACGCGAGGTATTCCAGAATAACGTAACGGTGGAAGAAAAACCGGTATCCTGGGAGAGTCAGCCCGCAGGAATACAGACGGCCGCTGAACAGCCAAAAGGCGCTCAGGGGAAAAGATTGTTCAAGTACGTAAAAGATGGCAAGCTTCAGGGTGTTGGATTCGTGGAAACTAAAATGGGATATGGCTATAACAAATCGAGCACGATTTCGCTTTTTATCTGCGTAGAGTCCGACCTGGAGACGCTCAAAGGCATCGAGGTGCTTGACCACAGTGAAACTCCGGGGCTGGGTGGCAGGATGACTGAGGAACAGTTTAAAAGTCAATTTATTGGCAAAAAATTGAAACCTCAATTAATTGTTGTGAGAGGAAGAAAGGCCGGGGCCTCCAATGAAGTTGATGCAATTACCGGCGCAACGAATACCAGCAAGGGGATTGAGGCATTTATTAATGATGCCATGAAGGAATTCTGGGAAGGGCAAGGGGAAGTAAAATGGTAGGATTAAAGCGAAACATACGAATGATGTCAAAATACTTCATGCGGGATAATCTTATCCTGACGGCGGGCGCGGGGCTGGGATTCTGTTCTTCCCTTGCGGTGACAAATAAACTCGAAAATGCCCTGACCATGGGAATTGGCGTTACCCTGGTTACCGCAGGAAGCTTCTGCATGGTCTATCCCTTTAAAAAACTGATATCCACGGCGGGGACGCATCATAAAATTTCCCTGCTCATGATTATTGTTTCTGTCTTTGTCGCTATCTTTGGTTTTTTTGCACAGGCGTTTGTTCCTGCAATCACAGCAAATATAAAGGCATACATAGACCTCATTACTACAAATTGCATCGTGCTTGCAGTCATTTCAGAAGGATTAACCGTTGATTTCTGGGAGGCGCAAAAGAAGATATTGAAGGCGTGTCTAGGATATTCTATCGCCCTCATTTTGCTTTCATTTTTACGAGAGCCCCTGGGCTTTGGAACGATTATGGGTTTTCATGCGCTTCCGGATGCGTTTCCACGGGTCGTCCTTATGGTTACCCCCGTAGGCGGATTTTTTGCGTTGGCAGCGTTCAGACTTTTGCTACGTCCGTTTCTCTTAAAGTCCGGGATCGTATATGCTGAAGCTTCTGCCTGTGAGTGTGCAGCATCTGAATGTGCCGCTCCGCCACCCGTATGTAAGCCTGCGCCTCTTGTCCTTGCAAAACGGGGATTTTCCAGAACTTCATATATAGCTATGGGACTTGGCGTCTGTCTGTTCGTCAGTCTTTTTATACATCTTCAAACAATTCCTACCCTGCATAAGTTTTACATTGCCCTGTTTCCCGTCCTGCTGAATGCGCTCTTCTTTGACGGGATTGTGCTGAGCAAACTGCTGGGTATGTGTCCATTAATAAATAAGTCTCGCCAGATTGATGCGGCATGGAAGATGGGTGTGGCAGTGATTATTGTAACAACGTTATCAACAGCGCTGAACTGGATTGTCTATAACGGCGTGCTGGTGAGATGCAGTGATTTCCTGTCAAAGTATTCTCCTGTTTCCGTACGTCTGGAAAATATTTTCTATCTGACGGTTTTTATCGTTACTATTGCCGTGTTTGTGCAGATATTGAGCGTCCTCCTGAGAAAATTTGCGCGGAATGTATATGAGCAGATGGGGCAATTCCTGGAACTCATCACCGTTAACTGTATTGTCCTTGCCAGCGCCACATTTACCATCCCCACGGGGGCAACGTTTATGGTTACCACTGTGACGGCGCTGGGCTATGGGCTTCACTGGATGATGGTCATTGTCTGGCTTGCACTCTTAAGAAGACAGCGCCTGTTTGTTCCTACGACGGCGTGGGATGAAGATACCGTTGCTATCCTGCTTCTGGGCATCATGGCTGCCATATTTACGGGTATTGGAATGATACGATTATTTTAAGAGAAGGTGTGTTTGTGAAAACAAGTGCAAAAAATATTAAGATTGTTTGTGGAGGAATGCAATGACCATACCTCTTATCTTAGGCGCTGGCATACTAGCCTTACTGGTATTGCTGCTCAGTATATTCAGCGAGATTGCGTACCAATTCTTCGGTCGTGGCGAAAAACGCAAACTTACCATTGTAAGCGACGATGAATATAAGAAGGAATTAGATATTGAGGGTGGCGAGAGACTCCTTGCTTTGCTTCAGAACAGGGGTTTTAATATCCCGGCCGCTTGCGGCGGTATGGCAACCTGCGGACAATGTAAAGTAGAGCTTCACACCAATGTGGGTTCTTATACGGCGGTGGAAACGCCGCATTTTGACATGAAAACCCGCGAGGCTACCCGGAAATATTTAGAGGAAGGCGTTGGAGACGGCTATATACGGCTGGCCTGTCAGGTCAGGGTTGAGAAGGATGTTTCGCTGTACTTACCAAAGGACACGCTGCATGTAAAGAAATATACAGCAAGGGTGATCAGGAAGATGCCGATCACCAGCGATAAGATGGAGATGTGGTTAAAACCATCAAAACCTGTTCAGTATAAACCTGGTCAATATATCCAGCTTGCCATTCCCGATGATTTTGTGGAAGAGCACTATAAAAAATATGGTGATGCGATCAAGGAGTCATGCAAAAAGTCAGGAAAAGAGTTTATGCCCTATGTTCCCGGCGCCACGCTTTACAGGGGATATTCACTCGCCTCTACGAAACCGTATCTTTTGAAACTTATCGTTCGTATGGCCCCGGCAGACCCTGCCATGCCGCTTGAAAAGGGCGGGCCTCCCTGTATTGGACCGAGTTGTGTGCATAGTTATATCCAGGAACAAACCTTGTGGAATTTCTTTCTGGGCGAAAAGATACGATTCACCGGTCCGTATGGTCATTTTACCTTGCGGGAACAACCGCATACCGCAGTGTTTGTAGCCGGCGGCGCTGGTTTGGCGCCTGTTTTTGCGCTTATGGAACAATGGTTTACGGAAGGACGTCAGGATAAGGCCATATTTTTTCTGGGTGAACGCCGATTCCAGGACATCCCGATACTCTATTTGCCGAAATGGTTAAAATGGCAGCGGGAGAATCCGAACTTTACGTTTATGCCGGTACTTTCTGGCGCATTCCGCGGTGATAATCCCGCCGAGATGAATGATATTGACAGAAAATGTTTCTACGATATTTCTCCGGAATCGCTCCGGATTGTTAAAGATTCAGGTCTTGTAGATGAACAAGGAACCAGGTGGAGAGGGGAGGTCGGATTTATCGGGCCGCTCCTGAAGAAATATCTTTCACCCGATCCCAATATTGTATTTTACCTCTGCGGTCCTGCGCCTATGACCGTTACCGTTATTGATGCTGCCGCCAACGGGCTGAATCTGAAAAAGGAAAATGCACTGTTTGATGATTTCACGGGTACGCTGACTCCATCAGTTGACCTCCTTTATCAAAAACTTGAAATCAAAGAAAAATTACTCGCCCAGAACATACCCAATGCTGATAAGCTCATTGAAAAGGTCGGCACGATTCTCATCCTCCAGTTGATATTAAAAGATAAGATAGAAGAAAGCTATCGTTTCCTCGAACAAGTACGAGCGGCAATGAATAAATCCGTCCAGGAACTGGAATCAATGCTCAATCCTTACAAAAGCTAGTGAGTTTGTTATAGTATTGGCACGAAAATACCCCCTCACCCAGACACTCTCCCACAAGGGGCGAGGGAATTATCCCTCCCTTGATGGGAGGGATAAAGGGAGGGTGATATATTTTCATGCTCTTTTGTGAGCCTTTGGCTCATGTGAGTTTACTCTGTAAAAACATCTTTTTTTTGTAAGTTTTTGTTTATTAAAAACCGCTAAATCCGAAAAACGATAGACGAGGGACGATAGACGGGACACATCCTTTGTCCTTCGTCCCTCGTTTGATACTTTGTTAAAAGAACAAAAGATCGTATTGTTATTGAGTATCTCTTTGGTTGCGGCTACGCCGTACTAGGAGATATCAGGGATTCGTTTTCCTGATTTATCCTGTTTTGTAATAGTTATACCTGGTTCTTGAAATCTTCAAGAATATTTTTTGATTTTAATCGTCTATCATCATATCCCGATATCCTGTGAAAACATCAAAAAATACTAGTGGACATTGGTTTGTCAGGGGGGTAATATTACCGACTTAAATAAAGTCTAAAACACGAGAGTTAGAAGGGGGGGGATTCTACATTCTGAAATTATGAAGAAGTTGTTCGTTAAAAAGACGCTGCGCGACCTGGCCGAAGAATCAAACCATCATCATTTTAAACGGGTATTAGGCCCCGTTTCATTAACAGCCCTGGGGATTGGCGCTGTTATTGGCGCTGGCATATTTGTTTTAACCGGTCTGGCAGCGAAGGAATTTGCCGGCCCCGGTTTGATCCTCTCCTTTGTCCTTTCCGGTCTTGCCTGTATTTTTGTGGCCCTCTGTTACGCTGAATTCGCATCAATGGTTCCGATGGCTGGCAGCGCTTATACGTATGCTTATGCAGGATTGGGCGAGATCTTTGCATGGATTATTGGATGGGACCTTATCCTTGAATATTCCCTTGCATCAAGTCTCGTGGCTGTTGGGTGGTCGCACTACTTTGTTAATTTACTGGGGATATTTGGGATACACATTCCTCCCTGGCTTACCACTGATTACTGGACGTTATCGCACCAATCCCATGAGTTGTTTGCCCGGATAGTACCTCACCTCTGCGGAGTACCCATTGTTTTTAATCTGCCGGCAGCGCTTGTCATTGTTGCCATTACCGCATTGCTGGTCGTTGGTATAAAAGAGAGCGCCCATTTCAACAATATCATTGTCGGGATAAAGCTTGCGGTAATATTTCTGGTGATTATCGCCGGGTGGTTTTATGTCAAGAATGAAAATTGGGGAAATAGCTGGCAGACCTTTGCGCCATTTGGAGCCGCTGGTATTGGCACCGGCGCAGCGTATGTTTTTTTTGCTTATATCGGTTTTGATGCGGTTTCGACGACTGCGCAGGAGGCAAGAAAACCACAGCGAGATGTGCCCATTGGTATTATTGTATCTCTGGTTTTGTGTACCGTGTTATACATCGCTGTTACGGCAGTCCTTACGGGGATGGTTTATTACAAGAACATCAATATCGATGCCCCGCTGGCTGACGCCTTTAGCCGATATGGATTGGTAAAGATATCGTTTTTTATTTCTGTTGGGGCTGTTGCAGGTCTTACCAGTGTATTGCTGGTCTTGCTTATGAGTCAGGCGCGGATATTCTGGGCCATGGCAAGGGATGGCCTCCTCTCTGAACGGGTCTTTGCGGCAGTTCATCCCCGGTTTGGAACCCCCTATATATCCACCATAATTGTTGGCGCATGTGTTGCCATAACCGCCAGTTGTTTTCCTATAGAAGAAATTGCAAAATTAGTTAACATCGGAACACTGCTCGCCTTTTGCCTTGTTGCTGCTGCGGTTATTATCCTGCGCATTAAGGACCCCCATCACCCCCGCGCGTTTAGATGTCCCTTCGTTCCCGTAATTCCAATCCTGGGCATTGTTTCATGCGGTTATATGATGATCCGCCTGGAATTTTCCACCTGGCTCAGACTCATTGTCTGGTTAGCGGTTGGATCAATTATATATTTTTCTTATAGTAGACGACACAGCAAACTCGCGAAGAAACATGCCCTGATGGAGAAACAGAATGAGTAGTGTAAATACAAGAAATTTTGATTGGTTTATGTTTCCTGTCGTGTGCGTCATTCTGACCGTGGGGATATTCTTTGTCTGGAGCGCATCGTCAGAAAAGTTTTTGTTTAAACAACTTGTCTGGATTGCGATAGGGTTTACCCTTTTCTTTACCCTCCTCTATTTCGATTACCTTTCATTTGCCCACTTTGCTTATATCATTTATGCATGTGTGCTCTTTCTTTTAATCCTTCTCCTGGGTCTTGGAGCCGCAGTGAAAGGTTCGCAACGATGGTTCTCCATCGGTTCTTTTTCATTCCAACCATCGGAGTTTATGAAGATTACCCTGGTGCTTACCCTTGCGCGGTATCTCAGGTACAAAAAATACAATCCCGGTCTTTTCGACATCGGGTTTGCTCTTCTCTTAACATTAATACCCATGTTACTGATTATGAAGCAACCAGACTTGGGTACTGCGCTCGTCCTGGTTCCTGTCTTTTTTGCTATCATATACACCGCAGGCATTCGAGTTGGCCATTTGCTGTTGCTTGTTGGCGCTGGAATGGGTATTTCGCCTTTACTCTGGATGTTTGCGTTAAAACCGTATCAAAAAATGCGGATTATCGGTTTTCTCTGGCCTGACAAGACAACTGATTGGGGCGCGGGGTATCACCGGCTACAGTCCCTTATTGCCGTTGGCTCAGGAGGGTTATTTGGGGCGGGATGGGGGAATGGCACGCAGAATAAGATGAATTTTCTGCCAGAACGTCACACGGATTTTATTTTTGCCGTTATTGCTGAAGAATGGGGATTTTTGCGGGCATGTTTTCTTCTGATTATCTACATTACCTTTATTGCCTGCGGCGTTGGCATAGCGCGAAATACACGGGAACCTTACGGACGGCTTGTTGTCACCGGGCTTGTCACAATGTTTGCAACGCAAATAATGGTTAATATTGGTATGACCCTGGGGGTTGCCCCTATCGTGGGGATCACGCTTCCTTTTATCAGTTACGGCGGTTCTTCCATGCTCACATCCTTTATCGCCCTTTCTATTATCTTCAATATCAAAATGCATTCGAAGATCGATCTTGCATCGAGAAGTCTTTATGATGCACGACATTGATGACTCTGCCTGTTTAGTCCTGTCAGGCAAAATTGCTATACCATAAGCAATCTGTCAGCTTTAAATCATACTTGTCTTCCTCCGACTCCTTCGTGGGCTGCAGTATTGTTTTTTTCAAAAAACTAAATTGTTACCATCATTTGAACACCGGCAATACAATAAAGAGTACAGTGAAACAATACTTGCTTAATGCTTAATTTCTTATTATTATCAAACAACTATTTGTTTTGATACGAAAAATTAATTTCCTCTAATTTACAATATATATGAAGACACTAAAACAATTTGTAACAGAAAATATATTGCCACTTGTAGAAACGCCGGGACAGTACACCGGCGGGGAGTGGAATTCCATCGTTAAAAATCGTGAGCATGCTGATATTACAATAGCATTGTCATTTCCTGATACCTACAGCATCGGCATGTCGCATCTGGGAATGCAGATCCTTTATGGGCTCCTCAACGAGAGAAACGATACCGTCTGCGAAAGGGTGTTTGCACCCCTGGATGATATGGAATCGCTCATGAGGAGACACGAGATGCCCCTCTTTTCCCTGGAAACCTACACGCCCATAAAGGAATTCGATATTGTGGGCTTTTCGATCCAATATGAGTTATCATATACCAACGTCCTGAATATGATGGATCTTGCAGGGATTCCTGTCCTGGCATCTGAACGGAATGAATCATGTCCCCTTATCATTGCAGGAGGGCCGGCAGCTATCTCTCCTGAACCTCTGGCGGATTTTATTGATATCTTTCTTGTCGGCGATGGTGAAGAGAGTGTGCCTCAGTTTGTTGAACTGTATAAAGAAGCGAAGCGAAAAAAACTACCACGTAAAGAAAAAATCGTGAGCATCGTCCAGGCTATGAAAAATGCCTATGCCCCTTCATTGTACGAGGTTTCGTATCATAGCGACAATACGATAAAAGAAATACGCCCCACAATATCCGGTTTACCATTACTCATACGTTCTGCCTCGGTAAGGGATTTAAACAAGACCTATTATCCGATCAGACCCATTGTACCATATGTGAAAACCATTCATGACCGTATTACTATTGAGGTCATGCGCGGCTGCACGCAGGGATGTCGTTTTTGCCAGGCAGGGATGAGCAAGCGGCCTACCCGTCCCCGTACGGTAGAAAATATCATTAAACTGGCAGAACAAAGCTATGCGAACACGGGGCATAACGAAATATCACTTGCGTCTCTTTCGATTAGCGACTATCCATTTTTAAAGCCATTGATGGAACAAATGAACGCCATTTTCAGCCCAAGGCAGGTAAATATATCGTTTCCATCCCTGCGCGTAAATGAACAGCTTGTCCTTTTGCCATCCATGCTGAATACGGTTCGTAAGTCCGGGCTTACCCTTGCGCCAGAAGCTGCAACCCAGACGCTCAGAAGAATTATCAATAAAAATATTACCGATGAAGACCTCTATAAGGGGATTGAGGAGGCGTTCAAACAGGGCTGGAATCTGGTAAAGTTGTATTTTATGGTAGGGCTGCCTACGGAGACGGACGATGATATCGATGCCATGGTACGACTCGCTTGCAATGTTTCTGACTTGAAGAAGAAGACCGGCGGACATTTTGGGGAGGTTAACATCAGCATTGCGCCCTTCGTGCCAAAGGCGCATACCCCTTTTCAGTGGCATCCCATGGTGACCTTGGAGAGGATTAAGGAGATCCGAAGGAGATTATATGACATGAATCGGCGACGATGCATTCATATTAAATTCCACAACGTGGAGCGCAGTATTCTGGAAGGCATATTTGCGCGGGGAGATCGAAGGCTGGGAAGGGTCATTTATGCGGCATGGCAGGATGGATGTAAATTTGATGCATGGGAAGAACATTTTAATTTTCAGAAGTGGCTTGATGCTTTTCAGAAGGTTGGAATAGATTGGACTTTTTATGCACACCGGCAGAGAAGGGATGATGAAATATTTCCTTGGGAGCATATTAGCTGCGGCATTGTAAAATCGTTTCTTATGGAGGAGAGAGACAAATCTTTAAGCATGGACATCACCACTGATTGTCGTATTGATAAATGCCCGGAATGCGGAAGTTGCATCCGTTCTAAGAATTTTTGCGCCGCATAAGAATAAAAATATGGTAGGAGTCATCTCCGGACGGCGATGGAAAATGCCCACCGGTGAGCATGAACCGGTCGCCAACAGGAGTTGGCTCCTACCGCGTAAGGTTTTTAATATTTTCTTTTCAAAGAAATAAGGTTTTTATGGTCCATGTTTGTGTGAGCCTTGGTTCAAATATAGGTGACAGGGCAGGGAATTTATTAACTGCATACAACCACATCATGGTAATCAAGGGGATACAACCCTTGAAGTTTTCTCGGTTTTATGAAACAGCGCCAGTCGGTGGGCCGCCACAGCCCATGTATCTCAATGCAGCCCTGAGTTTGCAAACCACGTTATTACCCCATCAGTTGCTGGAACAGTTCCAACGCATTGAAACACTTATGGGAAGGGTGCGTACCGTTAAATGGGGTCCGCGAACTATTGACATTGACATCCTCCTTTACGGGGATGAAATGGTAAACGATGAGCGATTGAAAATACCCCACCCCCTGATGCAGAGCAGAATATTTGTCCTTGAACCAATGGCTGAAATTGAGCCAGACATCATTCATCCCGTATTTCAAAAAACTATTCTTCAACTATACAAAGAACTACTTACAAAAATGAAAGAAGTATAGATTGAATATACCCACTGTTGGGACAAGGCGCTGCCTTGCCACGGGTATAAAAAGTATCGGGATGCCTAATTCGAAAACATTGATAAGATGGCTTTTTTGCAGTCCATGAGATTGGAAAGTGTCAGTCCGAAGATGCGTTGTCCGAAATTAGGTATCCATGCCCTTATGGATAATCGGCAGCGCCGTTTTCCACCGTCCTCTTGATGTGATGGATAAACTGCCACATCATAACCCGATGCTTCCCTGCAAATGTCCTCATGTTCTTTTTGCCAGGTTTGCTCATCAACTGTCATGTCCAATCCAAACCTGATAAAATGTTCACCCAGCGGCGCTTCGCAATATAACCGCTCATCTTCAGGATTATCCCTGAATTTTATGAGGAATACCCCATTCCAGTTTCCGTCAAAGGGGAAGTCCTCTGATTCGAGTTTAAAGTCATGTCTGGCGCATGCAAAGTCCAGTATTTGATTCCTGACCGCCTCTAAATCCGTTCTATCCGGGTTCCTTTTTTCTTTCATAATTTTTGATTATCTCCGTAAATATTGTATAAGTAAACTTAATGCATTACGTCTCCACAAAACATACATGATACTTTATGGTATTCTGTGGTTAAGCCACGAATTTACACGAATAGAGAATTACTGACTAATTTGTTGTCTCCGTAGTGATGTTCACTAAAGAAACACCCCCCAGAATCTCTTACGTGTTAAGTTAAGAATCTATAATTATCTGTTCGGACAAACTCCGTTTGTCTATGCCGCCCCAAAAACCGCTTAACTTAACACGCATGCCC
>CAYJME010000028.1:0-13751 GCA_964370795.1 uncultured candidatus Brocadiaceae bacterium
TTAAAGGACTTATGACATGAATAATCAAGAAAAACTGAATTCTCGGACAGCCTGTAATTTATCGACAACGCCCCCGGTGTCCTCATAAATTTTAAGACTTCTGGCCAGGATAAATTGACAAATGCAATTCGGTATTACTGGGATGGTAAAATTTGCCTACTCAATCGGGTGAATTCATTAATGGCAACATGATTATGATTTGTTTTTTTGTCAACTGTTTTCGCTGAATATCCTTTTCACGAACATCGTTCCAAAACACCCCCTTGGTAAAAAAAAGTCTAAAATGAGCTTTTTTTTACCGGGATAAACCTCATCGTCAGAATATCCAATAATAAGATTTTCGGGGACAATCGTTGCCCGTCTTTCTATTCCCTTGAAAAATGCCTGTCGTAACTTTTTAATATTAAACAGGGCAGGCCTTAACTGGTGTTCCTGTAATACTTCTAAATACAATGATTCTGTGAGGGTATCGGGCATCTTTATATTTGAGGCTGGCATGGGGAAGTTCAACGTGCGGAGATACTCTTTATTTCCGGCCTCCATCTGCGTATAAAAATAATAGTTTCCCGCAATGCCTTCATATATTTTGAGTGCGTTGGTATATACCGATTTGATTATCTTCCGTAAGACTTCGTTCCAGAGATGTGATTGATAGGCAGAGAAGAAGAGCACCATCTCTTCATGGGATATCCTTTGGAGAACGGGCAAAAAACCCATTGGATTTTTTATGAGGAATTGGAATGACTCCTTTTCAAATATACTCCGGGCATTTTCAAGGCATATCTGCCACTTACCCCAATTTTCAAAGATAAATTTTTTATGATCCCTTTCTTCCTTGCTATCTTCCGGATGAATGCGGGAAAAGTATACCTTTAATGCCCCGTTGTAATGCTTCTTGAGCATCTTTTCTGCGATAAATCCCTGTCTTGAGTCGAAACTGCCGAATCGCTGGTCATCAAAATAATTGGGATAACCGTCATTTTTCACCCGCTCAATCCCGCCGAGCGCTGAGCAAAGTTCTTCCCCGGTAAGATTTCTTACAACAATATGGAATTTGTTTCCCTTTATGAGGTCTGGCCCCATGGGTCTGTCCATGTTGCCGGCAAGGCTTAATGAGTAGTTATTTTCACAGATTTCCTTTATTTCGCTTATGTTTTTCAGGTATTGGGAGCGGGAGAGGCCGGGGACAGGGCGGAGATTACGCGGAAAGGCATCCTTGTTTTCTCCTGGCAATGCTTTGTCTGCGTTATACTGTCCAATGGTTATATACTGCGTTGTGTGGGCGTACTTATCCTTTTTCCCGCCGTAGGAGAAGTATGAAGAAGGTAAGTTGAGTTTCCTGGAAAGTGTTTTCAATACATCAACGGTATTCCACCCCCTCTTTTTCAGCAGATAGACAGAGAAGTCGCCGCCTTGAGTTAATGAGATATCCGCTACCTCTTCTACAATAAAATCTTCCGGCTTAACCTTTATTTTAAGCATACGTTTTTAGATTACAAGCAATTAAAAATAGTTTCATAATAAGGGTGGATTAGGCAAAAGCGCACCCACCATTCAACCCTCGTTGGCGGATTCGGCGTAAAATAACGCCTTAATCCAGCCAGACAGTAGAATAGTTATAAGTACATTGTATAAGAATTTTCATGTTATTCAAGCGGTTCTGGGGCTTGATAGGGCAACCCTTCAGGGTTGCAAATGGGCAAGGCTATAGCCTTGCAATCCATAAATTTAAAACATACCCCTGCCATAGAAGGCAAAATATACACAGATATTTTCAAATAATGCATGTCGCCTCTGCGAAACTTTTTTGCTTTCATACGGCTCCGTCGGAGCCGGCTCCTGTTGGCGACCGGAGCTTGCTCGCCGGTGGGCATGTCCATCGCCGTCAGGAGACGGCTCCTACCATAGGGACATTTAAAACTTCAAGTAGCCGAAGTCCTCATTTAATGACCTTGGGTTTGTAAAGTGTAACACATACACAAATGAATGGAATAATTAGTTGAATTCCACCATTTCCCATTATTTTGACCAGTTTTCAGGGTGTACTTTAATAAATATTTGTTTATAACTATTTACGAATTAATATCTTAGTTGTTATTAGTAAAAACGGCATTATACTTGCGCTCTTTCTGCACATGTTACAGGGTGTTACACCTATTCGTGTAAATATCTTTGACTTTTTTAAAAATAATTCTATAATTAAGTCTTATGATCAATTATTTACCTATACTGATTTTGTTTATTATAGCTGTAGGCTTTGCGGTTACGAATATAGGGCTTTCGGCAATTTTGGGGCCACGAAGGCCTACAAGGGAAAAACTTACACCCTATGAATGCGGTATTGAACCCGTGGGAACAGCACGGGAGCGTTTTTCGGTAAAGTTTTACCTTATCGCAATGCTTTTTGTTGTTTTTGATGTTGAAGTTATCTTTCTCTACCCATGGGCAGTGGTGTTTAAGTCGCTCAAGCTCTTTGGGTTTATTGAAATGCTGACCTTTATTGGTATCATGCTTGTCTGCTATTTTTATATTTGGAAGAGGGGAGGGTTGGAGTGGGATTAGAAAGCCATTTGGGTGATAATATCCTCACAACTACCGTGAATACGATGGTCAATTGGGCGCGAAAATCTGCCCTCTGGCCTATGCCTTTCGGGCTGGCATGTTGCGCCATAGAAATGATGGCAGCTGTTGCTCCCCGTTTTGACCTTGCACGTTTCGGGGCAGAGGTATTCAGGTTTTCTCCCCGTCAGTCTGATTTAATGATTGTCGCCGGCACGCTCACCTACAAGATGGCGTCGGTGGCAAGAAAGATTTACGACCAGATGCCGGAACCCAAGTGGGTTATTGCAATGGGTGCCTGCGCGATATCTGGCGGTGTGTTTAATACCTACAGTGTTGTTCAGGGGTTGGACCAGGTTATTCCTGTTGATGTGTATCTGCCGGGATGTCCGCCCAGACCTGAAGCATTGATTCACGCTATAATGGAAATACAGAAGAAGATTGAAAAAGAATCAGTACGCCATGGATAATGAGTCTCTAGCTACGTTTGTAAAAAACAGATTTCCCGATGCAATTGTTGATTCCGGTACATTTCTCAATGAATTGACCCTTGTTGTAAAAAGAGAGAGTATTTCCGAAATTGCCGGATTTCTGAAGGAAAACGAGGATATGGCGTTTAACTTTTTGTCTGATCTGTGCGGTGTTGACCGGGTTGAATCGAATGGCGTCTTCGAGGTGGTTTATCACCTTTATTCCCTCTCCAAAAACCATCGTGTTCGTCTCAAGGTGCATGTCCCATCACATGAACCAAGGGTTTCAACGGTAACACATGTCTGGAAAACGGCAAACTGGCATGAGCGTGAGGCCTATGATATGTTTGGTATACAGTTTGACGGCCACCCCGATTTGAGAAAAATACTTATGCCTGATGAGTTTGAAGGGCATCCCCTACGAAAAGACTATCCTGTGGACGGAAGACAACCCGCCACGCTCCGTGAGATTTACCGAAAGGATGAGGCGTGACGGCTGCTACCCAGACGACTACCCACTTAATGACCATCAACATGGGTCCGCAGCATCCCAGCACGCACGGTGTGCTGAGGCTGTTGCTGGAGCTGGATGGCGAGGTGATTACAAGGGCAGTACCTCATATTGGGTTTCTCCACAGAGGCGTGGAAAAACTTGCGGAATACAAAACCTATCATCAGTGCATCCCCCTTACCGACCGCCTGGATTACGTGGCGCCGTTTTCAAATAATCTTGCCTATGTTCTGGCCGTAGAAAAATTGATGGGAATCGAAGCCCCTGAAAGGGCGCAGCATATCCGTGTGCTGATATGCGAACTGACGAGGATATCATCCCATCTGTTGTGGCTGGCAACCCATGCCCTGGATATTGGAGCGATGACGGTGTTCTTTTATTGTTTCAGGGAGCGTGAAACCATCTATGATATTTTCGAAATGGTTTCCGGGGCGCGGATGAATCTTTCGTATATCCGTGTGGGGGGTGTGTCGAGGGATTTGCCGGATGGGTTTATGGAAAAGACCAGAAAATTTGTTATGGAATTTCCCTCACGGCTCGACGAATACGAGACGCTCTTAACGGAGAATCCTATATGGAAGAAACGTACCGTTGGCGTTGGTATTATTTCCGGTGAGGATGCTATTGATTACGGGTTGAGTGGTCCGAGTTTAAGAGGCTCTGGAGTTAACTGGGACATTAGAAAGGCGGAACCCTATTCCGGATATAACAAATACCATTTTAGCGTTCCCCTGGGTAAAAAGGGGGACGTTTACGACCGATATTCTGTGAGAATGGAAGAGATGCGTCAGAGCAACAGTATCGTACACCAGGCGCTCAATATACTCCCGAAAGGGGATATTGTTGCACGGATACCGAATATTACCCTTCCTCCCAAGGAGGATGTGGAGACAAATATGGAATCTATGATACAGCATTTTAAAATAATTATTGAAGGCGTCAAACCGCCGAAGGGTGAAGTGTATGCCAGCATTGAGGCGCCAAAGGGGGAGTTGGGATTTTATATCGTAAGCGACGGGTCAAGCCGACCGTACCGTTTAAAAATCAGGCCGCCTTCCTTTGTTAATCTTGAGGCGTTGCCGAAGATGATTGAAGGCCGTTTACTGCCCGATGTGGTTGCTACTATCGGGAGTCTGGATATTGTTTTAGGGGAAATAGATCGTTAGAATCATGGCTACGAAAACCTGTGAACAGTCAAAAGATAAAGGCATTGATTTATCAAAGGTAGAAAAAATCCTGAATGATTATAAAAATGCCCGGGGGGCGGTTATCCCGGTTTTGCAAAAGGTACAGGGTGAGTTTGGCTACCTCCCGGAATCTGCGATTGACCTTATTTCAGAGAGACTGAATGTGAGTTCAAGTGAAATTGTAGGTGTATCCACATTTTACGCCCAGTTTCACCTGAGACCCAGAGGCCAGCATATTATCAAGGTGTGTTGCGGAACAGCGTGTCACGTGAAGGGCGCAACCAAGATTGCAGAAAAGCTGAGTGAAACGCTGGAAGTTTCTATGGGAATGACGACGAAGGATAATGTGTTTACCCTCGAGGAGGTGGCGTGTCTGGGCGCCTGTTCCCTTGCACCAGTTATGATGGTGGACGAAGATATTCACGGCAAGCTGGCGTCAGATAGTGTGGGGGCTGTTTTACAAAAAATTAAAGAATCGGGAACTACTCAACCGTCAGAATAATTAAAACAAAAAAGAAGTTTTACTGGGTAGCGCTATTATGGTAAGTAACGAAATAAAAGATACACAACAAAAACCAACAATTATCATTGGTATGGCGAGCTGCGGTCTGGGCGCTGGCGCAAAAGGCGTGTTTACGAGCATTCAACAAGAACTCGAAAAGCAAAAGATCAGCGCGGAAATTATACCTACAGGTTGTATTGGTATGTGCGTCCATGAAGTGCTCGTTGATGTGGTTATTCCTGGCCGGACACGAGTTACGTACAGCGGGGTAAAGAGCGCTATGGTGCCTCAGATTATAGAACAGCACGTGGGGAAAGGGGATGTGGTAAAGAATTTTGCCCTCTCGCAGATGTACATCGATTCCAAAGTAGAAACCCCCTATGAGGGGGTACCATTTTTTAATGACCTGGAAATGAACAAAGGCCAGATCAAATATATCCTCCGGAATTGCGGGTATATCGACCCGGATAGCATTGAAGATTACCTTGCGACCGGCGGATATACCGCGCTCAAAAAGGTTTTAACGAGTATGACTCCGAAGGATGTGATTAATGAAATGAGCAAATCAGGCCTTCGGGGGCGAGGCGGCGGTGGTTTTCCAACCGGTGAAAAATGGGCGTCCTGCGCCCGATATGCTGCGGACGAGAAGTTTATCCTTTGTAATGCAGACGAAGGCGATCCGGGTGCATTTATGGATAGGAGTCTTCTGGAGGGTGACCCCCATGCCGTCCTGGAGGGCATGGTTATCGGTGGCTATGCAATTAATGCTACCTATGGTTATATTTATGCCCGCGCCGAGTATCCCCTTGCAGTTAAAAGGTTAAAACATACTATTGAACAGGCAAGAAAATACGGTTTTTTGGGGAAAAATATATTAAACAGTGGCTATAGTCTGGATATTGGCATAAAAGAAGGCGCTGGCGCATTTGTGTGCGGCGAGTCAACGGCACTCCAGAATTCCATTGAAGGCAAACGCGGTATGCCTCGCACAAGGCCTCCCCAGTCGGTAGAGGCGGGATTATGGGATAAACCCACGGTATTAAACAATGTAGAGACCTTTGCCAATGTGCCATTTATTATTAACAGAGGGGCTGACTGGTATGCGAAGATCGGCACTGAAAAGAGCAAAGGCACCAAGATCTTTTCTCTAACGGGAAAAATTAAGAACGCAGGGCTTGTAGAGGTTCCCATGGGTACCACTATCAGGCAGATTGTTTTTGACATGGGCGGTGGGATTCCCCGCAAGAAAAGGTTTAAGGCCGTACAAATCGGTGGTCCGTCAGGTGGGTGTTTGCCGGAGTCGTTATTGGATTCACCGATTGATTATGAATCATTGGTGGGGGCGGGCGCCATGATGGGATCGGGTAGCTTTGTGGTCGTTGACGAGGCTACCTGTATGGTGGAGATGGCGCGGTTTTTCATGAATTTTTGCGCAAATGAATCGTGTGGGAAGTGCCCGCCATGCCGTATTGGAACCACCCTTATGCTGGATATTCTGACGCGTATTACGCAGGGGCTGGGTGAGGAAAAAGACCTTGAGATATTAGAGCAGATGTGTGATGAGATAAAGACGATGTCGCTCTGTGGTCTTGGGCAATCCGCTCCAAATCCGGTAAAATCAACCCTCCGCTATTTTAAAGACGAATATATTGCGCACATCAGGGACAAGGTATGTCCCACGTCTATGTGTGTTGCGCTCCATAAATATGAAGTTGTTTCGGAGAAGTGTACGAAATGTCAGGCATGTATTAAGAATTGTCCGGTTAAGGCGATTAGCGGGAGTACAAAGGAAGTCGCCTTCATCCATAAAGATAAATGCATAAAATGTAATTTATGTTATGAAAAATGTAATTTCATGGCGATCAAATGAAGAAACTCATCCATCTTGTTGTTGACGATAAACCAATCATAGCGCCGGAGGGTACGAATATTTTCCAGGCAGCCATGGATAATAATATTTATATTCCGGGCTTGTGTTATCATCCTAAATTATCCCAGTTTGGCGGATGCCGGTTGTGCATGGTAGAGGTTACGGAGAGGCGAACCGGTCACCGGTTTGCCTGTGCGCATCCCGTATCAGAGGGAATGGTTGTCAAGGTGAATACGCCAAAGGTCGTTCGATACCGAAAGTCTGTTATGGAATATTTGCTGGCCCACCACGAACTTTCCTGCCCAACCTGTGATAAATCGGGTGAGTGCGGATTGCAGAATATTACCCATGACTTAAACCTGGGTCCGGGGCGATTTAAGACCGTGAGGATGCACTATCCGGTAGTTCGGGATAATCCAGTTTTGGAATTAAATAGAAACCGGTGTATTTTATGCGGGCGGTGCGTCAGCTCTTGCAAGGAAATTGAAGGCGTGGGCGCTATTGACTTCCAGAATCGCGGTATTAAGACGGTTATAGGCACTGCCTTTGACCGACCGCTTGCGTGTAGTTTTTGCGGCGGCTGCGTTGCCGTATGTCCGACAGGCGCCTGGCAGGACAGGACGCTCGGTTTCAGCGGAAGACCGTGGGAATTTATCAAGACACAAACGATTTGTCCTTATTGTGCCGTTGGATGTACCGTTGTGCTTAATACAAAAATGGGGACGGTGCGAAGGATAACATCCGACGATTATACAGGAATAAACGAGGGGAATCTCTGTGTAAAAGGGAGGTTCGGTCATGAATTTATTCATTCTCCGGCACGTATCAAGACCCCCATGATAAGGAAGAATGGAGAATTATGCCCCGCTTCGTGGGATGAAGCGCTTGAGTGTGTATCAAAACGTTTTCAGAATATTATCAATGAATATGGCGGAAAAGCGATTGGTGGCATTGGTTCGGAAAAGAGCACCAACGAGGAGAATTATCTCTTCCAGAAATTCTGCAGGTCGGTATTGGGAACGAATAATATAGACAATCTGGCAAATATCAAATCCCCCTCATTAAACACCCTGATTTATCAGGCAGCAGCGACGGGGCTTGTTGCAGGTTCGCTGAAAGACGTAGAAAATGCAAATACCGTATTTTTTATTGGCGCAGATGTAACGGAAGCGCATCCTGTTGTTGGAAGTATGGCAAGAAAAGCGGTGAGGCTGAACAATGCAAGTCTTATCATTGCTCATGCCAGGAATGTTGTTTTCAATAGTACGGCCAAAACCGATATCCGCTTGAGGTATACCCCGGCAAGTCAGGTTGTTTTTATCAATGCAGTTATTAAGGTTATCATCGACGAGAAGCTTGTTGATTTAGAGAAAGTGGCGTCATCATCGGGTAATTTCAATGATCTCGTTTCATCGTTCAGCAAATTCAATGTACCCGACGGTTCTCTTGTTACCGGCGTTCCTGTGGAAGCTGTCCGAAATGTAGCCGTGATGTTAACGAAGCCAGGAAATTGTGTTATCGTTTGTGGCAGGGATGTTGAGGAAGACCCGATGGCTGAGGATGCCATAAAGGCATTGATGAATCTCTGTGTTTTAATTAACACCAGCTTCAGCACGGATGCGGGACGCGGCAGGGTTTCGCTGTTATTTTCACGCGTGCATAACAACTCCCAGGGTGTTAATGATATGGGCGTTGTTCCGGGGTTTTTCCCGGGATACCTTGATATCAATGACAAGTCCAAGAGAGAAAAGATTGAAAAAGTGTGGGGTGGAAAGCTTTCTGATGATGTTTTTCAGAAAATTTCGGCGAATGTCATTCAGCTTGCCCTTGAGGGCAAATTAAAGGCGTTGTATATTATGGGTGAAAATCCCGTTGTGAACTATCCGAATGGCAGGGACATTCGGGCGGCATTCAAAAATGTGGACTTTACCGTTGTCCAGGATACGTTCCTTACGGAAACAGCACAAATGGCAGATGTTGTACTTCCAGTGTCTACGTATGCAGAAAAGGAAGGGACGTTTACCAATATGGGGTTAACCGTGCAACGATTAAATAGGGTCATTCAGCCCGTGGCAGATTCAAGACCGGATTGGCAGATTATTGGCGACCTGGCAAAGAAAATGGGATATGTTTATTTATACCAATCTCCGAGGGATATTTTGCGTGAAATTGAGGGTGTTGCTCCTGTCTATACCGGCATTAATTATGACCGCCTCAAAAGAAAGGAATTCAATTGGACGTCTGTTGTCTATGACAAGACTAAACCAGCAAAGTATACGTTTAACATCGTACAGCATAAACCTTTTAGTTTAAAGACGAATAAAGATTTTTCCTGTACCTTGTTAACGGGGTCGAGTTTAAATCACCTGGGGACACTTTCCCGGCATTCACCATCGCTCGTGTCTGTCGCTCCAGAATGTTTTGCAGAGATAAGCAGAAAGGATGCAGATGAATTACATATTAGCGATGGAGACCCGGTTATTATTGAATCTGCGCACGACAAGATAACCCTGAAGGCGAAGGTTAGCAGTAAATCACCCGATGGTATTGTTTACGTTCCTGATGATTTGGAGTGGGTTCCCGTTAATAGTGTGCGTGATGGGGTATATACGCCGGTAAAAGTTTACCGGCAAATTTTGTAAGGCAACCCCCGCGAGAATCTGTACAAAAAGCCTACGGTCGTGTCATTGCGAAGGAGGAACGACTGAAGCAATCTCCTCTTTTCTTGGATTTTGAGGGAAAGATTGCTTCGCTGTCGCTCGCAGTGACAGACAAAAAAAGACTTTTTGCACAGGCTTTCAGGGTTGCAGATGGGCAAGGCTAAAGCCTCGCCCTACGTTGTTTTTCGCTTAAGGAAAAATATATGGCAAAAAAGGGACAAACTTATTTTTGCGAGATTTGCAGACAAAAAGTTGTAGTTAGCCATGAGGGCTTTGGTGTGCTGGTGTGCTGTGGCCAGGAGATGAAACTTGTTGAGGCAAGAGGGATGGAGGCTGTCTGGACAGCTGCCCACCATAAGCCTGAGGGCGGAGCATCATTTGTATGCAAGGTGTGTGGACAAAAGATCAAGGTTATTGTCGAAACTACGGGTATTTTAGAATGTTGTGGACAGAGGATGAGCCGTGAAGAATAAAGGTTGTCTCAATGAATAAAGACTTTTTAGTGTATCTCATCATTGCATGTATTAAGATACTGCTTGTATTTGGCGTGGTACAGCTTATGATTATTTCCATGATCTGGATCGAGAGGAAGGTTATGGCGCACATGCAGATCCGCTTAGGCCCTATGCGGGTGGGGCCGCATGGATTGCTTCAACCCATTGCGGACGGTATAAAGCTGCTCTTCAAGGAAGATATTATTCCCGAAAAAGCGAGTAAGGTGCTTTTTGTGCTTTCACCCATCATGACCCTGGTACCTTCATTGATCACCTTTGCTGTTATACCTTTTGGGGACAAAGTAAAGATACTGGGTTATGATGTAGACCTCGTAATTACCAATATCAATGTAGGCTTTCTTTATATACTTGCTGTATCTTCCCTGGGTATTTATGGAATTGTTATGGCCGGATGGTCTTCGAATAACAAATATTCGTTGCTTGGCGGAATACGGTCTTCAGCACAGATGGTTAGCTATGAACTGACCCTGGGGTTGTCTTTGATTGGTGTTGTCATGCTCACGGGTTCGCTGAGTTTGGTCGATGTCGTTAACGCTCAGTCAAAATTGTGGAATATTATACTACAGCCGATAGGTTTTTTTATCTATGCAACGAGTGCCATTGCCGAAGTTAATCGCTGTCCTTTTGACCTGCCCGAGGCCGAATCCGAGCTTGTGGCCGGATACCATACAGAATACAGCAGTATGAAATTTGCCACGTTTTTCATGGCAGAATATGCCAATATGATTACAGTATCAGCGCTTGCCGTTACTTTTTTTCTGGGTGGTTGGCATGGACCTTACCTCCCGCCCGTTGTGTGGTTCATATTAAAATTATCATTTTGTTTGTTCTTCTTTATTTGGATACGTTCAACGTTTCCCCGGCTCAGGTATGATCAACTGATGCATTTTGGATGGAAGTTTTTGCTGCCCCTTTCGCTCTTTAATATATTAATTACAGGGCTTATTATGGTGTTAAAGGGATGAGTATGATTTTGCCATTCATAAAGGGGTTAGTGCTCACGCTCAAGCGTTTTTTGAATCCGGGCACATGCGTAACAGTACAGTATCCTGAAGAACGCCCGAAGCTTGCAAACAGATTTCGCGGATTACCGGAACTACAAATTGATAAAGACGGAAAGGAAAAGTGTGTGGCGTGCGGACTCTGCGCCAGGGTTTGCCCCTCTCAGTGTATCACCGTTGAAGGGGCAGAGGATGAAACAACGCACAAACGGTATCCAAAAGTTTACGAACTGGACGCCTTCCGGTGTATTTTCTGCGGGTTTTGTGAAGAGGCATGTCCGGTAAGGGCAATAATCCTTCGGGATACCTTTGAGCTTTCGACTTATCAGAACAGGGAAGTTTTTGATAAGGAAAAATTACTGGAACTATCGAGGAAAAGAAAGGGGCAATGATTAGCCTCGTTACATAATCACAAGTTCTCACGTTAATTTTTTAAGGAGTACTATTATGGAGGCAGGTTGTAAGACAGCAGACCATAAATTCCTGAAAGCAGGAGAAATTCTCTTCGATGAGGGCGCGGCGGGAAAAGAGGTATTTGTAATTGTATCGGGTAATGTGCGGATTACCAAAAAGGCTGATGGCAAGAATGTTGTTTTAGCGGAACTAGGGCCGGGAGAATCTGTCGGAGAAATGTCAATACTCCTGGATAAGCCGAGAACTGCGACTGTAGAGGCTGTAACAGATTGTGAACTTGTATGTGTGAATAGAAGCGTTTGTTTGAAGTGCATCACCAATATACCGCCTTGTGCAGCAGCTATGCTTCAGAGGCTGGCGAGACGGGTTGGTGTTATGAATGAAAGTTTACTCAAAGAGAGACTTAAGGCTGTAAGTGGTGAAACTGTGGAATCGTGAGACTATACTTAGATGTATAGGAATTTCAAACTTACCGGTTCGTTCCCAAACTCTGGCTTGGGAACTGGACATGTGTAAAATGCAGCGTATCAAGGCTAAAAAGCCTTGAGTTACATAAAGACAACTTGATCTAGTGGCTAAATTAATATGGAAGCATATCTATTTTATATTGTAGCAACCATTGCGGTGTGTACCGGCGTTTACCTTATTTTTGAAAAGAATCCTGTTTTCAGCGCCCTGTACCTCATTCAGACGATGGTATGCATCGCGGTATTGTATATCCTCCTTGAAGCGCAGTTTATTGCGGCGGTACAGATGATTGTCTATGCAGGTGCAATCATGGTGCTCTTCCTCTTCGTGATCATGTTGTTAAATCTCAACGTGGGAGAAGAGAAAAAGGATGCATTGCCATACCAGAAAATACCCGCAATTATCATGGGCATCGCCCTCTTTACCGTTCTCTGTATAGTTTTGAAATCAAAACTTCTGCAAGGCAAGCATGGCGAATATACCACCGCTTACGTTAATAATGTGGGAAATACAAAATTGCTCGGTAATTTGTTGTTTACCGATTATCTGCTCCCGTTCGAAATTACATCTGTTCTGTTATTTGTAGCTGCTATTGGGGCTATTATGCTGGCCAAGAGGAAAATTTAATATGATTACCATTACTCACTATCTGGTGCTGAGCGCAATCCTTTTTACCCTGGGTGTTATTGGCGTGCTCATCCGGAGGAATGCTATCGTAATTTTTATGTGCGTGGAACTCATGCTGAATGCCGTTAACCTGTCATTTGTGGCGTTTGCGCACTATTTAAATTCTATGCAGGGTCAGTTGTTTGTCTTTTTTACTATGACAGTTGCCGCGGCTGAAGCTGCTGTGGGTCTGGCAATTATCGTTGCCTTATTCAGGAATAAAGAAACTGTAAACATTGACGATATGAATATTATGAAATGGTAGGAGTTCCATGCTCAATCTTGTTGGACTGATCTTATTATTTCCCCTCATCGGGGCGGCTATTAATGGATTGCTCGGCAGCAGATTAAAAAAAGATACCGTTGGCTACGTCGCCTGTGGTGCAATTGGCTTGTCCTTTTTTGTCGCCATACTGGTATTTTGCGGGCTTGTGCTCCTTCCCCCCGAATCACGTCTGTTTGAAAAACAACTGTTCAACTGGATTGAATCGGGCTCATTTAAAGCCGCCGCGGGTTTACAGGTGGACCCCTTATCATCACTCATGATCCTTGTTGTTACCGGGGTTGGATTTCTCATCCATATTTATTCAATCGGCTATATGCATGAGGATAAGGGATATCACCGCTATTTTTGCTATCTGAATCTGTTTACCTTCTCCATGCTATTGCTTGTCCTGGGTAACAACTTCCTCCTTATGTTTATTGGATGGGAGGCTGTGGGTCTCTGTTCTTATCTGCTTATAGGATTCTGGTTTGAGAAGAAATCCGCATCAGATGCAGCAAAGAAGGCCTTTATCGTGAATCGTGTCGGCGATTTTGGATTTGCCCTTGGAATCATGCTTATCTTTTTGACCTTTCATACGATTGATTTTACTGAGGTCTTTCATGCAGCTTCAGAGGGAAGTTTTGCCGTGGGTAATTTTACCGT
>CAYJME010000028.1:13761-22924 GCA_964370795.1 uncultured candidatus Brocadiaceae bacterium
ATAATTACCCTTTTATTATTTATGGGCGCAACGGGCAAATCTGCTCAGATCCCCCTCTATACCTGGTTGCCGGACGCTATGGAAGGTCCGACTCCGGTCAGCGCCTTAATTCATGCGGCAACCATGGTGACTGCTGGCGTCTATATGATTGCACGGTGCAATGTCCTTTACATGCTGTCGCCTTTTACCATGACCGTGGTGGCCAGTATTGGTGCGGTAACCGCTCTTTTTGCCGCATCTATCGGACTGGTGCAAAATGATATCAAGCGGGTGCTTGCCTATTCGACCATTAGCCAGCTCGGTTATATGTTTCTGGCCTGTGGCGTTGGGGCGTTTTCTGCCGGTGTGTTTCACCTCATGACCCATGCCTTTTTCAAGGCATTGCTCTTTCTGGGTTCTGGCAGTGTCATTCACGCCCTCTC
Source organism: uncultured candidatus Brocadiaceae bacterium (assembly GCA_964370795.1). GTDB lineage: Bacteria > Planctomycetota > Brocadiia > Brocadiales > Brocadiaceae > JAHFOW01. The sequence continues at coordinate 14,184 of CAYJME010000028.1, forward strand.
CGGCGAACAGGACATGAGAAAGATGGGGGGACTTAAACAGCACATCCCTGTTACGTATAAGACGTTTTTGATAGGTACGGTAGCCATTGCAGGTATTCCCCCCTTTGCAGGATTTTTTAGCAAAGATGAAATTTTATTGGAATCTCTGGTTCGCGGTAATTTCATCTACTGGTCTATTGCAGCATTGGCGGCCTTTTTCACGGCATTTTATATGTTCCGTTTACTCTTTATGACGTTTCACGGCAAATCGAGGGTAGATCATCATGTTATGGAACATCTCCATGAATCACCGGGGAACATGATCGTGCCTCTCATGATACTTGCAGGACTTTCATTCTGCGGAGGATTTCTGGGGCTTCCCGGCGCAAGCGCCATTGATAGCTTTTTATCTCCCGTGTTTGACGGTCATGGACACGCTGAAATTTCCATGTCAGGCGCTGCAGTTCATCACAGTGAAGGGCATCCTTATTTAATGATGGTGATTTCAACGGCAATTGCAGTTGCCGGTATCGGGCTGGCGTATCAAATGTATGTTAAAAAACCTGAATTGCCCCAAAAACTGGCAGGACAGTACCGCCTGATTTATAAAATCCTGCTGAATAAATATTATATCGATGAAATTTACAATGCGCTCTTTGTAAATTCAGTCAAAAAAGGTTCTCTGCTCTTGTGGAAGCGTGTGGATGCCATGATGATTGACGGCTCTGTGAATGGTATTGCGCGTCTTGTCGGATGGTTTGGCAATATCATGCGATACTTACAAACCGGATACATCCGCAATTATGCCTTTTACATTGTGATCGGGTGTATCTTTATTATGGCGCTTGCCGCATTTGGCAGATGAGATGTGTCTAAGGTAAAGAATTTAAAAGAATATTCCATTTATGAAGAAATATAAGGAAGAATTATTAAACGAAATCAATGATCTTTCGGATTATCAAATAATCAATCTTATGAAAATCATTCGCATTTTTAAAGAATCAATTATTCAACAGAAAGATCGGGACTTCTCCCTAAAAAAAGAATTTGAAGGTTGGGATAAACTTAGTGATGAATCGCTAATAAATTTCGAAAAAACGTTATAATGCAAGCAGGTGATATTTATCTTGTTGAGATTCCTTTGTCTGGGGGGCACGAGCAGTCTTGAAAAATAAAATTGGTAGAATAAACGATAGTACACTTATCATTCTCAAACAGCAGTTGAGAAATATTATGGGCTTATAGAATGCATTAAGACACAAGGTTTGTGAAAAATATTAATTATAACAATTTGTGCAGATTTGAGTTTGTTCTTGGCTAAACAACGAAATTCGTAATTCTGGAGTATCTGGATGTCTTTACCTATTCTTTCACTTATAACGTTTCTTCCCATCATCGGGGTGTTTTTTATCCTTTCGATTGATTCAAAACGGCAGGAATTGATCAGGATTACGGCACTGCTGGTGTCGGTCGTGGTGTTTTTTGTCTCCATTCCCTTATACTTTGGTTTCAATGGACGCACGTATGAAATGCAGTTCGTCGAAAAGCTCCCGTGGATACCTTCCTTCGGAATATTTTATCATGTGGGAATTGATGGTATCAGCCTGTTTCTGATACTTTTGACGACATTTATTACCCCTCTTGCGCTCCTGGCCTCATGGTATATCACCAATACATGATTGCCATGCTGGTGCTCGAGACGGGGATGATTGGCGTTTTCACATCTCTTGACCTCTTCTTATTTTACGTATTCTGGGAACTCATGTTGATTCCCATGTACCTCCTCATCGGCATCTGGGGCGGCCCAAGAAGGGTCTATGCAGCGGTAAAGTTCTTTCTGTATACGATGGTGGGTAGTGTTTTCATGCTTTTGGCCATCATCACCCTGTACTTCTTGAATCACCGGGTAACGGGTGAATATACCTTTAACCTCTTGGAATTTTACCGGCTCGACCTCTCTTATGCCGTACAATTCTGGTTGTTTTTGGCTTTTTTCCTGGCCTTTGCCATTAAAGTACCCATGTTTCCCTTTCATACATGGCTGCCTGACGCCCACGTAGAAGCGCCAACGGCGGGGAGTGTGATCCTGGCAGGCGTTCTCCTGAAAATGGGGACGTATGGTTTTGTGCGTTTCTGTCTGCCGCTGTTCCCTGAGGTTAGCCATGCATTCATTCCGGTAATTTCGTGGATGGCCGTCGTCGGTATTATCTACGGCGCTTTGGTCTCTATGGTGCAGGACGACCTGAAAAAACTTGTTGCCTATTCCAGCGTAAGCCATTTGGGTTTTGTCATGCTGGGTATTTTTGCCTTTAACATCCAGGGTATCGAGGGCGGTCTCATCCAGATGATTAATCATGGTCTCAGCACCGGCGCCCTCTTCCTTATTGTTGGAATGCTCTATGAGAGAAGGCATACCCGTATGATTGCCGATTTTGGCGGACTTACGAAACAAATCCCGGTTTTGGCCACTTTATTTCTGATCGTCACCTTCTCTTCTATTGGACTGCCGGGGTTGAATGGTTTTGTTGGGGAGTTTCTCATTCTTGTTGGGACTTTTAAATCTCGGATACTCTATGCCTCTTTAGCGACATCGGGTATTATCCTTGCGGCTGTTTATATGCTCTGGATGTTTCAGAGGGTTATGTTCGAAAAAATAACCCATGAAGAAAACAGAACATTAAAGGATATTAATAAAAGAGAGTTTGTTGTATTAATGCCCATTATCATCATGCTTTTCTGGATAGGCGTCTATCCAAATTCATTCCTGAGAAAAATGGATGCCTCGGTAAATCACCTTTTAAAACAGGTGGGAGAAAAGGCGAATGTTGTACAAGTGCAGAAAACGGTTATACCGAAGATCGATATTGTTACCGAACCTAAAACAGAGTGGTAATGGTATCTGAAAATCCTTAATAATTTATTGGTTTACAATCTTACAGGCACTCATCGTATAATTTTTTGTAGGAGAATTATTATGAAGATATGGAGAATATTCTTACCTCTGGTTTTGGTATTGTTTGTAAATAGTATTGCATTTTCGATGGATTATTCGGGAACATGGAAGGGTACTCTTTATTATGGCAGTTTGGATAACCCCACGAAGATAACCGGCGTGACTTTAACTTTAAAACAAAACAGTACAAATACGAGATTTAAAAAATCCTTCTTTTATGGGCCTTATGGGGTAAAAGGGACGGTTTCTGGAAGGATATATAACGATAAATTCAAGTTTGTTGTTAATATAACTGAGCCCAGCGCGGGTTCACTTACGGGGAAGGGCATCATAAATGATGAGTCTGATAAGGTAGGTATCATTTTTACAGGGAGCGTACCGTACCTTGGTGCGATAACCAATGGAAGAGGATATTTTGAAAAACAGTAGCTTTAACTTAAGGCAGATACTTATTTATTGTTGAGTTCGTGCCTGTAAGAAATTAATACTCAATGATTCTAAAGTGCATCCTAATAAAATTTTTTGCATTCTATGGTTAAAGGTTTCTAAAGTATGATAAATGCATCAATAATGACGTTTAATATCTTAAATATCTTACCAATCCTTGTCCTTGCAGGGTTTGGGATGATTGTGCTTTTAACGGATGTACTGTCCTCGAGAAAATGGGTGAACCGGAATATCCTGGCCTATATATCTTTGATAGGAATTATTATTGCTGCTGTTCTTACGAGAAGCTCTACAGGAACGACCCTCTTTTCCTTTAATGAGTCATTTGTCACCGATAACTATTCCCTGTTTTTCAATTTTATTTTTCTACTCTGTGCAGGACTCACCATCTTAATTTCGCACAACTACATCAAACGTGAAGATATCAACTATGGCGAGTATTATGCCTTAATCTTGTTTTCAACGATTGGTATGATGCTCATGGCCTCAGGCGCAGACCTGCTGAATATCTACATTGGACTTGAGGTCATGTCTATCAGTATATACATCCTGACGGGTTTTAAGCGTTCTAAGCTTATTTCAAATGAAGCGTCATTAAAATACTTCCTGCTGGGGGCGTTTGCCACAGGCTTTCTTCTTTATGGCATCTCCCTTACCTATGGAACTACCGGCACTATCAATCTCAAACAAATAGCCAGTTTTATTGCAGAAAAAGGGGGGATGTCAGACCCTTTAATGATCATTGGTATGGGACTGCTTATTGTTGGCCTTGGATTCAAGGTCGCCTCCGTGCCCTTCCATGCCTGGGTGCCTGATGTTTATGAAGGCGCACCAACGCCAGTAACGGCCTTTATGTCAGTGGGGCCAAAAGCGGCCGGGTTCGCTGCCTTTTTGCGTATTTTTCTGACTGCCTTCGGGGCATCCCACCATGAATGGCAAAAGATTATCTACATCCTTGCCATCCTTACCATGACACTCGGTAATGTAAGTGCGCTATCACAGACTAACATCAAACGAATGCTGGCCTATTCCAGCATAGCCCATGCGGGGTATTTATTGATTGCCCTCGTATCTGCGAATGATATGGGTGTGTCGGCAACGCTCTTCTATATTCTTGCATATATCTTCATGAACATCGGGGCATTTGCCATTATTATTGTCCTGAGCCGCAAGGGTGATGAATGTATACAGATTAACGACTATGCGGGATTGGGGTTCAAACACCCGCTACTGGCTATTGCGATGACTCTATTTATGCTTTCAATGGCAGGCGTTCCGCCGATGGCGGGGTTTGTGGGAAAATTTTACATCTTTAGCGCAGCGATAAAATCAGGGTATATCGGACTTGCCATTATTGCTGTAATAAATAGCGTGATTTCCGTTTATTACTATTTAAGAATCACGGTGGTTATGTATATGAAGGAGCCTGTCAGAGAATTTGTTCCCCTCACGATATCACCCCTCATGGTTGCCGCAATTGTCATTTCCGTTGTTGGCACACTCCAACTGGGTATTTTCCCTTCTAAAGTCATGGAAATAGCTCAGCGATCAATCCTCATGATGAGATAATTTCAAAGTCGAAGTTTGGAATTTTCATCTTTTAATAGTTTGTTAATTTTTGATATGTAAATGTCTGTCAAACTTTTTCCCATTTGCATAGAGATAGGAACATGACCATAAAAGAGATTGTTCAAGAATTTATTCCAGAGATGAATTCTCCTGAAAAGGTTTATGAACTTTTTCGGATACTTGGGTATCCCGAAGGTAAGTTGCTTGATCCTACCTATAAAAGAAAGATAGAAGAGTTCGATTTTGCCAAAGAAGAGCGTGAGAAGGTTAAGAACGTCTTTACCGTCTTTAACTATGACAGTAAGCTCCAAATATTCCTGATTGAGACCAAAACCATCTCTACCCCTCTTGTCCGATATCTCGCAAAACGTCTTTCAGACAGATATTTGAATTTCCTTCTTATACTCACCGCAGATTACAAAGCATACACGTTTATCTTTCCTGAATTTGAACGTATTGAGGAAGGCAGACACAAGCTTAAGCTGACCAGGCTTATCCTCGACAGGGAGAATACGTATCATACAGACCTTCTTACCATTTCCAACCTTGCCCTTACTGGCGAAGAAGAAAATTGGAGAGATATCTGGCGTCGATGGAAGGATGCCTTCAGCGTTGAGAAGGTTACTGATAGGTTTTTTGATGAGTACAAAAAGGCATTTTTCAAGCTCAGGAAGACCTTTGAAAGCCAGGAAATATCTGTCAAGAATGCGCACGAACTTGCCCTGCAGTGCCTGAGCAGACTTATGTTCCTCTACTTTGTCTCTAAAAAGAGATGGCTTAATAATGACCCTAAGTTCATTAAGTGGTACTGGTATAGATATAAAGAGGAAATGAGAAATGGTAAAGCAAAAGAAGACACCTTTTACGAAAATTGGTTAAGAATACTTTTCCTGGAGGCATTTAATAACCAATATAGTCACCCACTCTTTCACCCTAAGGATGTAAACTCCATACTTGCCAATGCACCATATCTTAATGGAGGACTCTTTCATAGAAACGACCTGGATGATCTACCTTTCAAAATCAGCGACAACCTCTTTGCGGAGGTCTTTAATTTCCTTGAGCAATACAACTTTACCATTCGAGAAGAACTTCCGTTGGATATTGAGGTTGCTGTTGACCCACAGATGATCGGGTATGTCTATGAATCTCTCTCCAATGTGGCAGAGGAGATATATGAAAGGCAGGACTTGGGGATCTTCTATACGCCGGCGGTGGAGGTTGACTTCATGTGCAGGCGGTCGCTTGTGGAGTATATTGCCAATCATGTAGGGGCAATTCATGAATTGCCCCTACCCAAGGAATGGATTTACAGGCTGATCTTTGATGAGGACAAAAAAGAGGTTGAGTGATATATTACAAAGCATAAACTCTGGTATCGTCTTGAAGAAGTGCTCGATAACCTTGCAGTAATTGATCCTGCTTGTGGGAGTGGCGCATTTCTGGTGGGTATGCTACATGTTTTGGTAGAGCTTTATAGACTCACGTATAACCACATGCAGAGGGAGATGACAGAATTTGAGCTTAAAAAGAAGATCATAGGAAATACTCTTTACGGCGTGGACGTCATGCCCTGGGCGGTTCATTCGGCAGAACTCAGGTTGTGGTTACAGCTTATCATTGAAGAGGATATTCCTTATGAACGGCGAAAGCTCTTTCCACTTCTTCCTAATCTGGATTTGAATCTGCGTGCAGGTGATTCTCTGGTTCAAAAAGTCGAAGGAATAAGCCTCCGTGTAAAGGACATGGAAATTTCCTCCTCTTTAAAAAGAAAGCTATCGTCCCTCAAGATCGAAAAAGAGAAATATTACAACAATGACCCAACAGCCAAATTCAAGGACCCAAAATCCCTCCTCCACGAAGAACTCAGGATTTTTACTGAAATATTGGATGAAAGAATCATAACACTTCAAAAAGAAATTCAATCGGTAGAAGTAAAGAAACGCCATCGTCAGCTTGAGTTGTTTAAAGAATGTAAAGAAGCGAAACCAGAACAAAAAGGGCTTTTTGAGGAGCAAATAAAGATTTTAGAACAAAGAATCGAAGAGATAAAAGAGGTGAGAAGAAAGATTAAGGAACCTGGCCATAAACCCTTTGTATGGGATATTGACTTTGCAGAGATTTTTGGAGACAAGGGAGGTTTTGATATCGTTATCGGCAACCCGCCTTATGTACGGCAGGAGAAGATAGCGCCTCCCAATAAATTAAAGGCAGAAGTAACACTTGAGGATAAGGGGGAGTATAAGGAAAGGCTTTTTAATTCCGTTCAAGCTCATTTCCCATTCATTCAAAAGATTGATAAAAAAAGCGACTACTACATCTACTTTTACTTCCACGGTCTTGCACTCCTGAACGATAAAGGCACTTTCTGTTTCATCACATCTAACTCATGGCTTGACGTGGGCTATGGTAAAGACCTCCAGGAATTTCTCCTAAAACACTGTCACGTCAAAGCCATATATGACAATCAGTCAAAGAGGAGCTTCGAACACGCCGATGTAAACACCATCATTGCCCTTTTCAGTGCCCCGAATGTAGGGGCAATTCATGAATTGCCCCTACAAAACACGGCAAAATTTGTGATGTTCAAAATGGATTTTGAGAAGGTAATAAACACAAGGAACCTCCTTGAAATAGAGAAGGCAGAAGACATAGTAAAGACCGAGGCATACAGGGTCTTTCCTGTAAAACAAGAAACCCTTTTGGAAGAGGGATGGGAATATCCAGAAAATGTAGATGCAATTCATGAATTGCCAAAAGATTTGATGACAAGCCAGGAATTACCCAAACCTGTAAGGGCAGTTCATGAACTGCCCCTACAAAAACCGAAACAAAAATCCCTCATAAAAGATAAATTTCTGACAGGCAAATATGAAGGAAACAAATGGGGTGGGAAATATCTCAGGGCTCCGGATATATTCTTTACTATCCTTGAAAAAGGCAAAGGGAAGCTGGTAAGGCTCGGAGATATTGCAGAAGTGAGGCGTGGCTTTACAACTGGGTGCAATGAGTTTTTTTATCTCGATAAAGAAAGAATAAAGGAATGGGGTATAGAAGAAGAGTTTTTAAAGCCTATAATAAAGAGTCCGAGAGAGTGTAAAAGTATTTTGGTCAAGCCGGAAGACTTAAAATATAAGGTCTTAATGTGCCACAAGGATAAGAAGGAATTAAAGGGAACTAGCACCCTGAAATATATTGAGTGGGGAGAAAAGCAGGGATTTTATAAAAGGCCGTCATGTAGTGGAAGGCGAAGGTGGTGGGAGTGTCCAGATTTAGAAGGAAATATGTTTTGGGTAAAAGAGACTAATGATAGGCTGGGCGTTTTTTTGTCTAACAATAATATGCTATGTGATTGTAGACTGTATTATACAAAAGGAAATAGCCAATTACAAAATTCTGTTAATGCTACGTTGTTTGGTTTTATTTCAGAGATTCTATCGCGTGGTGGGTTGGGAGAGGGTGCTATTGGTTTTATTTCAGAGATTCTATCGCGTGGTGGGTTGGGAGAGGGTGCTAAAAGTTTAATGGTTTATGAAGTAAATAATCTTTTGACTATCAATCCTGTTTTACTCAAAGTTAATCGGCTACTTTTAGATAAACGCGATTTAAAATCTATTTTTGAAGAACTTGGCATAAATCCCAACCTTCCCATCCGTGAACAAAAACCCAATCCATACACCGACCGCAAGGCTTTAGACGATGTAGTATTCGACATGCTCGACCTGACTCAGGATGAACGCAATGAGGTTTACTGGGCGGTGTGTGAGTTGGTAAAAAACAGGCTGGATAAGGC
>CAYJME010000029.1:0-22921 GCA_964370795.1 uncultured candidatus Brocadiaceae bacterium
ATATTATGCGCTACCACGTTCGAGTTTTATCATTTTTTATGTCACCCTTTCAGTTTGGTAGAGGGGACTTGGTTGCAGCTTCGCTGCGCTATATTTTCTATTCCTCTACGGACGCATTTTCATTAACTTTCGCCCACTTTTTACCCAAAGGTTTTTTAAAGCGCACATCGACATATTCCATTTGTTTCAGATTCGTCCCTTCTGCCTTTGCAATACTGAGCAGGTTCTGAAGTTTTTCTTCGTCAGAAAGTTCATTGGGGGCATTACAAAGAGGCGAGCATCCCCATTTTATCTGTGTGTTGTTTTCTGTCCATAAGATAATATCGCTTTTGCCCGTCGTACGTCATTAACATACATTTGAAACGTCTACTGCCATAATCTTAAAAAGGTTGTGAATATTATTTACCCTGAGAAACTTTAATAACGCTACCCCTGCCTGAACACCCTTGTCATTCCAAACATAGCCGTAAAAAGGTACCTTCGATAGTTTATTACTCTGGATATGGGGACTATCAAAATCGGGATTAGGCAACGTATAGTATTCCTTTGGCAATAATACACACTCGTCATCCACAAGATAACTATGATTTCCCTGTTTAACGACAGCTGCTGGTTTACGGAGGGTGAGTTTTATATATAATTTATTGGGAAATATCCGTTGAATTGAATCTACCTTCTTAATTAAGACTACCCCGCCATAAACATCTGCTATTTTTTGTGTCAAATTATTTTGAAACATGCCATACTGAGCGTTTAGAGCGGCTACCTTTTTTATGTCCGCAGAAAAGCGGTCGGTAACCCAGGGGGGTGTATTAAAAGAAAAGGTTGAAGGGCTGACATTGAAAATATCCAGATTTGTCAGGGAATGCCATACGGTTTTTATTCCCCATATTCCAAAAATTATGATGCATGCACAGATGGCAAACCGTAGCAGAAAAGGGTAGAGTATAGATTTCAGCCCCTGTACCCTTGCAGAAATGAAATCAACAAAAGGCTGAAGATTAAAATAGCTTTTTATTGCATGCTTAATGTTGTCTTGATTCATTTATAGTCACAAGCTTGTCCTCAAACGCTGTAGGGCAGGGAAAGTTCTGGAATGCAAGTTCGACAATTTTTTCACACAACTCAGGAAAAGTCATCCCTGCAGCCTTTGATGCCTTGGGCAACAAGCTTTTTTCAGTAAAACCAGGAATGGTATTTACTTCTAATAAATAAAATTCACCACGGTCGTCCATCATCAGATCTACCCTTGAAAACCCCCTGCAATCAAGCACCTTGTGCGCATTCACCGCCAATTGTTGCGCCTTACGGTAAAGCAGAGGCGGCAAGAATCCCACGCTGGAAGAACCAAAACCCGCGCTTTCGTCTTTTTCCAAAGCAGGCTCTACTACGAGGTACTTCGTTTTATCATCCTTGTATTTTGCCTCATAATTAAAGAATTCTTCGGCTGGTTTAATCTCAATAATGGGTAATGCCTTATCATCTAATATTCCGACGGTAAACTCCCTCCCCTGTATGTATCTTTCGATAAGTACTTTGTCTTCAACGGCAAAGGCGCTTTTCAGGCTTGTCTGGAGATTTTCCATATCTCTTACGATCGATATTCCTATGCTTGAACCATTTTTCGTGGGTTTTATAATAATCGGTAAGGAAAATTTCCCGACTTCTGCTTCTACTTCAGAGAATTCCTGAAAATGCATCGCGGTAATATAGTCAGGTGTTTTTAATCCGGCCTCAATAAAACGTTGTTTTGTTGCCAATTTATCCATCGCAAGCTTACTGGCCTTTACGCCTGAACCCGTATACAGAATGCCTTTTGATTCTAACAGTTGTTGCACATCGCCATCTTCTCCAAAACATCCATGGAGGGCAATAAATGCAACATCTACATCCATGCAATCGAGTTCTTCAATCTTTTTATCTTTCACATCGATGCGGGTCACATTAAATCCCGCGTTGATTAAAGCATTTGCCACTGCGTTTCCCGACCGAAGGGAAATTTCACGCTCAGAAGAAATCCCCCCCATCAACACAGCAATATTCTTTGGCTTCATTTAGCACCCCCTAGCTTTGAAGTTAAGTCATAAGCAACCTTCCATACATCGCCAGCGCCCATGGTTATGATGATATCCCCTGGTTTTACTTCGGCAAATAATTCATTCACAATATCGCCTAATTGGGGAATAAATCGGGCGTCAACACCCACCTTACGGACTTCCTCACACAACACCCCGGAACTTACCGCAGTCATCTCGTACTCGCTGTCACGCGCTGCATAGATATCTGAAAATATTACCCTGTCTGCATGATGAAATGAATGTGCAAATCCATTTAATAAGTGGCGCGTCCTGCTATATTGATGAGGTTGAAACACACACCATATCCTTCTTTCAGGATAAAATTCACGGGCTGCCTTTAAGGTAACACGTATCTCTGTTGGATGATGGGCATAATCGTCAATAACGGTAATATTACGCTGTACGCCAATAATTTGAAACCGCCTGTTCGCCCCGCTATACGATGCCAATGCAGATTTAATGGTATCCTTATCAACACCGATATGTGTACATACCGCTGTTGCAGCCAATGCGTTTAATACATTATGGGAACCTGGTATTTTAAGATGAAAGTCATCGAAATACCCACCACTTTTTCTGAATATTTTGAACCGACTTATTCCATTGCCCCTTGATATAATTTCACCCCACCAGTCTGAAGAGTTATCCAGCGAGAATGTTTCAACCGGACATCTCGCTCTCTTCGCAGCAACTGCTATATTCGTATCCTGGTTATTTACAACCAACAGGCCATCTTCTGAAATCAAAGATGCAAAATCACCAAAGGCATTTGTTATCTTCTCGATATTTTCATAATAGTCCAGATGGTCTTCTTCTATATTGGTAATTACCCCTATTTGTGGCGCAAGGTTTAAAAATGACCTGTCATACTCACATGCCTCCGCTACAAATAAGTTACCTTTCCCAAGATGCGCATTCCCGCCGATATCGGGCACTTCCCCGCCTATCACAAAGGTAGGATCTAATCCGGCGTTTTTTAATACAGTAGAAACCATTGCGCTCGTTGTTGTCTTGCCATGGGTGCCACTGATTGCAATACCTCGTTTCTCTTTCATGAGCGAACCAAGTATCTGAGAATATTTTACCACGTTGATACCCATTTGACGAGCCGTTTTAAGATCCGGATTGTCCTCAGAAATAGCGGCAGATATCACCACCATATCGGTTTCAGACGTCATGAAACTTCCATCCTGTTTTGTGCTAATCCTGGCTCCCATTTTTTCCAATGTCGAAGTCAGTGACGATGACCGAACATCTGACCCGACGACAACACATCCCTCGCTTATGAGAATACGTGCAATCGCACTCATCCCGATACCACCGATTCCAATAAAATATACACAACGCCCACGTAAAAGTTGATAATTAAATTGATTCTCTAACGACGACGTGTATGTTTTCATTCTGTCCATGCCCTCTTACATTTCATTACGCGGCACTGCCGCAACCGGAAGGATAAAATTATAAACAAAACTGCTCAACAAAGAAACAAAAATGAAGCACATGAAAACAACTCAGTACCGGGCAATTATCCCCATTTTCATTAACCAACGGTAAGGGCATATTGTGCATACTTTACATCAATCATCCTGCACATATTATCAACAACCCTTCCTACGGCATGCGGAATCCCCAATCCTTTACTGAACAGCTTCACTTGTTCATACTTTTCTTTATTCGTTAAAAGGTCGTTTACCAGTTCAATAATTTTTTCTGGTGTTAAATCAAACTGTTGTATCAAATACCCCCCGCCGTTGCTTACCAACTCCACTGCGTTCCAGTATTGATGGTTATCCGCAGCATGAGGATACGGGATTAATATCGCCGGAATACCTATTGCTGTAACCTCCGCAATGGTCGTAGCGCCAGCCCTGCAAATGATGATATCCGCCATACTGAAGGCAGCCCCCATATCATCCAAAAAACCACATACAAACGAATCAATTTTCATCTGCTGATACGTTGCTTTTGCCTTTTCATAATCCCGTTCACCGGTAATGTGGATTACCTGCACTTCGCTTGATCGTTGTTCCAGTTTCGGTAAACACCGTAAAATAACTTCATTCATAGATTGTGCGCCCTGACTGCCGCCGGTAATCAGTATCGTCTTTTTGGAAGGACTTAATCCGAACTTTTCAGCAGAACGTTGTCTCTGTCCGCATAAGACATCCTTACGAATCGGCGTGCCGGTAACACGGACAACTTTTGCCTTATCAAGCCATTTTATAGAACCCCGCCAATGACAATACACCTCATCAACCCACCGGGATAAAAAACGATTTGCCTTCCCCGGAATAATATTCTGTTCAAGCAATACGGATGGAAAACCCAGTAATTTTGCCGCTACAATGGGAGCAACCGATGCATATCCTCCCAGACCAACAACAATATCAGGATTTATTTTTTTTAAAGCAATAAGGGATTCAATAATACCGGTAAACATGGATCTGGTAAAAGCAAATATACCCTTGTACGATCTCTCCCATTTGCTTGAATGCATTTGCCGGAATTTGAACCCCCGTTGCTCAACGCATCGCTTTTCAAACTTTTTATCTGTTCCAAAAAAGACAATCTCCGCCTGATGAAACCTTATACGTACCTCTTCGGCAATACTCAATCCAACCATTAAATGACCGCCAGTCCCACCTCCCGCAAAAACTACTTTCATTTTACTTCTCCTTTTTTCCATAATATTATGAAAATCTAACCTGTGAGGGTTGGAATAAATTCTGCGTTTATCTCCCTGTCCTCTCTGGCTCGTTTTTGTATACAATTCAATATTCTGTGTCATTTTTTCACCATCACCAGGAAAAACCTGCTATTTTGTGCACGATTTTGTGCCAGAGTTTTACCGGCGCCTGTTCATGCACGATATTATCGCCCAATTCTTTTGCATCAACATAAACTTCATTCTCCGTCTTCAATGTTTCAGATAATCGTGCAATATTGATCAATATGCCAATCCCCGTCATAGAAAAGAGCAAAGAAGAACCTCCCGCGCTCACAAATGGCAAAGGGATGCCTTTTGTCGGTAAAGCTCCCGAAACAACGGCAATATTAATAATTGCCTGTAAGCCAAACATGAGCGTAATTCCAAGTCCCAAAAAAAAACCAAAAATATCCTTTGTTGCATGGACAATTTTTAATCCCTGCCACATTAACAAGAGGAAAAGGCATATAATCGCTACCACCCCAAGATACCCAAATTCTTCACCTATGATGGTGAATATAAAATCACTATTACTTTCCGGCAGGAAAAATAACTTTTGTTTACTCTCCCCAATTCCCAATCCTGTCAGACCGCCGGATCCCAGCGCTATCCATGATTGAATGATGTGGTACCCTGCGCCAGTAGGGTCTGCCCATGGATTTAAAAACGCCAACCATCGCCTGAGCCTGTATGAACTGCTAAACACAATTTCATACATTAACGGGAGAGCAGCTAACAACGTAGAAAAAATATATCGAATTCTTATTCCACCAATAATTAACATAATTACAGATATTGCAATAATAAGCGCCGATGTCCCAAAATCAGGCTCTTTAATAATGAGTGCGCTTGTTCCTGCGGCAATGCCGAGCGGCAACAAGAAGCCCCGCTTGAACTCTGACATTCGATTCTGGTTTTTAGTGATATAAGCAGAAATAAAAATAATCACCGCCAATTTGGCAAATTCTGAAGGCTGAACGCCCATTATGCTCCCGAATCGAATCCATCTTCTGGCCCCGTTAGTAACCGTTCCCACGCCGGGTATTAATACAAGCACAAGAGAAAGAAGAGACATTACAAGAATGGGTATGCTGAGTTTCCGCAAATGGTGGTAGTCAACCTTCGCCATAACAATCATCAACACGGAGCCAAAAAACACCCAGAGAAGATGTTTCATAAACTGAAGAGAAACACCCTGATGCACTCTGGAATTTGCGCTAAAGGCAGCTGTATCAGTACTGTATACCGTGACAATACTAAAGCCCAGGAGTGCAACCACAATATAAATAAGAAAATGCCACGATTTCACTTTCATCCATACGCCCCAAAATGTATTGCAAGACCGAACATTGCTAACAGGAAAGCAACCACCAAAAATCTGTGGGTGATCTTTGTCTCAGGCCATCCTTTAAACTGGAAATGGTGATGCAAGGGCGCGCAACGAAAAATCCTCTTTTTTGTCAATTTGTAGTAATAACGTTGCATGAGCACGGAAACTGCCTCTGCGACAAAAACACCCCCAATAATAACCATCAATAATTCCTGTTTAACAATAATGGAAATTAACCCTAAAACACCACCCAACGTTAACGAACCTGTATCGCCCATAAATACTTGTGCAGGAAAGCAATTAAACCACAGGAATCCCAGACCACCCCCCACAACCACAGCGCAAAATACACTTAATTCTCCGCTTCCGGAGACAGGAGGAATTTCCAGCGAGTTACTCAAATCAACCCTGCCGGAAACACAGGCAATTCCAACAAAGGCTATCCCCGCAATAACACTGCACCCCATTGCCAGGCCATCCAGACCATCGGTGAGATTTACGGCATTTGACATCCCCACAATAAAAAAGGCAATAGCCAGTATGTAAAAGGGACCCAGATCAGGTTTAAAATCTTTTACCAACGGTATTGATAGTTGTGTGCCCCATGGATACTTATGAAAGTGGAAATACAAAACCAATCCTATTATGAGTCCCAACGCAGACTGCAATAATAACTTTGATACACCGCTTAAGCCCGGCGCATCCTTCTGGGTAAGCTTAATATAGTCGTCAATAAATCCAATGACGCCATACCATACCAGGGTAAAGAGCAACAAAAGAATGAATCCATTATAGACATTACACCACATCAGCGTTGCAACCAGGATGGCAACAATGACAATAACTCCGCCCATGGTAGGCGTATTTTTTTTATCAAAATGCATCCGCCTGAGTTCTTCAGAGTCTGTTTTCGTCGTATCCTCGCCAATCTTTAAAATCCTCAGCCTTTTGATAAACCACTTCCCAAAAAAAATACTGATCAAAAATGCTGTAAAGGCAGCAAAAAACAAACGAAAGGATAGGTGGTGAAATATTTCCAGCGAATTTAACCAACGGTACAGCAAAGTATTGTTATTCCTTTCTGTAATCTCTTAACATCTTTTTAGTAATAGTTTAGCCAACTCGAAATATATGCAGAGTTACAACCCCCTTGCCCCCTTTTCTCAGGGGGATTTCCTTAAGTCCCCCTTAATAAAGGGGGATTCAGGGGGTTGTCTGTGCCATTAAACCGTACCCGTGAACTGCTATCTTTTCTAACACTCATGATGAACCGGTAAACGAGCGGAGAAATATTCCTTCATTTTCCCGATTATATTTTCCATGCGCATACCGCGAGAGCCTTTAATTAACACGGCGTCATTCGCTTCGAGGTTGCTAACTTCTGAGAGCGTAATATCCGCAACGTCCTTAAAACAGACAACCTGACCTTCTGACATACCCGATAATCTTGCAGCCCTTGCTGTTTCCTGTGCATAATTCCCCACGGCCCACACCACATCAATGTCTAAATGGGCGATCATTTCGCCGATTTCTTTATGTAATCGGGGAGATTCCATTCCCAGCTCTAACATATCTCCAAACACAAACACCTTTCTCCCTCCGGTATTCATCTGACTCAGGTAATTCAAGGCTGCTTTCACCGATTCCGGGTTTGCGTTATACGCATCATTAATAACAGTTATATTCCCGATGCGCTGTTGTTCAATTCTCATGGGCGGCAGTTTGCATGAAGCAAGGACATCTTTTAAATTACTCATGTTATGTCCCAGCGCGTGGCATACTGCAAAGGACGCCAGACAATTATGAATGTTATGTTCTCCTGGAATAGGACTATAAACTTCTATCTTTCCATTTATCGTGAACATATAGCCTGTATCCTTTTTTTTCATATCGGTACACCGTATCTGAGCATGAGGACTGAAACCAAAACTTACAGACTTTCCCTGAAATCCGCTGGCAATCCTGACACACCAGGGATTGTCCCTGTTATATACAAATGTTCCGTCTTTCCTGAGATTTTCCAGAATCTCTCCTTTTGCCCTCATAACGCCCTCAACAGTTCCAAGACCCTCTAAGTGCGTCTTTGAAATATTGGTAATTACTGCAACGTCAGGCACGCCAATCTCGGACAACCTTCGTATTTCACCCGGGGCATTTGTCCCCATTTCGAGCACACCGTATTGATGTTTATTTTCAATTTCAAAGATTGTCAGGGGGACGCCGATGAAATTATTAAAACTCTTTTGTGACCGTATCGTTGGGCCACAATGGGATAACAAATGCCAGGTGATCTCTTTCGTTGTCGTCTTCCCATTGCTCCCCGTAATACCAATAATCTTTGTCTTCAATGTCCGGCGATAATACTGAGCCAGATCGCCTAAAGCTGTTGTCGTATTCTCTACTCGAATGAGAAAAAAATCTCTCCGTTCTGAATTCCCTATAAATTCATGAGAAACCACAGCCCCCAATACTCCGGCATTCATTACCTGTGATATAAACTGATGGCCGTCATGGCGCTCTCCTTTGAGCGCAAAAAACAGATCGCCCGTTCGAATTTTTCTGCTGTCTGTAGATATACCCTTTATCCTTACTTCTCTACTTTTTAATACGACCTGTCCACACACAGCTTTTGCCACTTCTTCCAGTGATAAAGTTTCCATATAGTATTACTCTGTAAACACTTTTTTTTTCGACGAGTTTTTAAAACACACCCCCCTAAATCCCCTCTTAATAGAGGAGACTTGGTTGCGACTTTGCATTGAAATTACTGAATATATGCGGCATCTCAATCATTCAGGATTGAGCGCCTTCGGGTAATTCTTCCCATTCAAGACCAAAGAGTCTGTGTAAAAAGTCAATCATCGTATCATTGTGGGGGGGGTTTTTCCAAAGCAATCGCCTGGAATTATTATAGGGAAAGATTGCTTCGCTTCGCTCGCAATGACACCTAAAACTCGACTTTTTGCACAGAGTCTAAAGCCTTGAGTTACATTTCAGAACATCCACCGTATAATTTTCCTGTTCATATACCTTACGCCTGAATAAAGCCTGTCTTACCACCTCATGATCGCTAAAGGGAACTGTGGTATCCTTGAATATCTGATATTGTTCATGACCCTTTCCCGCAATAATTACAACATCACCCTTTTTTGCTTCAGAAAGAGCCTCCTCTATGGCCAGCTTTCTCTCCGGTTGCACATAAAAAAGAGCATCCTTGTTTACCCCCTTGAGAATTTCTGATATGATACCCTGCGGCTCCTCAGAACGTGGATTGTCATTGGTTACCCAGAACATATCGGCATATTTCTCAGCAATGTGTCCCATCTTAGGCCTCTTTTTTCGATCCCTGTCCCCGCCGCATCCAAATACAAGGATAATGCGTCCCGTTGTTACATCACGAAGGGTACTCAAGATTACTTGTAATGCCTGATGTGTATGAGCAAAGTCAATATAGACAGAAAAGTCCTGTCCGCAGTCAATTTTCTCCAACCGTCCTGGCACTCCACACAGAGATTCAAGTCCCCTTTTTACCGTCTCCATATTAAAACCCAACGCTAATCCATTCGCAGCAGACGCAAGGGCATTATAAATGTTATGTTTTCCAGCCAGCCTGATATCTATAATCGCTTTACTCCAGGGTGAATTGATCTTAAATCTTGAACCATTGGCATTCATCTGTATTACTTCCGCTGCAACATCTGCGTTCTTTCTCTTTATACCGTACCAGACTACCTGTGATTTTGTACATGCAGCGAAGTGCTTACTTGTATTGTGATCGATATTCAGGATGGAAAATGCGTCTTTCCTTAATTCTTTAAACAAATTAAGTTTTTCTGCCCGGTAATTCTTTATATTTTCATGATAATCGAGATGTTCTGCTGATAAATTGGTAAAAATCGCTGAACGGAAACGGACGCCATCCAGACGATGCTGGGAAAGCGCATGGGAAGAGGCCTCAATCACGGCGTATTTTATTTTTGCTTTCAGCATCTCATTAAGATAAGCGTGTATATCAACTGATTCGGGGGTGGTTTCTTTTGCAGGTATTATCTTTTCACCGATTTGATATTGAATAGTACCAATCAGTCCTGCCAAACTACCGGAAGCCTCAATAATTGACTTTGTAAAATATGAAGTGGTTGTTTTCCCATTTGTCCCTGTAATGCCAGTGATTGTCATGTGTAACGATGGGTCGCCATAAAAATGGCTACTCATGAACGCCAGCGCCTGTCGTGAGTTAGAGACAACAATGTAAGGTAGTGAAAGAGGAACAGGAATCCTTTTTTCAACAACAAGCGCGCCAGCGCCTCTTCTGACTGCATCAGCAATAAAATTGTGGCCATCCAGCGCATGACCTTGAATAGCCACAAACACGCATCCCGCTTTTACTTTCCGGGAATCGTGCGTTATGCCTGTTACCTCTTGCTCTACAAAGTTAAAAGAATCATATTCTTTTAAGCATGAACAAAGTTCTCTTAATCTCATACGCAATCGCTAAACCTTTTCCAGCACTTCCGTGATACTTTGCTGGGGAAAATAATCTATTTTTAATGTTGCATCAAAACCCTGTGTTGGCACACTTCTTAAGTGTACAATTTTTTCATACAAAAGCCTTGATTTATCAACCTTACCAATTTCCTCTGCGTATTCCCTCAAAAGCCTTTTCAGTATTTCACTGTTGTTTGTTCGTGCCATTTCCAATTCTTTTTCCGTCGCATACAAGCTGTACCATAAAATGAAATTCTGTTTTTCTATTTCTTTTTGTAACATGGTTTTTCCCCTTATTACATTCCTATGACAACCTCATAAAAACGCATATTTACATAATTTCAGAGTACGGATATTTGCGTGTTCTTCCATTCCCCCATTGGAAAACAAAAATGTTTTAATGTAACTCAAGGCTTCACCCTTGACAAATTACTCAAGTCTCAAACCAGAAGGTTTAAGTTTATTCAAATTTTGCGTCTTGTGCGACGCCCTACAACGTATATTATAAAACTTTTAACGCTCATCCGTGTACGAACCTTATGAGGCTTTCTGACTCACAAAAAAACACGGTCTCCTATTGCATAGCCAATTGGAATTTTGATGGTTCGACACCAAGATAAAGAAGTGACCGCCTGATGATTTCTGCCACAACAGGCGCTGAAACAGTACCACCATAATATGCACCGTTTTTAGGTTCGTTCATCATTACCAGCACACAAACCCGCGGATGTCCAGCCGGTGCATACGCTATAAAAGAGCCAACATATTTTTGATGAGAATAACTTTTCCCGTCAACGCCAGCCTTTTGCGACGTTCCTGTCTTTCCGGCAACGTCATATTCCAGAAGATTTGCATTTTTTCCCGTCCCTTCTGTGACGACTTTCATCAGGATGGGATTCATGACATTTCGCGCAATATTTGCGTTGATTACACGTCGAACAACCTGCGAACAGGGAAATTGTTCTTTTATGGTGCTATCGTTCTTTATCGTTGATTTTATGATCTTTGGTTTGAGTAATAACCCGCCATTAGGAATGCTGCAGAATGCAGTGACAAATTGGAGTGGTGTTACGGCGATTTCATGCCCTATAGAAAGAGATATGAGTGAATACTTTTTTGACCATTGTTTCAAGGGGCGAAAAATTCCCCCGATTTCTCCAGGTAATTCAATACCTGTCTTTTCTCCAAAATCAAATTGCTTAAGATGATTATACATCCTTTCGTTTCCCATCAACAGGCCTAATTTGGCCATTCCAATATTACTTGAATAGGAAACAACCTCAGAAACGGTAAGATTACCGTGACCGCCATGGGTATCATGAAGAAGCCTTCCCTCCAGTTCACAGACGCCATTGTTGCAAAAAATCACATCATCGGGTCTTACAAGACCCTGCTCAAATATCCCGGAAATAACAATAGGTTTCATGACCGAACCAGGCTCATAACAATCAGTAACAGCAAAATTTCTCCTGTTCTTCGATGGATATTTCATGAAATGATTTGGATCATACGACGGGTAATTGGCCATTGCCAACACCTCACCCGTCATGGGGTCCATTACCACCGCCGTTGCTGAGAGTGGCTCCCATTTCAAGCACGCAGATGCTAACTCCTCCTCTGCAAAACGCTGAATATTTGCGTCAATGGTGAGCATAACACCATTCCCATGCCTGGGTAACTTTACCTCTGCATCCGGGGTTGCAATGGGGCGTTGTAACGCATCACGATCAACAAGTTTGTATCCAGCTTCACCGGATAATGTGTTGTCAAATAACAACTCAATGCCTTCGAGTCCCCTTCCGTCAATATCGGTAAAGCCGAGAATGTGGCTGGCCAGTTGTTTGCGCGGATAAAAACGATGATACTCGCAGGTAGTATATATCCCTTTTAAAGACAATTTTGAAACTGCGGCAAGCTCATCATCCCCGACCCTTCGTTTAATCCAGACAAACCGTTTGCCTTTATTCAGCAGCTTTGCTATTTTTGATGAGTTAATCTTTAAGACCCTGCTCAATTGATATGATACGCTACGAACATCCTCAACTTCGGCCGGGTCCGCATAAACTGAAGCAACTCGTAAAGATTCGGCAAGGGTATTTCCGTTGCGGTCCAGAATTGAGCCTCTTCTCGCCGGCAATTCAATTTTTTTGCACTGCTGTACTCTGGCCTTTTTGCTGAATTCATCATGGCTTCCGACCTGAATTCGCCCAAGATGCACGGCAAGCGCAACAAATGCGATGATGAGAACGCAGCCAATGACATTCAATAGAAATTTATGTCTTTTTAAAGGAAGCACGTTAATAATTCCAAAAAATCAAACACTTACCACTATTCATTCTTATATCAAATTTTACGGACGCTTTCGAGACAAGGAAACATTTGCCCCGAAAGCATCCGGGAGGAGGGCATTCCATAAGCTACTTTTTGCGTATATCTTAATTGTGCAACGAACAACAATCCGAATAAGAATTTTTTTGCGTATACAAACCTTTATTTGAACTCGCCTTCACAGCATTCATCATGTTCTCTTTGTACTTTGTTTGACCCATCATAATAATACCTGTTGTTTCTTCCCGTGGAACAAGCGGCAACCTGAATGATTGTACTTTATAGGCGATAATTTCAGGCGATTTGAGACGTTTTACATGGTATTCCAACTTCCTGTTTTTTTCTATTAACTCTTCACAATTCTTTTGCAAGGCAGCAACCTGATACCCTATCCCTATAACTTCATTCCGTTCCCATACTACAAATATCGCCATGCCTATGACAATTGCAAATACCAATAATATCCTTGATACACCCATATCAAATCCTCTCCGCAACCCTGAGCTTTGCACTCCTGCACCTGACATTTTCTGCCATTTCAGTCTCTTTTGGAATTACAGGCTTCTTTGTTACTACCCTGAATATATTCTGTTTCGCCTTCTCAATAAATGTGTGCTTTACAATACGGTCTTCAAGCGAATGAAAACTTATAATTACAATACGAGCCCCCGCG
The DNA here is from genome assembly GCA_964370795.1 of uncultured candidatus Brocadiaceae bacterium. GTDB lineage: Bacteria > Planctomycetota > Brocadiia > Brocadiales > Brocadiaceae > JAHFOW01. Next base: position 13,608 of record CAYJME010000029.1, read on the forward strand.
GTCATAAAATTATGAATTTTATTCAAAAAAATCTCTAAACCTTCCAATTCTTTATTAACGGCAATTCTCAACGCCTGAAAAGCCCGTGTTGCCGGATGGATTGTACACCTCCCACGCGGAACGACTCTCTCGATTATTGCGGCCAAATCCCTTGTTGAATTAATATTACCCTTCCGTCGCTCGTTCCAAATAGCTTTTGCAATCCTCCGTGACCATCGCTCTTCGCCATACTTCCAGAATAACGTTTGCAACTCCTGTTCAGAGAGCCTCTTGATGAGATCCCGCGCTGTAACGCCTCGCGAACGATCCATTCTCATATCAAGCGGCCCTTCTTTTGAAAAACTAAAACCACGATCCGGCTGGTCAAATTGCAGAGAGGATACTCCTAAATCAACCAGGACTCCATCAACCTTATCAATTCCCGCCTGGCACAACACTTCATCTACATTTGCATAATCTTCATGGAAAAGTTTGAATGCATTTCCCGTTTTTTCCAAATAGCGCCCGGCTATGTCCAGTATTTCAGCGTCCCTATCAATGCCAATTAATATTCCACCAGGCTTGATTTTATCCATTATCTTGATTGCATGCCCTCCGGCGCCTACCGTACAGTCCAAAATGCGCTGTCCCGATTGCAAATGCAAGTAATTCACTACCTCTTCTACCATTACTGGTATATGAGGGGTACCGTTTGTTTCATCACCCATTGAATTTCTTCTCTCTATGGAGGGAATCGCGTTTATTCTATATCAATATCAACAGAAGGATTCTTGATGTGGAAGAGCTCTTCCGCAATCTCTTCGTACGCCGCATTGTGTTCTGTTTCAAAATCCTTCCAGCTGTTTTCATTCCAAATCTCAATACGACTACTTACTCCCACAATCACTACATTTTTCTGAATCCTGGCAAGCTCTTTCAGATATTGAGGAATCAATATACGCCCCTGCTGGTCACATTCGGGAATCTTCTGTGCCTTAGAGAAAAAAAGACGCTGGAATTGACGCGCCTTCTTATTGGTAAAGGAGAGTTGTTCAATTTTTGAAACGACGCCCTGCCATACCCTGGGCGTATACATAAAAAGACATGTATCAAGCCCGCGGGTTACGAAAAAACCCTTTCCATCCATCTTCGTATCTATACCTTCGCGAAGAGCGGCTGGTATGGCTAGCCTATTTTTGTCATCAATTGTGTGATGGTACTCACCGGTGAACATACGATTATCCCTTTTCCCCACTTTTCACCACTTAATACCACAAATGGCTAAGACATTAATCTTTTTTTAGAAATTGTCAAGCACTATTTTTCCCCCCTCCCAAAACAACGCCTTTAAAATCTCATATTACTCGAATATGTTGTATCTTATTAATTAACCATTTCTATATGTAGTATGTTTATTTTTTTCCATATTTTTTCAAATTTTATGTTTTACAAATTTTTTTTTAACTTCCCCTGTGTATACATCTTGATTATAATTATCACATTGATATTATGAGCATTTTATGAATATCTCCAGATCTAAATCGCAAGAAATGAGTACCCAGTTATCCGGGTACGACTACCGTCTTCCCAGGGAATTAATCGCCCAGAAACCTTTAGAAAATAGAGATGACGCCCGGCTCCTCGTCTTGCGTCGGGATACCGGCAAGATAGAACATCGGAAATTTCACGAGATAACAAACTATCTGTTAGCCGGAGATTTGTTAGTTCTGAATAACACAAAGGTTATGCCGGCACAAATCATTGGGAAAAAACCCAGCGGGGCTTCCGTTGAATTGTTATTGATCGAGGAGCAGGAAAAAAATCGTTGGCGGGCGTTTATCAAATCAAACGCAAAATTAAGAAAAGGCGAGATAATTAATATTAACCATGACACAATTTCTCTGAATCTCTCCGAAAAATTTGAAGATGGTTCGTGGTCCCTTATTTTCAACAGCAACACAAACATAAAGGAACTCCTCTGGCAAATTGGAAAAATGCCTCTGCCTCCTTACATAAAACGACCCAGAAACAATGACCTATTATCCCCTTTTGACAGGGAACGTTACCAGACGGTATTTGCTCAAAAGGAGGGCGCCATTGCTGCCCCCACGGCAGGGCTGCATTTCAGCCCTGAAACCCTTGCGAAGATAAAGCATTCAGGGGTGGAAATAGCATTCATTACCCTCCATGTGGGCTTAGGCACGTTTCTTCCCATAAAAACAGAAGATATCCGGGCGCATCACATGCACAGAGAATACTATGAATGTCCCGAAGAGGGTATCCGGAAGATAAAAAAGACCCGAGATCAAAAAGGACGAGTAGTTGCAACGGGAAGCACTTCCTGCCGGGTTCTTGAAACCATTGCCGGAAATAATGGAACACCACAACTCTCCGGCTGGACAAATTTATTTATTTACCCTCCCTACAATTTTAAATACGTTGACATACTAATAACGAACTTTCATCTCCCGAAAACCACATTATTACTGCTCGTTTCAGCCTTTGCAGGGAGGGATAACATCATGAACGCTTACGAAACTGCCATCAGGGAAGGTTATCGTTTCTTTAGCTATGGTGATTGCATGATGATCATTTAACGTACCAGTTTAGTCTTTTTGAAAACATTAATAGTTGAAAGCGTCTTTCAACAACATACAGCGGCAATCCATGAATTACCGCTACAGTCCATGACACCTGCGTTTATTCTTGGAATTTTTCAAATTGTTTACGGAAATGTCTTTTTATGTAGGATGATAAGCCGCTTCGTTCTAAAACATTGAAATTCCTGTTCTATCTATTATAATTTTTATTGAAAATTATGACTACAAAAACAATTCCCTTATCACTCAATGGCCGTCTTGTCCTTGAAAAAAGGTACCTGAAAAAAGATGCATCAGGCCTTCCGGTCGAATCACCAGAAGAAATGTTCCGACGCATAGCCAAAAACATTGCATCGGCTGACTTGCTTTACAACAAAAAGGCCGATATTGTATCTCTCGCGGAACAATTTTACGACCTTTTAAGTACCCTTCAGTTTATGCCTAACTCCCCCACCTTGATGAATGCGGGACGAGACCTGCAACAATTAGCAGCCTGTTTTGTGCTTCCCATAGACGATTCCATCGAAAGCATCTTTGATACCGTAAAGTACGCCGCCCTCATTCACAAAAGCGGCGGCGGCACGGGATTTTCGTTTTCTCGTATACGACCAAAAAATGACATCGTAAGCTCTTCAAGCGGGCGTTCCAGTGGTCCTCTTTCCTTCATGAAGGTCTTTAATGAAGCCACAGAGGCAATCAATCAGGGCGGTTTTCGGCGCGGAGCAAATATGGCCGTTTTACGGGTAGACCATCCCGATATTATCGACTTTATCCATGCTAAACAAACAGAGGGAACCCTGACAAATTTTAATATCTCAGTCGGAATTACCGATGCATTTATGCGAGCCGTTGAACAGAATCAGGATTTCCCTTTGATTAATCCAAGAACAAAAACCGTTGCAAAAATCCTGAAAGCAGCAGAACTCTTTGCGCATATAGTACATTCGGCATGGAAAAATGGAGAGCCGGGCGTCCTCTTTCTCGATACCATTAATGCTGCCAATCCCACCCCGCAAATCGGAGAAGTTGAAAGCACAAATCCTTGTGGGGAACAACCGCTCTTACCTTATGAAGCTTGCGTCTTAGGCTCTCTTAATCTTTCTCACATGGTAGCTTTGAAAAATGACTGCTATGAAATTAACTGGCCACACCTGGAGTCGGTCATTGAGATCGCCGTACACTTTCTCGACAATGTCATCGATATGAACAAATACCCTTTGCCCCAAATTGAACATCTCACAAAGGGGAACCGAAAGATAGGCCTGGGCGTAATGGGGTATGCTGATTTGCTTATCAAACTCGAAATTCCTTATAATTCTGAGGAGGCTATTCAGATTACTGATAAGCTTATGAGTTTCTTATCACAGAAGGCAAACGAGGCATCCATGAAACTTGCCGAAGAACGCGGCGTCTTTCCAAACTATCAGAAAAGTATCTATGCACAAAAGAATGGTCCTCAATATAGAAACGCCACCCGAACCACCATTGCGCCATCAGGCACGATCAGCATCATCGCCAATTGTTCCAGTGGCATCGAACCCTTATTTGCCCTTGCGTATACACGACATGTCCTCGTAGAAGGCGGACTTTCAGAGATACACCCGTACTTCCTGGAAATCGCAAAGAGACGGGGTCTTTATTCGGAAAAGCTGATTGAAAGGATTACAAAGGAGGGATCAATACAAAATATAAAAGGCATCCCCGAAGGTGTAAAAAAGATATTTATCACGGCACAAGACGTCTCACCGGAATATCATGTAAAAATACAGTCCATCTGCCAGAAATATATTGATAGTGGCGTCTCCAAGACCATTAACTTCCCCAAAGAGGCAATGGTTGACGATGTCAAAAAGGTATTCTTGTTAGCCTATAAAAGCGGTTGCAAGGGTATCACGGTATATAGAGACAAAAGCCGTGTATCACAGGCGCTTTCAATTGAATGCACCTGCACGAAAGAACTGGTAGGCAAAGATTCAATAACATGAGATATTCCTATTTTATCTTCATCTTAGGCATGGTGGGGTTTTCAGGATTCACTATTAATTTTTGATTTCGTGTGTCAATAACTACATCCAATTCCTCCATAGGAATTGCCCCCAGCAATACTTCATTTCCCATAACAAAGGCATTGCTCACTGCCCTTCTATTTGCGAATCTGATTTCAACAGGACATGCAACATCACGGAGGTTTGTTTTTCCATCTGCCAACTCTACCTCCCTTTGTTCAACAACTTCCAAGCCTAATTGTAACTTAACATGCTCAGGAATTACCAGCATATAAGCCCCAGAATCCACAAGGCTATTCACCTTCATTTTTCTTACCTGTTCTTCCTAAAGGTAACCTCTTCTCAATAACCCCATGTCTTCAATGTTGATTAAGATTAATTCAGCATACACAATACCCATGCATGAATTCCTTCCAAACAGTTTTTCTGTCGCGCTGCGTTATAGTATTGGCACGAAAATGCATATTTTCAGGCCCCCAGTTTTTCTTTTAAGAACACCTGCACCTTTTTTCCATCCACAAGACTGCCGTACTTGGTCATAATCTGTTTCATCGCAATGCCCATCTCTTTTGCGGTGAATTTACCAGCCGCAACAACCTCGCTCACAATCTTTTTTATCTCGTCATCAGACAATTGCTTTGGAAGGTATTCCTCAACAATGGCAATTTCGTCATCCTGCTCTTTAACTTTGTCTGGGATGTTGAGTTTCTCATACTCTTCGCGTGTCTTTTTGAGTTTCTTGAGATACCCGCGCACGACCTCCACGTAATCAATCTGGTCTTTCGGTTTACCGGAAGTATCGGCAATCTTAATGTCGGCAAGCATCATACGTAATACCGATGTCCTTAATTTATTCTGCGCCTTCATGGAGGTTTTTAAGTCTTCTGTTATTTTTTCTTTCAAACTCATATATTATTATCCTCATTATTATTAAACGAATACCCGCCTACTTTATGCCCACAATGAGGGCAGTAGGTCGGCGCTCCTTCATAATATTTTCCACAATATTTACACGGCATTAAAATATCCATCTTCTTCGGTCGCCTTCCCCTCAGAACCAAATACAGTGGTAAAAACACGATCATTAACAAAAATACCCCAAGCATCCAGCCTACCGCCGGAAGGGTCTTGTAGCCTCTATTTTTTGCGTCAATATACACCCATACAGCAATTATCGCTGCTATGAGTAATCCAACCATTCTCATATTTTATAATATCTATCCTTTCTCAATTTCAAGGAATATAACAAATATGATATATCCCGTCAAACAATTATCACGAAAATTATCCTTGAAAGAGCATCACCTTTTAGTAAAATATCTTCCTGTTTATGTTGTTTGCATCTGCCCAAATAAATTTTTATACACCCTTTTATAACCAAAGGAGATTTATTATGAAATACATCTATACAGCCTCCGACTGCCCCAAATGCGAGACCTTAAAAAAGAAATACAGAGTCGAGGGTGTACGATTTGTCGAAAGGAATGCGGACAGGATTAAACAGCCTGAAGACGAAATCGACCGTGAGGCGCTCATACAGGCTTCCATGCAAAATATGGAACTCCCTGTTGAAGTCGATATGTAGATTTATCCTTTAGCCAGTCCCCAGCGTTCACGAATACGTTGTTCAACTTTAACAAAAAATAATCGATCAACGATAATACCAATCACAATAATCACGATCATCACGGCAATGACCTGACTCATATCATTAAGCTCCCGCCCAACCATCAGGAGATGTCCTAACCCCAAACCTACAATTAACAACTCACCGGCCATCAATGAACGCCAGGCATATGCCCATCCCTGCTTCATGCCGGTAACAATGTGGGGGAGTGATGATGGAATAATTACCTCAAAATACAACTTCCATCCTTTCGCACCCATGGTCTTTGCTGCACGCATGTAAAGGGGTGGCACGCTTTTTACCCCTGATTCCGTTGCAATCGTAATGGAAAGTACAGCACCCATATAAACTAAAAATATGATCGCTTTGTCATTCAAACCAAACCAGAGCAGAGAAAGGGGCAACCAGCATATCGTGGGTAACGTTTGCAAACCTGAAACCAGCGTACCGAGCGTTTCTTCGCAAATCCTGACCCTTCCAATAAGCAATCCTAAGAAAATACCCGTAACAATAGAAAGACCATATCCAATGGCAATTCTCTTCATACTGATTGCGATACCAAAGAGAAAGGTTTTGTCATGAAATCCGCGAAGCAAGGTTTTACATACCGTAACAGGAGAAGGAAGCACATACTCCGGCCAGATTCCACACTTGTATAATAATTCCCAGAATCCAACCAATAAGGCAAAGAATATAACCCTTTTCAGGATACTCATCCTAAATCCCTCCTCCGATATCCGTTTTTGCAGGCTCTTCCGTTGTGCACTTTATATCACACTCTACACATGAATCCGTATCCATCTCACACTTTACCACCTTATTGATCTCTGACTTCAATTCTTTCATAATCCTGGTAGAATATTCTGCAACATTGACGTCATTGTCATCCCGCGGTCTTGGTAACTCAACAAAAAATTCACTCTTAATCCTTCCCGGCGTGGTAGAAAGGAGTATGATTCGATCCGCAAGGCATACCGCCTCGCGAATATTGTGGGTAATAAACATAATCGTCTTCTTCGTTTTCATCCATATATTCTGCAACTCGTAATGGAGAATCCACCTTGTTTGTGCGTCGAGCGCCGAAAACGGCTCGTCCATAAGGAGCATCTCAGGATTCATGGCAAGCGCCCTGGCAATAGCAACACGCTGTTTCATCCCTCCCGACAATTCATGGACATGGGCATGCTGAAATTTCGAGAGATGAACCATCTTGAGATATTCCAATGACATCTCCCGCCTCTCACGGCTGCCAATACCTTTCAATTTCAAGCCAAATTCAACATTCTTTACAACGCTGAGCCACGGGAAAAGAGCCGCCTCCTGGAATATAACAACCCGATCAGTACCGGCGCCATTGACTCTTGAACCATTCGCCCATATTTCCCCCTTATCGGCCTTTTCAAGCCCTGCAACAATGTTCAACAGGGTTGTCTTGCCACATCCCGAGGGACCTACAATACATACAAATTCCCCCGGTTGAATCTCAAGGTTAATGTCTTCCAGCACATAGGTCAGTCCCTGTTTTGATTGAAACGACTTCGATACATGCTGAATGCGTAGTTTTGGCATAATACCACCTACAGATGTCTGTGCCCTGCTTTCTACCTTTACATCTTCTACATCAATGATATTTCCAATACCTACGCTTTCTGTAACCAATTTACTACCTCCCCAATAACTTTAAATTATTTTTCTTCACCCATAAGCGGTAAATCTTCCGCAGCGGGCAATCCCTTCTCTGCAAGCACTTTATTCAGTATATGCAAATCAACCAATCCAAGTAAATCGGGCTTTCGCTCTCCTAAATAACCGGCGCTATATGCCATATCCGCATACGAATATAAAGAAGTGGCAACAGGGTCATACGTAAACACTACCCGTGATAAAGCATCGCTGATAATTTCCTCGGGAAGACATATTCCTGAAATTGCCTTAATCTGTTCAAAAAGAACCTTCCTCGCCATTTTGGGATGCTGATTAATCCATTGAGTAATTTCAACATGCGCAGTAAGCCACTGTTTCACCCAGTCAGGGTGGTTGTTCAAAAAATTCATCCCAATAATTATTAACGTTGAACAAAACCTCCCATCTTTCCATAAGGTGCTCTCATCAAGAAAAATCTCGCCGCCCGCTTCCCGGATAAGCCTTGAACACCATGGCTCCGGCACCCAGGCGCCATCGATCTGTTTTCTCATAAAGAGATTTAAAATATCAGGATTACGTAAAGGAAAGATATCAACCGTCCCGCCCCTTTCTCTGGGTTTTAAACCACTTTTCCTTACATACTCCCGAAGGGCAATATCCTGTGTATTTCCTAACTGGGGTGATGCAATCCGCTTCCCAGAAAGGTCTGCAGCTTTTTTTATATGGGAATCCGGTCTGATTACAAACAATGCTCCACCGCTTGCCACACCAGAAACCACTTTAAACGCCTTACCACCTGACCTCACATACCCATTGATTGCAGGGCTCGGCCCTACATAGGCAATATCAATATCCTCCGAAAATACGGCCTCAATAATAGATGGGCCAGCGTTAAACAAGGTTGACTTTATCTTAACATCCGGGCCTACATGCGATGCAAAGGCGCCATTTGCCAACCCAATAACAGCCTGCGCATGAGTAATATTAGGAAAATAACCCACATGGATTGTATTATTGTTCGCCTTTTTTGAACACCCAACACCCTGAACGATTGAAAAAAACAGGAGACACAAGACAGCTAAAAATCTGAAGATATTCACTTTTTCCTGTTAATAAACTTATTGAAAATGTCTTCTCATACTAGCTCACAAGCTCTATCATACTGATAGACATTCGTTGAAAATAAAAATTAAATCACATACGATAGAGAGCTATTCTCTCTTTTTTCTAAAGAATCTTTAGCACGTTTACACATATCCGCAAATGTCATGGTATCCAACACATCGGTGATAGCATTTCGGATATCCATCATGACTCCACGAATAACACACGTCAACTCTTCTGAACATGACTCATAAGACATTTGACTGACACAATTTACCGGCGCAATCGTCCCATCAAGAGCACGAATCACATCGCCCAGCGTGATAAGATCAGGTGAACGGGCCAATTCATAGC
>CAYJME010000030.1:0-22507 GCA_964370795.1 uncultured candidatus Brocadiaceae bacterium
ATTATCTGAAGGAGTTTCTCCTATGAGTGTTGTTTCGATAATCGGTGAAGGTACATAATTTATTGTGCCTGTCTTCAGGTTGTCCCTGAAGTCATAACAAGCATCACCGACAAGGAGTACAGAGAGAGGTGCCGGGGCTACCCAGTTATGGTATGCATAGGTCAGAAAATCCCGGATAGCTTGTGGGGTGAAGATGCCGTAATTAAATTCATCATAGATATCGCTGGTTTTTACGGTAACCACCCTCAATCCTGAAGTGCTCCGATAATTAGCCAACTTTAAAGCGTTGGTGTAAAAATCGTCATGGGTAATAATGATATAATCTGCGCCGTTAGCAAGAGACTTCCAGGTGGATGGTTGGTCTTTTTCAATGGTCACGGGCGTTTTATATTGCGTTGATAACTGCGCCAGATATCGTGTTTCCTGAGGTGGGGTGTCTTCAAACTGTACCGTAGAGAGGCCATTCTCGGAGGTTATTATCCGGGTATCAGTAATGAGAACAATATTGTTCGGATTTGTTATGTCAAAAACCCCGATATCACTCTGAGTAAAGCCGGTAACATCAAATTGCAGGGTATTTGATGATGGTGTAGTAAAAACAAGTTTGTTATTCTCTGCGACGTAAGTATCAAAATAGTTAATTTCTATCCAGTTGAGAAAAACCTGATCTACCGTGGCGCCTGTATCTTTAACAAGTTCCACACGAGCCGTATTGGTGCCTTCAAGGAGATAAGAATGAGGCATAGATACGTCATGATCAAAAACTGTCTGCCCATCCCATTGTTTATCGTCTATGAGGTTGTTGTTGAGATATATCCTTGTGTGGTGGTCGGGATTAATGTTGCTTATCGTTGTGTAGCCTCGTAATTGAACATGCACATGGACTTTATCTGCGGCTGAAGAAATATTATTTAATATCAGTGGGTAATTCATTGCCGTTGGCGCTGTTAATTTGTTTCCCCAGAACCAGTGATCCTGGTCTTTTCCGTTGGGGACACTTTGCCAATAGTAAGTATCTGTCTCTGCATGGAGCGTGGCAGGGAATTGAGTCGCAATCGGGGCATTGCCAGAAACCGTCCCGCTCCGCGTACTCATTCGTAGGCCATTATTTCCGCTTGTCGATAGCCAGTAGACATTCCTGGAAGTATACTTGTCAGTTATGGCAGTGCCAAAAAACAGGATATAATCGGTAGTGTCGAACACCCCATCTTCCTCACCAAAAACATAGATGGGAATTTCTGTGCCACGGTTGCTGATCCTGATCGTGCGCGGATCAACATTCGATAGACTGAATCCACCGTTTGTGATATCTGCGTAGGTGAGTTTATAGATGCCATCTTCTTGAACACCAATCTTCAGAGTTGGTGAGGGCGCTAAAGAAAGAATATTTTTCGTATCATTATTGAAAGGATTTAACGGCGCTTTAAGAGTATGAGGAGAACGGTTTAAAAATCTGTAGTTCAGAAGGGTGTTTTCTAACACATCTTCATATTCCTGACTAAATCCCCGAAATGTTTGTGATTTTGGGGCATGGGCAGTATTCCAGGTAACTCTAACGCGAATATGCTGGTAAAGACGTACTTCTCCTGTTACAGGATTATATTGCACGGTGTAAAATTGGACGTGCGCTACAGGCTGATCCCGTAAATAACCGGTGTAATCCATATCTGCTATGGTATGAGGGTAAAAAGTATTTGCTGTGTAAATATCCTGATTCAGGCTAAATTCCTGCTCTATTTTTCCGTCAGATAAATTATCAGGATTGTTCCCGATTACCCTGAAATCCGGCGCGGGATAAAGACGATGTCCTTTTAATGTTTTATAATGAGATTTCTGGATTTGTATCTTAACATCTTTGTCGGATGGAATACCAAGAAGTGCGCCACAAGTTGGAACCTGGGGTTCTCCCGGCCGGATATTTTGCACCATGTCCGGAATAATAAATCTCTGGTATGTTTGACCTCCGTGTTGGGTCATTTCAGTCCGAAAATTACCCACCTTTAATTCAAGTTCAAGTGTATGCCGGTCAGAACGTATTACCTTGATGTTCTTATGAAACGTTGATTGTGCTCTTGTTGTGTATGGGTAAATGATATTCAGGCCGAACAATACCGATATAAATACACTCAAAAAAATGTATCTTTTGAAAAAAATATTTCTTGTATCGCCTTCGTGTTTTATTTTCATGGGATACACCCCTCTTAAAATCAGTACAAACTTAATTTTTTGTATAAACAAAAAAAGCCTTACTGCTGAAAGATATATGCTGTATGCATCTTCGGCAGTAAGGCTGTCTCTAACACTACGATAAATGAATATCTACAGAGATCCTTTACTTTGCGTCCCCTGATCACTCAGGGTTTACCTTTTTCGAGATAGTTTTTTTGAATAAATTTATGCTGGAGAAAAAACTTTGTTAAGAATAATTACTACTAAAAATGTTCTGTTATTAACTCCTCCAGAGGGTAATACGGGAAGTGACGTATTACCCTCTGGAGGAGTTGAACAGCAAGGCTGTCAACTCCTCCAATAATCAAAGTCATTTCAGTTTCATTCCAGGCTACGGGAGAAACTTACTTTTTTCTTACTTTTACCTTTATAGGACCATGCCTGGTGCTTGTCCCATCATTCGCCACGTCCTCAAGTTTATAACGATAATTACCAGGTTTGCTTACTTGATCTTCGTACATATAGTGGTCCCCGGTTGTACCACCTGTGGATGGTATAAGGTCGCCATTAATCTTTACATATTTACCAAATTTGCCATTTTTATTACCTCGTGCACGATAGAGGTTGAATCCGGAATTCTCGATTTCAGAAGCCGTTTCCCATTCTAATTCAACATTAAGGTTACCACCTGATTTACCCTTAAATGATTTAAGTTCAATCGCATTGGGTTTGCAATTGAGGATAAGGTCAACCTCTCTGTCATTCACTGCCGATGTTTGTGTCTCCTCATCGAATACGTTGGTGCTGGCATTAATCTTATAACTTCCCACATCAAGGGTTCCAGATGCTTCCCAACCCTTTGCGTGCGTTTGATCACTATCATATCCTTGCTCAATCCATGTAAAAGTTGCTGAATTACCATCTATGACTTTTGATTGTGGTGGTGGTGGATTTGGATTGTCATACTTAATAAAGGCATCGTCTCCTGAAACAACAATAGGAATAGTATCAGGATCTATGCTCAACACAAGTGCATAAAGGATGTTTGTTTTACAATCGTATCGCAGGTATAATTTCGACTCTACGGGTTTTTCAGGTTTTGAAGCTCGATACATATCGGCAAAAAAGTCACCTGTCCCATCTTCTGCGAGGTTCCATTCACTTGGGTCACCATCAACCGTAGCCGTTCCGTAAGTTGGTTCAGGAGGGGTAGCTCCCTGGGCATGATTTACCCCATAAAACATTATTGTTACTATAGCTATGACAAAAGAAAAAAGTATATATTTTTTCATTTGTGTACCTCCTTTAAGTATTGAGTAAGATGGCTAAAAATACTGAACAAAAACGTATCAATAAATTTTATTTTATTGCCACGTACCTCCTTTCATTTTATTAAAAAAAAACCTTACTGCTAAGAGATATATATTTTCAATACATCTTCGGCAGTAAGGCTATCTTACAGGTAATTCTTATCTAAAGGTTACTTCGTCAGAGATCCTACACTTTGCGCCCCCTGATCACTCAGGGTTTACCTTTGTCGTAATAATTTTGCTTAACGGAAAACCAATGTTTTTGTCAATTCAACGACTAAAATAATGAGTAAAAGCTACGCTTTAGAATTGATTATAAACAAATAGTCATCTAATTAAAACAAAAAAATGTCAAAGGAAAAATTTTAATATTTAAATAATTTAATGAAATTAAAGTTTTTTTCTATATAATTAAAAAACATATTTTTTCTACCAGGAATAGACATGAGTTGACATACATGAAAGTCAAACTTTTCTTAGCTTTAAACTAATAGTATCATTTTTAAGATTCTCCTGCAATAACGGTACAACGTAAATGCGAAGTATGAGGTGGCATGTATGAGAAAAATTCCAAGAACAATGAGTACCCAGCACCCCGATAATGTGACAATGCCATTCTTTACCCAGGGGAATACATTTCTGGGTGAGGATGAAATCAAGGAGGCATATTATGTCTTTTCACATCTCCATTGTGACGAACAGATGTGGGACTGCGAGGGTAAGGAGGTCGATGAATTTGTCATTAAAAAGCTCCTGACCCGGTATGATAATTATTTTAAAAACCACAGGATTGGCAGAGACAACTTCATTACGTTACGCGCACCGAATCCAACAGTAGAGAAGGGCGAGGCAAAGATACTCCTGGAGACGCTGGAAAGCGCCCCACGCTCATATGATACGGCAAGCCATTTTTACGGGGGGGACAATGTACCTCCTATCTTTGAAGTTATCCTTCCCATGACTACCGATGCAGAGTCTATAAACCGTGTATATTATTACTATCGCGACTTTGTCGTTGGAAAACAGCATAAGAGGTGTTTTGAGCATGATATTACCATAAAGGACTGGATTGGCGAATTCAAGCCGGAAACCTTAGAGGTGATTCCGTTGTTTGAGGATATTCCTTACATGCTCTCTGCAGATGTCTTGGTCCAGAGTTATCTTAAGGATAAGCAGTTTCCCTATCAGAGGGTATTTCTCGGACGTTCAGACCCTGCGCTTAACTATGGTATGCTTCCTGCTATTTTAGTGGTCAAAATTGCGTTACAGAGGCTCTCCGCTTTACAGGATAAGATAAAGACTCCGGTTTATCCCATTCTGGGCCTGGGTACTAACCTGTTTCGTGGAAATTTGTCCCCATTAACGGCAGATGAATGTTTAAAGGAATATCCGAGTGTTCAAACCTTTACCATTCAATCTGCCTTCAAATACGATTATGATGAAGGACTTGTGAGAAACGCTATTGAGAAAATTAATAATCACGAAAGAACAGCGCCTACGGCCATTGATGAAGAAATTGCCCTGGATATAACAGAAAGGCTGGCGTCTGCTTATCGGGAGCAGATTAAAGAACTTGCGCCCTTGATTAACTCCATAGCCCGGTTTGTGCCGCGGCGGAGGATGCGTAAACTCCATATCGGCCTTTTCGGTTATTCACGAAATGTGGAAGGAATTACCTTGCCGAGGGTGATCTCTTTTTGTGCTGCGCTTTATTCGATTGGATTGCCGCCGGAACTCCTGGGTTTGCATTATCTGACGGAAAAGGATTTATTGTTTCTCAAGTCTGCATATCCAACGTTCCTGGAAGACCTTTCACGAGCAGCCTCCTATTTTAATAAGGATGTTACGAAGATGATCTCCCCTAAAATTGCAAAAGATATTGAAAAAGTTATGGGCATGATTACGTATACGGAAAACCTTCTCCATAGCGAGTATACTTCCCAAATCGTTCAGGCCGTGCTTTCCGGAAAGGAAGAGACTATTATGGAAAATATGATCACTGCGGGGAAGGTGCGTTCTTTCCTGGGATAGCAATAGATAAAGCTTACGAATGCCTAAATTATTTGATCGTTATATACTGCAACGTTACATTGTAAGAGAATGGTTCCTCACGTTTTTGCCATCCTTAGGGTGTTTTGAATTCCTGATATTTTTGGGATTTGCAATTCAATTACTCCATAAGGGGCTGGATATCGTCTCATTGCGGGCGCTGATTCCCCACCTCTTTATCCAGGCATTTCCGTATTCCATTCCTCCAGCCTTACTGGCCGCGACGGCAATTACGTATGGACGTATGAGCGCCGATCATGAAATCCTTGCTATCCAGGCCAGTGGTATTCATATACGCACCGTCGTTACGCCTATTTTGGTGATGGGGCTTATTTTTAGTTTTATAACAACGATATTATCGTCGGAGATTTTACCCCGCTCGTGTTACAAAATAACGCTGCTGCAGGAACGGGCTATTAACAATGTTCTGACGGGAAAGTTGATGAGCTTTCAGAAAAAGATAGACATCTACCCGTATCAAATTTATATAGGAAGCGTGGAAGGTAACGTTAACAGAAATATCGTCGTCATTGAGTATGCAGATGAATACGTTATCAATGTTACCCTCGCCGAGGAAGGAACGATCGCATACAATGAATCGGAAAAGAAAATACTGGTTACGTTACACAGGGGAGAATTTATTAAACCAAATTATAAAAAACTGGAAGAGATTCCGCGTTCCGGCGTGTTTAACGAATTTACCTTTGAAATTTCCTTAAACGAAAAGAAACGGGAAACATCAACAAAGTATATGACTGCTATTCAGCTTATTAAAAATAACTGGATACTGGATAGAGAAATTGCACAGAGCATTGAGCGGTTGTCTGTTTCTAAAAAATATAAAGACAGGGGCGGGGTAAGGAATGAATATTTGGGCTATCAGAAGGAACTTGATGAATTGTCGGGAAAACAGGAAAAACTTCTCCTTGCACTCAAGCGTTCGGAAGAAAACATAAAGAGACAGAAATCGAAGATCGAAGGCTTGGAAAATGAGGCCAGGATTGCCAGAAATTTTATCCTTGTTGCTAACGAAAATTTAATTCAGGCAAAAAAGGAGCAGAAAAAAGGGACATCGGTATACAATGATATTGATAAAAAAATTATGCAGATTAAGGAAACCATTGAGCGTGAGAAACAGAGGATTTACAGTATAGAACAAAGAATAGAAAAAGCCAGGAATGTACAGAATGAAGAATCTGGGAATATCAGAACAGCATCTCAGGCTATTACTGAATTGAATAAGCGCAGGGAAGACCTGGTAAAAACGATCGATACAAGCAAGGAAGAGTTGAGTATTGCTGAAAAAAAATCAACAATACGGAAAAATGACATTTCCCTGCATAAGCGATTATCTCAGGCATTGTCATGTCTTGCTTTTATTGTTATTGGTATTCCACTCGGAATAAAGTTACGGAGTGGAAACCTTATGGTTGGTTTTGGCGCAAGTTTTTTAGTGATTTTGTTTATTCATTATCCTTTAGTGGTTACCGGCATTGTTATGGCAGAAAACAATTTATTTCCTGTTGTCCCTGTTCTCTGGGGGGCAGATATTATTCTTTTCCTGGGCGGGATTTTCGTTTTTAGAAAGATATTTATACAATAAGTGACAAATAATACGGCATATAACTCCTTGACTTTTCAAGAAAAATGGTTAGTATATTTACCGGTAGTACGTGTTGCTAAACTTTACGGTAACTGGAGTTAGAGGAAATTATCTGAAAAATGCATTATAAGAGACCTGCATTTGGAATGAGTATTGGCAGTAAATGGACACGCGTGATCAAGGTTTTGATTATAGCCAATGTCAGTGTGTTTATGCTTCAATTGTTGTTTTCAACGGTAAGTTCACAATGGGCGACACAATTTGCCTTAGATGGACATTCAGGGTTAACTGTCCTGAAACCCTGGTGCTACCCGGCGTCCGATAAATTTACAAAATTATTCTGGCTTTATCCTCCCGATACCATTGGACATTTGTGGTTATGGCAGTTTCTTACCTACCTGTTTTTACACAGTACGACAGACCCGTGGCATTTAATCCTGAACATGTTAGTACTCTGGATGTTCGGGGGTGAGGTCGAACGTGTGCTGGGTACAAGAAGATTTCTGACGTTGTATTTTACATCAGGTGTCTTTGCTGGTATATTTTGTTGTATTTTTACG
Organism: uncultured candidatus Brocadiaceae bacterium; assembly: GCA_964370795.1. Taxonomy (GTDB): domain Bacteria; phylum Planctomycetota; class Brocadiia; order Brocadiales; family Brocadiaceae; genus JAHFOW01. The sequence continues at coordinate 7,692 of CAYJME010000030.1, forward strand.
CCGTGGGCTCCTCTGATAGGCGCTTCGGGGGCTATTTTTGCCGTCGAAGTTGCCTTTGCCATGTTTTACCCTAATAGTACGATCATATTCTATTTCTTCCCGGTTAAAGCGAAATACCTGATTATGTTCTTTGCCGGTATAACGATCTTTAACTGTGTTGTTCCTAAAACGGGAAGTATCTCACATTTTGCGCACCTGGCAGGGTTGCTCTATGGATTTTTATTTATCAGGTATTCGTATCGTGTGGAAAAGTACCTTGGAAAATTGCAGTTGTATTACCAGGAAAAAGAAATATCCAGGGAACGCGAAATGCGGGCAAGGGTAGATAATATCCTTGAAAAGGTAAGCCGTGAAGGTCTTGACAACCTGACATGGAGAGAACGGAGCTTCCTGAGAAGCGCAAGTAAACGATATAAAAAACAAAAGGAATAGGAAAATATATGCTTAAGGTTGCCATAAATGGCGTATGCGGTAGAATGGGGGCGAGGATTGCTGCCCTTGTTTTTGATGACCCCGAATTAAAATTAGTTGCTGCCCTGGAAAGACCAGGCCATCCTCTGCTTGGCAAAGACGTGGGGACAGTTGCCGGGTGCGGCGAAACAGAAGTCAAGATTACTGTTACCCTGAATACTGATACGGATGTAGTCATTGATTTTTCATCTCCTGAATCTTCGGTGGCGCTTGCAGAACTTTGCGCAAAAAGGAATACAGCCCTTGTGGTTGGAACAACAGGGTTAAATCCCCAGCAACTGGAAAAGATAAAACTTGTTTCACCGAAGATCCCCTGTTTGGTATCTCCGAATATGAGTGTGGGCGTCAATGCGATGTTTGACCTTGTAGCTAAAATGGCAAAGATATTGGGAAATGATTTTGATATAGAAATTTTTGAAACCCACCATAGATTTAAAAAAGATGCTCCCAGCGGTACGGCACTGCGAATCGCGGAGAAAATCTGTGATGCGACCGGGAGAAAGATGGATAAAGATGTTATCTATGGCCGGCAGGGGATTACAGGCGAACGGCCTATGAATCAGATTGGTATGCATGCAATACGAAGTGGCGATGTCATTGGCGAGCATACGGTTGTATTTGGTAGTTTAGGAGAACGTCTGGAACTTACGCATAAGGCGCATACCCGCGACACCTTCGTACGTGGCGCCATCCGTGCGGCAAAATTCATAGCTCATAAGAAACCGGGTATGTATTCCATGTCAGATGTTTTAGGAATAAATCAATAATCATTCAGATTAATCCCCTTATTTGTTTTATTTTTTATAAATGAAAAACCATGAGATTTGATAAATTTACTTTAAAAGCGCAGGAAGCAGTACAGGAAGCACAGGAACTGGCAGAATCTAAGAGACAGCAGCAAATAATGGCGGTTCACTTGCTGGAGGTTTTACTGACGCAGGAGCAGGGCATTGTCGTACCCCTTCTGAAGAAACTGGGAGTCGATACAAACGCCGTTCTCGATAAAACGATGGCTGCCGTTAACAAATTACCTCAGGTAACGGGAACTGGTGTGCCTGGCCAGGCGTATGTGAGTGCGGAGCTTCGGGATATCTTTAATATGGCCTGGGAAGAGGCAAGTAAATTAAAGGATGAGTACCTGAGTACTGAACATTTATTGATAGCCCTTGCCGGACAAAAAAATACGAGCGCCGGGAGAATATTACAAGAGGCGGGTATTCAGAAGGAAAATATTTATACATCTTTGAAGGAAATCAGAGGCAGCCAGAGGGTTACTGACCAGAACCCGGAAGAAAAATATCAGGCGCTCGAACGATATAGCAAAGACCTGATTGAGTTGGCCCGCAGAGGCAAGTTGGATCCCGTGATTGGACGTGATGACGAGATACGGCGGGTAGTTCAGGTGTTATCACGAAGGACAAAAAATAATCCGGTTCTTATTGGTGAACCAGGCGTCGGAAAAACAGCCATTGTCGAGGGTCTGGCGCAACGCATCGTGAATGGCGACGTCCCTGAGAGTTTGAAAAACAAGCGGGTGATGTCCCTGGACATGGGGGCGCTTATTGCGGGCACTAAGTATCGTGGCGAATTTGAAGACCGCCTGAAAGCAGTACTCAAAGAGGTAAGTGAAAAAGAAGGCCAAATCATTCTCTTTATTGATGAATTGCATACAGTTGTGGGCGCAGGCGCTGCTGAAGGCGCTATGGATGCGTCAAATCTGTTAAAACCTGCATTAGCCCGGGGTGAATTGCGTTGTGTAGGGGCGACTACCCTCGATGAATACAGAAAGCATATTGAGAAGGATGCCGCATTAGAAAGACGTTTTCAGCCTGTATACGTCGGTGAGCCATCAGTTGAAGATACCATTGCAATTTTAAGGGGTTTAAAAGAACGGTACGAACTCCATCATGGCGTTCGCATTAAAGACTCGGCAATTGTCGCCGCAGCTAATCTTTCGAATCGCTACATTTCTGACCGGTTTTTACCGGATAAGGCCATTGATCTTATTGACGAGGCGGCATCTAAATTGAGGATTGAAATAGACAGCATGCCTGCTGAACTTGATGAGATAGAACGGAAGATCATGCAGTTAGAGATCGAAAAAGAGGCGCTCAAAAAAGAGAAGGATACCGCTTCGAAACAGCGTATGGAAAAGATAGAGAAGCAGTTGTCTGACCTTCGGGAGGAATCAAATGTCTTTCGCACCCAATGGGAAAATGAGAAAAAAATTATTAAAGAAATACAGGAGTTGAATGCGAAGATCGATCATGCCCGTATCGAAGAGCAGGCTGCACAGAGAGAGGGAAATTTAGGAAGGGTGGCCGAGATCCGTTACGGTCTCCTCCGGGAATGTGAACAAAAATTGAAACAAAAACATCAGGAATTGCAGGAGTTGCAGAAAAACAAATCACTCCTCAATGAAGAGGTTGACGCCGATGATATTGCGGTGGTTGTTTCGAAATGGACGGGAATACCCGTCAGTCGTATGCTGGAAGGCGAGAAGGAAAAGCTCTTGAAAATGGAAGACCGGCTCAAGGAACGCGTTGTTGGACAGGATGAGGCAGTCAGGGCTGTTTCAAATGGTATCCGGCGTGCCCGCGCAGGGTTGCAAGACCCTAATCGTCCTATTGGCGTCTTTTTGTTCCTCGGACCAACAGGCGTTGGCAAGACGGAATTGTGCAAGGCGCTTGCTGCCTTCCTCTTTGACAATGAGAATGCCATGGTGCGTATTGATATGTCTGAATTTATGGAGCAGCACTCCGTGGCAAGGCTTATTGGAGCGCCGCCAGGGTATGTGGGTTATGAAGAGGGTGGCCGTCTTACCGAGGCAATCAGAAGAAGACCGTATTCCGTTATCTTGTTTGATGAGATAGAAAAGGCGCATCGTGATGTATTCAATGTCTTGCTTCAGGTCTTTGATGACGGCAGGTTGACCGATGGACAGGGACGGACGGTAGATTTCAAAAATACGATTATTGTAATGACCTCGAATATTGCAAGTCAGTGGATACAGGATCTCACAGGCCCTGAAAATGAAGAGGAACTGAGAAGTCGGGTAAAACAAGCACTGAAAGAAGAATTCAGGCCTGAATTCCTCAATCGTATAGACGAAACAATTATCTTCCACAGTTTATCAAAAGACCTGATAAAACAAGTTGCCGATATCCAGTTGAAAGAGCTGCAAAAGCGCCTGGCCAGGCAAAATCTCAAATTAACCGTTACGGACAGGGTAAAAGAATTGTTAATTCAGGAAGGCTACGACCCGCATTTCGGCGCCAGACCGTTGAAACGTACCATTCAGCAAACGCTTGAGAATCCACTTTCCATAGAAATCCTCGAAGGCAGATTTCCCGAGGGGACAGAAATTAATGCGGACATAAAAAATGGAAAGGTGATATTTGCAGCAAGTGAATTAACGGCCGTTTGAAAAATACAATTTTCTTATGTGAATTATTACATTTTTTTCTGGTTAGGAATTTCAATTTAAAGAATGGGGTGAAATATGAATAAAAAAATATTCAAAATAGGTATTACCTTTGTGTTTGCCTTAACGTTATTTGTTGCCGCGAGCAACTCCTTTGCAAATGGTAGTATTAAAAGGATAAAATTTTCAGAGTTGAATAGTATTTTAGAAAGCAACAAAGGCAAGATCGTTATTGTTGACCTGTGGGCAACGTGGTGCCCGCCCTGTAGGAAAGAAATACCAGGATTTGTCAATATTTATGCGAAGTACAAGGAAAAAGGAGTTGCGGTTATCGGTATTGCCTATGATGAAAAAGGCGAAGAAGTATTACCGCCCTTTATGAATAAAATGGGAATCAATTATCCTGTATATCTTGATGGCGGTGACATTGCCGATGCGTACGATCTCAGGGCATATCCAACAACGATTGTCTATGGCAAGGACGGGAAGGTAGCAAGTAAACATGTGGGTTTTGTGCCAGAAAATGAATTTGATGATGAAATTGGCGAGTTATTAAAAAAATAGCCGAAGGCACGATTGTATAACATTGCGGAGTATTATATGTTAAGTGAAATAAGAAAATATGTATTAAGTTCATTACAATTTGGCGCATTTCCCTATGAATTTAAAAGCGAAGGAGACGCATATAAACGTTCAAAGATTGTAATTATGGGTGTTCCCTTTGATGGCACTACGACGTATCAGGCGGGAACTAAAATGGGCCCCAATGCAATATTAAACGCATCGGTTAACGTGGAGCCCTACGACGACGAATGCGGTGAAATATATGCTCCCGGTATTTTCACTGTTGGAACGCTTAATATAGAAGAGATCCATGCCGACCCGGAAAAGGTTATAGAAAAAATATATTATGCCAGTAAAGTGGCCGTAAAAGATAATAAATTTTTAGTGACATTAGGCGGTGAACACTCTATTTCACAAGGTATTTTAAAGGCATACAAAGAAAAATACAAAAAATTTTCAATACTCCAGTTAGATGCCCACCTTGATCTCATGGAAGAATTTGGCGGAAGCCGGTACAGCCATGCAAGCGTCATGAGAAGGGCGGTAGAGGATCTAAAATGTAAAGTGACCAGCTTTGGGGTTCGGGTAACCTCAAGGGAAGAACTGGAATTTGTTAAAAAGAATAAAGACAAAGTGACGGTGTTTTATGCGAGAGATATCTATAATAATGACGACTGGTATGATGATGCATTGGAGTCATTAGAGGAAGATGTATACATCTCCTTAGACGTCGATGGTTTTGACCCTTCCATAATGCCTGCAACCGGGACTCCCGTCCCTGGCGGCCTGGATTGGTACAGAACCATCAATTTCCTTCGTAAGGTATACAGAGAGCGGCATGTGATAGGTATGGACGTAGTGGAATTAAAGCCCAATCCAGGCAACGAAGCCCCCAATTTTTTAGCGGCAAATCTTGTATATAAAAATATAGGTTTCCTCAGCCTTGATAAAAGACGTGCATGATTTTTGTAGTTGATCGTTCCTATCCGTGCCTTCGTGTCTTTGTGGACAAAAATGTTTACAATCCTGCGTATCCTGTTCATTTTGTCTAAAAATATGATTTACAGCCTTATTGTACTTACAAGACAGCCTGGTTTGTATTACATTGGCTTCTTCAATCGATGGTTAATAATGCGCGCATACGCCTTTGCATGGGCAAAGAGAAGTTGATGAAGCCATTGCATTTATTGGTCTAAGTGGCGATATTTCAACTTCCATGTAAGTTTACTATGGTTTTGTTAATACATCTTCGGACCAGTTGATGATTGTGCTGATATCTGCCGGTTCACCGCCAATCGTCATTTTATATTGTCTCCCTTCCAGCAATTTTTTCTCCTCGCCTTCTAATAATAGCGTGGCATCGCCCTTTATAGCGGTAACAATAGTCAGAAAATTCTTTGCATGGATATTCAAGGTGCCTTTGTTTGTTCGTATTCTCCCATTTTGAGTGTCTACCTCCAAAGATATATCTGTCTTTTTTGCGTCCTTTACAGAAACAAGTATCTGGCCTGACTTAAGCTGTAACTTCCAGGGATCGATAATGCAAACTTCAGTATTTGAATCAAGCGCCACTTCAACCCCGTTTTTTGTTGTAAAGGCTGTTTTTCCTCCGGTATCTGTTTTTAAGGTTATACCGTTTTGAAGATGTGTCTTATTTGGCGGCTTCTTCCATTCTGTGCTTCCCGGATACAAGATGTTAATTTCTCCATGGGTATTGAGCAGGTTGATACTTCCGCTTTTGTGTGTTAAATAAAAGTATGTGCCAGCTAAGGCTATTAGCCCACTCCCGACAATGGAACCCAAAAAGATAAAGCCCTTTTTTGTGGGCCGGGCTATGAGGATGCCAAGTTCATAAAGTATGATCATGGGAATTGCGGTCATGGTCTGGGTAAAGGGATCTGGAGGTGTAACCACGGCAGCAATAATAAAGATAACTAAAATGGCATATTTTCTCCATGCAATAAATTTATCAGGTGTGATAATGCCTATTTTTGACAAAAGCAGCATAACGAGTGGCAATTGAAATACCAAACCCAGCGCGACAGTCAGCATAAATACGAATGATACATACTCCTGCATGGTAATAATGGGCTGAATTCCTGGACCAAGGATACCAATGAGGAATTGAAGTCCGAAAGGGATTAACAAATAATAGCCAAAAATACCGCCCACCACAAAGGCAACATAAGAAACAGGGAGAAATAAAAGCACATACCTCTGTTCCTTTTTGTAAAGTCCCGCACTTACGAATTGCCATATCTGGTATATGATAAAGGGATAGGCCAAAAAAATCGAAGTAATGAAACACAATTTCATGTAAGAATAAAAACCTTCCTGATAGCTCAATACCTGCAATTCTTGTGAAAGGGCGGCCTTTGCCATGGCAATTTTATGGGGTCTTTTTGCCACATCTAATATCTGTGTCTTAAAGAACCAACACAGAATAAAGGACAAAACAATTGCAATAATGGAAAAAACGACCCTGCGTCGTAATTCTTCCAGGTGTGCGCCTAATGACATCCTGAAGTTTTCAATATACGATTCTTCGGTATCTACAGTATTATTCACGGTGAACCCCGGTGATAGGTCTATTTTTGATAAATTGGATTACTTGTCTGAGCTTTAAAATATTAAAAATCACAAAAAATTGAATGCCGATGTAAAGGTGCTTATTTATTTGGTATTGCCGCTCTTTAATTTTTCATACTGGGCAAAAGACTTTTTTGCCTCTTCTTTTAACCCTTTCTTTTCATACAAGGCACCAAGGGTTTTATAAATGTCTATAGCTTCCGGGCTGATTTCCAGAATCTTTGTGTATTCACTAATCGCATTGTCCAGGTTGCCTTTTTGCTCATAGACACGGGCAAGAGTGAGATGTATCGTGGCAAACTTAGGATTGATCTCCAGGGCGCGATGTAAAACTTTTAATGCATTGTCAGTCATTTTTTGCTCATTATAGACGATGCCAAGACATACATACGCCTTGATATTATTTTTGTTGAGAGACACGGCATTCTCCCATGCTTCAATTGCCTCATTATATTGTTTGTTGTAATAAGAAACGAGACCCATTTCAAAATAAGTCTCAGGTTTTAATGTGAGATTCATTTCTTCAATACTTTTCAGTTTATCTTTTATGGTAACTAATTTTTTTAATACATCTGCTGCCAGCGCTTTATTTTTGGTTTCAGGGAGAATGATCGAAGGGATGAGCGCCTTTTTTCTCTCAAGGGACAGGACGTCTTCTAATGAATCCTTTTCAACCTTGACAAATTCTTTGGACTTTTCAAGAGGCGTTTTTAGATTGACATTCTGGTCTTCAAGGATGGATACCTTTTGTTCCAGGTTGCTAATTTTTTGTTCATAATCCTCTTCTAATGATTTTTGTTTGGACTGGTACTCTTCTGTTAATCGTTTCTCTAATTCTGATATTTTCTTTTCGTGGATTTCCTTGGAAATATAATCATTTTTGTACGTTGTCAGTTTTTGTTCGTAATCATTAACCTTTTCGTCATAAACGGATTTGAGTATATAATCGTTTTTCAGTTTTGCTTCATACATGGCAATGGAATTTTCGTAAATCTTCTTTTGTTTGTCACGGGTGAATTTCAGGGTTTTTATTAATTCATCCTTTCCCGCCATCATTTTTTCGTAATAGGGTTTTTCCTTAAAAAACCAATAACAGATGAGCATGATGAGTGAGACGATGAAGACAACTCCTAAAATTACGGCAAATTGTTTATTGGCTTTGACAAAGGATACTTTCCTGATGGATGAAACACCCGTTGTTACACTCTTGAATCGTTTGAATGGATTTTTAAAGGTAAATTTCATGTTAGTAATTATTGAGAAGTATTAGTGAGTAGTTTGTGAAATCTGTGATTTATTATTTTCTGGTAGCGGGTTTTTTATTATTAGGGTGTCCGCTTCTTCCTGGCTCATTGGCGCAACCTCTACCATCCTTGCAGAGGGGTCATCGTTTATTTTTTTTACGGAAACCTTTACTGACGGTAATAGTTGTGATTTTCCGTATCGTGCTGTTATTCGGGCTGCTGTTAGAATCTTTTCTTCCGTTAATTCTCCCCGCATAAGGGTAAAAGGACCTTTCATGTCAACCAGGCTTAAGAGAAGGTCGCCTTCCCTGCACAGGGTATTTATCCTTTCATTGTCTTCCTCGTTTCTTCCCACGATGGCTTTTGTATTGTTGTCGATTCTGAAATGCCTTCCCACTTTTAATAAATTAACATCATTTACATTTGCATCGCAGGTATTAACCAGATCCCTCATACGATTTGCAAACTCAGGGTCGGTAAGCAGGCATCCACCGGCGGAACAGGGGTAATCCTTAATCTGGAATACATCGGCAAGCTGAATCTGGTTTTTTCTGGAACGTCCGCGGATTTGTAACAACTTGTCTCTATCTACAAGTCCCGTTTTTTCAGGGATAGTAGGTTCCATGTGTTTTGCGCAGAGAGGTCTTAACACCAAACCGACGAGATCTGCTTCTTGGTCAATGATTTTCATAGCCTCTTTCCGTTGGGACATGGGTCTTTGTCCCAAAACCTCGCCCGTAATAATAAAATCAGCGCCAATCTCACGCATATAATCGCCGGCAACACGGAAAATATTGATGCGGCAATCAATACAGGGGTTCATGTTTTTACCATATCCGAACTTGGGTTTTTTTACTAGTTCCAGAAAACGTTCCGTGGTATTGATGACCTTGATGGGCACACCAAGCTTTTCTGAAACCTTTACCGCTTCAAGCTTACAGCTTCCCTGTGATGTACAACGACAGAAGACCGTTACAAAATTGAGGGCGATCACCTCGATTCCCTGTTCCTGGATAACACGGATAGCGAGGGTGCTGTCTAATCCCCCGGACAATAAAGCCAATGCCTTTGCCAAAATCTAACTCCTTAATGTTATTGAATTTCCATACTCACGGTGTTTTGTAAAATATTTACAAATTCTAAACCATTATAAGGGCATCTTCAAATAAAAAATCAATCGAAAAGAAGTTTGACTGTTTCATCCCGGCGTGTTAAAGTATACTCAATTTTTAGTTGTACCGTTGAAATCTTTTATTGTGATTTTATACATGAGGAATGAGGGTGGTTATGATAAGACAACCGGCTGTGGCTGGTAGTTTTTATAGTGGGGATGCGGTCTCTTTAAAAAGCGATATCGAAGGTTTTGTGATGAAAGACTGTGAAAAGCAGTCTGCTCTGGGTATCGTTTCTCCACACGCTGGTTATGTTTATTCTGGCCGTGTTGCAGGAAATCTGTATTCAAAGATTAAAATACCCGATACGGTGGTTATTCTTTCGCCGAATCATACAGGCTATGGCGCACCATATTCCATCTGGCCTGGCGGTTCATGGCGCACGCCGCTGGGGGATGTTAAGATCGACGAGGAAATAGTAAACGAATGGGCGCTTCACTGTGACCTGATAGAGAAAGATCGTGAGGCGCATTTATATGAGCACGCCGCTGAGGTGCAGCTTCCCTTCATTCAATACTTCAATCCTGGTGTGCGGATTGTTGTAATGGTTATTTCTGCCCGGAATATCGCGGATCTTAAAAATATCGGCAAGAGTCTATCTCTGGTGTTGCAGAAATTAAGGCCAGATGCCCTTGTGGTTGCCTCATCTGATATGACACATCACGAGTCTCAGGTGTCTGCAAACAGGAAGGACAAAATCGCCATTCATGAGATACTTGCGCTGAATGAGGATAATTTGTACCGAAAGGTCAGAGAGATGAATATCACCATGTGCGGTATTTTTCCTGCCGTTACCATGCTGGTATGCGCAAAGGAGCGAGGGGCGACAAAGGCCGAGTTGGTGCGTTATGAGACGAGCGGTGATGTTACCGGCGATTATGACCAGGTTGTAGGATATGCGGGTGTTATTGTACACTAACGAAAGTTCATTCCCTGTGTCATTGCGAGGGTCTTTTCCGAAGCAATCTCCCCACTTTTATAAGGGGGAATTGGTTGCGGCTATGCTGCGTTAGGAATATCTACGAATAAATAAAACAAGCTTTAGTGAATGTTGTTATTCAGATGTAAAGAATGTCTGGCAGAAATTGAATGTGGATGTTGTTATAGTGGGATAGTAAAAAATATTTTTATATCCAGGAATTAGCAGGAGAATGATGTATGGTAATGATTCCAAAGGTAAAACTCACGATTGATGGTGAGACTATTGAGGTGGATAAAGGCAAGACGGTCTTACAAGCCGCCAATTCGGTTGGTATCCGGATTCCAACCCTTTGCCATGACCCGCGCCTTGAGCCATTTGCTGCGTGCCGTGTGTGCATGGTGGAAACCCAGAGGGGCGCATCAAGCGCTCTCATCACTTCATGTAACACTGAAGTTACTGATGGTATGGTAATCCGTACCGATTCCGAGAAGGTTTTGAAGACACGAAAGATGGTTTTGGAGTTAATTCTCTCCGACCATCCCAAAGACTGCATGACATGCGAGAAATGCGGTTCCTGTACATTGCAGAATCTTGCTTACGAATATAGCATAAGGGAGAGCCGGTTCTTTGAAGAACCAAAGAAAGGCATTGAAGACGACAGGAATCCCGTTATTCTCAAAGATAATGACAAATGTATTCTGTGTGGCCGTTGTGTGCGTATTTGCGCTGAAGTACAGCAGGATTATGCCATAGATTTCAGAAACCGGGGGTTTGGAACCCAGACGGGCACTGCTTTTGGAAAATCACTCCTGGATACAACCTGTGTGTTGTGCGGTCAGTGTGTATCAACGTGCCCTGTAGGTTCTCTTGTGGAAAAACAGGCAGTTGGCAAGGCACGGGAATGGGAGTTGAAAGAGGTCAAAACCACCTGCGCATATTGTGGTGTTGGCTGTACCATGTTTTTAAATGTGAAAGGAAACCACGTTGTAAAGGTGACGTCAAAGGTCGGAACTGTTCCGAATGATGGAAACCTCTGTGTAAAGGGGCGGTTTGGGTACGACTTCATTCATCATCCAGACCGGTTAAAACATCCCCTGATAAGGAAGAATGGAAAACTTGAGGAGTCAACGTGGGATGAGGCGTTGAGTCTCATTGCCAGCAAATTCAATGAAATAAAGGCCAAGCACGGGCCCGATAACATTGGCGTATTCAGCTCGTCACGTTGTACCAATGAGGAAAATTACCTGGCGATGAAATTTGCGCGGGCAGTCATTGGCACAAATAACGTAGACCAGTGTGCCCGGACTTGACACGCCCCTACCGTCGCCGGTCTGGCGATGTCATTTGGTAGCGGCTCAATGACCAATTCCATTGGTGAAATCAAGGATTGCAAACTTATCTTCTTAATCGGTGGTAATCCAACCGAGGCGCATCCTATCGTGGGATTGGAAATGAAGAAGGCATTGAGGAAGGGTTGCACGTTTATCGTTGCCGACCCTCGCCGTATCTGGTTTGCGCAGCATGCAAAATTATATCTTCCGGTAAGACCGGGTTCGGATAATTGGTTGCTCAATGCAATGGCGCATGTGATTATTGCAGAAGGTCTTGAAAATAAGGAATTTATCAAAACCAGAACTGAAGGGTACGAAGAGTTAAAGGCGTTTATAAAGGATATTACTCCCGAAAAGGCTTCTGAATATACGGGTATTCCTGCAGAAGATATCCGGCATGCGGCCAGAATGTACGCCAAATCAGAGAAGTCGGCTATATTCTATACCCTGGGAATTACCGAGCATACCTGCGGTACTGACAATGTAAGAACAATTGCAAATCTTGCCTTATTAACGGGACATATAGGGAAACGCAGTACCGGGGTGAATCCTATTCGTGGCCAGAATAATGTGCAGGGCTCTACGGATATGGGATGTTTACCGGACAGGATGCATGGGTATCAGTATCTTTCGGATGCTGCTATCGTTGAAAAATTTGAAAAGGCATGGGGGGTGAAATTACCGAAGACGCCGGGCGCCACTTCACCAACTATGTTTGAACGCATGAACAAAGGGCAGTTTAAGGCGCTGTACGTAATCGGTGAAGACCCTGTTATGAGCGAGCCGAATCAGAATTACACGATTAATGGGTTAAAAAACCTTGATTTCCTGGTTGTTCAGGATATCTTTATGTCCGAGACGGCAAAATATGCAGACATCGTCCTGCCGGCAACCAGTTTTGCCGAAAAGGATGGCACATTTACGAATACGGAACGTCGTGTGCAACGGGTGCGGAAGGCGATTAACCCCATAGGAAATACAAAACCCGACTGGCAGATTATGTGTGAATTATCTAATCGTATGGGGTACAAAATGGATTTCCCATCGCCGAAAGAAGTTTGGGATGAGATTGCAAGTTTGGCGCCTCTGTTTGCAGGAATTAATTATGCGCGGATTGAGCACACCGGCATTCAATGGCCATGTCCGGATGCTAAACACCCCGGCACGAAATTCCTGCATGAAGGGAAATTCTCACGGGGCCTTGGCAAGTTCTTCGTATTGCCATACCGTGCGCCGGCAGAGAGCCCCGACAAAGAGTATCCATTATTACTTTCAACAGGGCGTACCCTCTATCATTATAATGCAGCTACCATGACCAGAAGATCTGCCGGTAGTGTGCATAAATCAAATGAATGTTTTGTCGAAGTACATCAATCAGATGCGAAGGAATTAGGTATTTTTGACGGAGAGATAGTAAAGATTATCACCCGCCGCGGCGAGATAACTGCCCGTGCCGAAGTTTCCGAAAAGGTAAAAAAAGGCATTATCTGGGTGCCGATGCACTTTGTAGAGTCGGCCGTGAACAAGCTTACGAAGGATGCTTACGACAATATCACACAAACAGCAGAATATAAAGTTTGTGGCGCAAAGATAGAAAAATTAAAGTAAGTTTTTGAGAATCAACAAAAAGGCGTCTATCCATGTCATTGCGAGCGAAGCGAAGCAATCTTTCTCTCTAAATCCATGAAAAGAGGAGATTGCTTCAGTCGTTCCTCCTTCGCAATGACACGACAGTAGGCTTTTTGCACAGACTCTTGAGCCTTGAGAGCTGGGGACTTTTGTCTTGATATGCTCAATCCTTTTGCATTCGTAGAGAACAACGGGCAAAAACGCCTCGTACAATTTCACCCGACCCATCCAACTGTTTATGGTCTGTAAATGCACCTGTTGATTGCTGCTGTGCTGCCTTAGATATTTTCCAGCAAAAACTTTCTTATAGTCTCAAAAACCACATTCCTTTCCTGACCGTGCATTATCATGTGGTGACTTCTTTTGAGCCAGACGATCCTTTTATCTGAAGAACCGAGGTGTTTGAGTAAATAGTGTGCGCCTGCCGGCGCTGCGATTATGTCTTTTTTAGAGTGAATTACCAGCGTAGATGATTTTATATCTTTAAGTTTTGGTTTGACGGTGTTCATGAGCTGCTTGAGTTCGTAAACGGTTTGCAGCGGGAAATATCTTTCTAGAGGGAAATGCAAAAGGCCTGAAAAATCTTCAGATTCTATATAACATCTTTTTCTTAACGTTTTGACCCTTTTTATAAAAATTTTGCAGATATCAATAAGGCTATTCATAGGTAAATATTCACGGAAGATGAAGAGTGGCGGACTGAGGAGTACCGCCTTTTCGATGGGAGAGTGTGACGCCAAATGTAATGTTAATAATGCGCCAAGAGAAAAGCCTATTACAACAACTTCTCTGTATCTGTCTTTGAGCTGAAGATACTCTGACTCTACCTTTCTTTGCCAATGCTGGAATGTGACGGATGTAAAACTACCGTTCGTCTCACAATGCCCGGGCAAAAGGATACCCCTTGCTGTAAAGCCCCACTTATTTAAGCTGTCTCCAAGTTCTCTCATTTGAATAGGACCGCAACCGAAACCATGGAGCAGGAGACACGCCCTATTTCCATGCCCGACAGTAAATTCTTTACCGAAGAGAGATAGCTTATCGGGATCTGTTGTATTCATGGTGATTTATAGTGGATGGTTGGTAGTACATTATAAATAAAATACGCTATAATTGAGAACAAATCAGGCCTAATCATAACAAAACAAATGAGGATTTATAAATGATAGTCAGGGTAATTCAAAGACAACGTCTGCTTCCAACAGCCCTAACACAGGGCTGTGATAAGACAGCCCAGGGCAACGCCCTGGGAAGAGAAATAGCGAAAAATTAAACCCTGAAAGGGTTATATAATAAAGTATATTATCCCATATGTATCGCTCATTATAATTTACCTGATATTTATTCAGAAACTCAAGAAATTCTTCTTGAAACGTTTTGTTTTAAGGAATATTTTTTCTACAATGAATATAAAATGTGAAGGAGGATGTTTGTTAATGATTGGGATATTGTTTTCCGTTCATTGTTATT